>JAVHQY010000073.1:0-4010 GCA_036171375.1 Rhodoferax sp. | reverse complement strand
GAATCCAGCGCCAACCAGACGCAGGTCGGGCTGTTGGGTTTGGCGGTGACTGGATTGGCGTACATGTGAGCCCACGGTACGCTACGCTTGGCGCAGAACGCCTCGATCAAGGTTAAACCCAGTTTTCAACCCGCAAACCAGGTACTCTTTCAAACTCACGCACGTTGTTGGTCACCAGCGTGATGTCAAGCGCCAATGCGTGCGCTGCAATCTGCTGATCTAACGGGCCTATTGGCGTGCCTTGCTTCTCCAGATAAGCCCGCAATTCACCATAGTGTTGCGCGGCCTTCAGGTCGTAGTCAACGATGGTCAGTGGGGACAAAAATTTCTCCAGTGTCGTGCGGTTGCGCACCGAGCCGCTTTTGCAAACCCCCCAGTACAACTCGCTGGCGGTGATGGCTGAAATGCCAAGGCCGTCGATTTCGTGCGCCTGAAAGCGTTCCAGTACGGCGGGTGGCCGCACGTTGATCACGTAGATGCAGATGTTGGTGTCAAGCAAATAGCGCACAGGCGAAGCCGATGATGTAATTTGCATGATCTGGATCAGTGCTTGGCAGGCGCAAACAACGTGTCGCGCAAATCTGTCTGCGTGGGCTGTGCGCGTTCCATGGCAAAGCCGGGTTCAAATTCAGCCACTGCATCCAGCAGGCTCTGCATGGTCGCTTTGGGGCGGCTGCTCAACACCACATCAGCACCAACGCGCCGCACATAAACCTCAGTGCCTTCAAAACGAAATTCTTTTGGCAATCGCACTGCCTGGCTGCGACCATGCATAAACAATTTGGCGCGAGCGGGTGAGTCGTAAGTGATTTTCATGGTGGCCTCGGCAATGGTAGATATCAAGTGTATATCAAGGGGTCTGAATACTCCATGGCCACCACCGATCTTTTTCCAAGCTGCTAAAGTCCGGGGCCTCCTGCAACCTGCTGCCCTGGTGCGAATCGCCCACAGCAAACAAAATTTATGTCCAACTCAATCCACACCGCGCAAAACGCGCTCAAGCAGGCCCGTCAATCCGCCGACTGGGCCGGTCTGCGTTACTCGCGCGAGACCACGCGCCGCCGTGAGGTGCGCAATGACCGTCCCGAGAAGAACGAAAGCACTCTTGACTCAGGGGTGATGTGCGAGGTGTTGGTTGATGGCCACTTTGCGTATGCCGCAACGGCCGACACCAGTGCTGCCGGTTTAAAGCGCGCGTTTGAGCGTGCCACAGCCACCGGCCGAGCCACCAGCGGCCACAAGGTGCACGAGTTCTCCCTGAGCGCGCGTCCGTTGGCGCAAGGGCAGTACCAAAGCCCGTACCAAAAAAAGCTGGACGACACCACGCTGACCGAGATCACCGACTGCCTGCTGGCCGCGTCCCTGGCGATGCAAGTCTCCGACCTGGTGTTGAACCGCTGCGCACGCGCGACCACGATCCAAACCGAGATTGATTACTTCTCGTCCAACGGCACGGAGATACGTCAGCACTTTGACATGGTGGACATCGAGTTGGCCGCCACCGCCGCGCAAGGAGTCCAGTCGCAAACCCGCAGTTGGTCGCACTGCGGCCAGTTTGGTGGTGAAGCCTTCGATCGCCAGACCTTTACCGAGCAAGCGCAGCGCATTGCAGGCGAAGCGCTGGAGCTGCTGGCAGCGCCCAACTGCCCATCGGGCCGAATGGATTTGCTACTGCTGCCCGACCAGATGATGTTGCAGATTCATGAGTCGATTGGTCATCCACTGGAGCTCGACCGTATCCTTGGCGACGAACGCAATTACGCCGGCTGGAGCTTTGTGAAACCGGCTGATTTTGGCAGTTTGCAGTATGGCTCGGCCTTGATGAACATCACGTTTGATCCGAGCAAAACCGCATCCCTTGCCAGCTACGCTTTCGACGATGGTGGCAACCCGGCCCGGCGCGAATTTCTGATTGAAAAAGGCGTTTTGAAACGAGGCCTGGGCTCGCTCGAATCGCAGCAGCGCTCCGGCCTGCCGGGCGTGGCGAATTTTCGCTCGGCAGCGTGGAACCGGGCACCGATTGATCGCATGGCCAACATCAATCTTGAAGCCGGAACTTCAACCTTGCAGGAGCTGATCGGTGGCGTGCAAAACGGCATCCTGATGAGCACCAATCGATCCTGGTCGATCGACGATTACCGCAACAAATTCCAGTTCGGCTGCGAGCGTGGTCAATTGATTAAAGATGGCCGACTTGGCGCAGTCGTTTGCAATCCAAATTACCGGGGTGTTACGGTGGATTTCTGGAATCGACTGGCCGGCGTGGGCCGCGAGGTCAGCACCTGCGGCACACTTTTTTGCGGCAAGGGCGAACCCAACCAGGTGATTCGCGTCGGACATTCGTCACCGGCCTGCCTGTTTCGCGACGTCGAAGTGTTCGGGGGCCAATCATGAACAGCCGCAACTTCAGCGCTCAGGTTCGTCAGCTTTTTGACCGGGTTGCAGATCACCTGCTGGGCCAACTCCATGCGGGTGAGGAAGCCACTCTCAATCTCACGGCGGAAGACTCGCTGTACGTGCGCTTCAACGGCAACCGCGTGCGCCAGAATACCGACGTGACGCAAATCCAGCTCGCCCTGCGCCTGCAAAGCCGGGGCCGCACGGCAGAACAAGCGCGCAGCCTGACCGGTGTGGTGAGCATCGATTGCGACGCCATGACTGCGCTGCTCACAAATTGCCGTGTTGAAATTGCCGTGCTGCCCATTGATCCGAATCAGGTGCCGATGCAAAACAACGGCAGCAGCGCTGAAGAATTCAAAGGCGTTTTGCTGACGGCGCCAGACGTGGTCAACGCTGTTGTCACGTCGGCCGAAGGCTGCGATCTGGTCGGTCTCTATGCTGGCGGCACGGTGCTGCGTGGCAATCGCAATTCCGAGGGCCAAAGCCATTGGTTCGCGACCGATTCCTTCTTCTTCGACTACTCCTTGTACGACGGCACCAAAGCGGCCAAGGGAAGTTATGCCGGCAGCCATTGGGATGCCGCCGCCTGGGCCGCCAATCTGGCCCAGACCAAGCTGCTGCTGCAACTGCTGGGCAGACCGGTGCAAGACGTCAAGGCCGGGAAATACCGCACCTATCTGGCACCGCGCGCTTTTTCTGATTTGCTCGGCATGCTGGGCTGGAATGCGCTTTCGGCGGCAGCCTGGAAGCAGGGTCGCAGTCCGTTTAAAAAGCTGGCGGAAGGTGAAACCCGCCTGTCGCCCATGCTCTGCATCAATGAAAATTTTGGCCTGGGATTGACACCACGCTTCAATGGCCTGGGTGAAGTCGCAACCACGACCCTGCCCTTGATCGAGCAGGGTGAACTCAAAAACCTGCTGGTCAGCTCGCGCTCTGCCAAGGAGTACGGCCTGAAAGCCAATGCTGCGGCCGAGTCGGAGGCGCCGCGCGCCATGGACGTTGCAGCCGGAGAATTGGCAGTCGAGAACGTTTTGAAAGCCATCGGCACCGGCCTGTATTTGTCCAACCTGCATTACCTCAACTGGAGTGATCAGGTCTCGGCGCGCGTTACCGGCATGACGCGCTATGCCTGCTTCTGGGTCGAGGGCGGCGAGATTCGCGGCCCGATCAACAATTTGCGCTGGGATGAAAGCCTGTTTGCTGCGCTCGGGCCGAAATTGCTCGCGCTCACCCGCGAGCTTGAGATCGACCCGGCAGTGGAAACTTATTACCAGCGGGCCTTGGGCGGCTCGCGCACACCGGGTGCCCTGCTGACGGACTTTACCTTTACGCTGTGATTCCGCTGTGGCAGGGACTGCACCTGGCCAACTACCAATAGCGCATCGCGTCGCGATAAAGCTGGCTTAAATCGCTTTGGCTGACAGCGCGTGGCGCGTTGGTCAGCAGGCGCTGCTGCGCCCAGCCGCCTTGGGCCAGGTCGGCGACATCCGCATCTCTGTAGCCGACACCGCCAACACCGTTGGGGATGCCGGTGGCCTACGGACGGTACTGACACACTGAAAAATGTCGAGTTTGTATCGTTTTCCAATCAAACGATTACGCTGACCGCG
>JAVHQY010000072.1:0-17867 GCA_036171375.1 Rhodoferax sp. | reverse complement strand
GAGTGGGGCCAAAAATGAAAACGAATACATTCCTTTCACCCACCGCAACGCAGTTCGATGCCACGGCCAAGGCGGTCGCCGGTCATCTGCGAGCCAGTGTCGTCAATCGAGTCCGCGCAACGCAGTTCGATGTCACGGCCGCGAGCGAATATCGTGAATAGAAGGGACACTCACGCTAATTGGTGCCGTGCAAGTCGCCCGCTCAATGCCAGCGTTGCGTTGAGCCGCGAGACCATCCTGACCCGTTGCCAAGGTACATTCAAGCGCCCCAGCGGTGCGGTAGCGGAGCTTTTACAGATCCTTGGTAAGAAAGGGTTGGAAGTGATTGTTACTTAGCGCAAACGCATCGGATCGCGGCGGCGCTCCTGCCTTCTTCCCGGTAGTGGGGCGGCGGCGGCCTCGGCCTGGGCATCCGTCCAGTGAAAGAAGGCACAGACTTCGGCGCGCTGGCGCATCGCGTCGGCGTAGCCCAGCGCCATCAGCTCCTGCGTGTAACCGTTTTCAAACAGCAAATAGCTGGCCAGTGCGCCGCCTTTGATGTCGGCCTTGTCGGTTGACACGCCCACGCCACCGAGCATGGTGCGCACGGCCGGCGGCAACTCGTTGACGTGGCGTGCAGCGATCGTGTCGAGCCGCTGCGAAGGCGCAATGATCAACAGTTCCACCGGGCGCAATGCGCTGGCTGCCATCAGCTCGGGTGCCACCAGTGACAGCGTGTGGTTGATGCGGCGCATGCGCTCCACATCGACTGCCAGGCCGTCCAGAAAGATGTTGGACAGCGCATGGCCGGCGATCTGCGCCAGCGACGGGTAGTGTCCGTTGTCATTGGCGCGGCGTTCGCCTTTGGGCTCGTGCATGCGCCCGGCACCAATGACCAGGATGCGTGTTGATCCCAGATGGATGGCACCTGCTACCGGTGCCGAATGGCGCATCGAGCCATCGCCAAAATATTGGGTCTGGCCGTCGAGCTTGAGCGCAATGGCCGGAAAGACAAACGGAATTGCGGCCGATGCCAGCAGGTGGGCGCGCGTGATGCGGTCGCGCACCGAGCGCCGCTGTGAGCGTACCCACGGCAGAATGCGTTTGTTGCCATCAAAAAAAGTGATGTGCTCGCCGGTGTTGTAGTTGGACGCGGTGATGGCCAGCGCCTGCAAGTGGCCTTTGCGAATCAAATAAGGCAGGCGCTTGAGTGGAACGATTTGTTTGAGCAGCTCCGCCAGCGGCGCGTTGTCTAGCAGCGATTTTGGTTTTTTGTGCCGCCAGCGCGCCAACAGCCAGCCCAGCGCCAGCAAGCCGAGCAGGGTGGCACCCGAGCGCAGCATGCTGAATGAATCAGACCGATAGACCTGGTCGGCGTGGATGTTGTTCCAGACTCTGGAGATGCGTCGCACCGTGCCATCGAAATCGTCTGCGCCACAGGCCAGCGCGGCGGCATTGACGGCACCAGCCGAAGTGCCGGTAATGATAGGGAACGGGTTGCCCTGGTGCAACTGACCCGCAGCGATGCGGATGTCGGCGATTGCTTCGAGCACACCAACCTGGTAAGCAGCGCGGGCACCGCCGCCGGTCAGCAACAGCCCGGTAGTGATGGCCGCGGAAGTGTCGTGAGGCATGACAGCATTATCGATCGCTGAGTTCCAACCCACGCACGGGGGAAACCCTGATGGGCTGGCGTGAACAAGGTCATGGCCGGGGCAAGGTCAAACCGGCCCCGCTAAACTCGCGCTTTCAGGAGAATTCAATGGCAGTGACAGAACAGATTTTGATGGATGCACTCAAGAGCGTGGTCGATCCCAACACGGGGCACGATTTTGTGTCGGCCAAGGCGATCAAGAACGTAACGTTCAATGAGGGTGACGTGGCGTTTGAGCTGGAACTGGCTTATCCCGCCAATAGCCAGATCGCCGGTTTTCGCAAGAGCCTGATCGCTGCCGCCAAGAGCCTGCCAGGGGTTGGCAATGTGTCGGTGAATGTGCGCACTGCCATCGTGGCGCATGCCGTGCAGCGCGGCGTGCAATTGCTGCCCAAGGTGAAAAACATCGTGGCCGTGGCATCGGGCAAAGGTGGCGTGGGCAAGAGCACCACGGCGGTCAACCTGGCGTTGGCACTGGCGGCGGAAGGTGCCAACGTGGGTCTGCTCGATGCTGACATTTACGGCCCCAGCATCCCGACCATGATGGGCATTGTCGGGCAGCCGCAAAGCCAGGACGGGAAAACCATGGACCCGATGGAAAACTACGGCGTGCAGGTGATGTCGATCGGTTTTTTGGTGCCCCAGGATGAGGCCATGATCTGGCGTGGCCCGATGGCCACGCAAGCGTTGGAGCAATTGCTGCGCCAGACCAATTGGCGCGATCTGGACTACCTGATTGTTGATATGCCACCGGGCACTGGTGACATCGCGCTGACGCTGTCGCAGCGGGTGCCGATGACCGGAGCGGTGGTGGTGACCACACCGCAGGACATTGCACTGCTCGATGCCCGCAAAGGCATCAAGATGTTCGAGAAAGTTGGCGTTCCGATTTTGGGACTGGTGGAAAACATGGCGGCCCACGTGTGCAGCAACTGCGGCCACGTCGAAGCTATTTTTGGTGCCGACGGGGGCAAGAAAATGGCCGCCGAATTTGCCATTGATTATCTCGGCGCACTGCCGCTCGACATGCACATTCGCATGCAGGCTGACAGTGGCAAACCGACCGTGGTGTCCGACCCCGACAGCGAAGTGGCAGCCATTTACAAAGCGGTGGCGCGCAAGGTGGCGTTGTCGATTGCGGTCAAGAACAAGGATTACTCGGCCAAGTTTCCCAGTATCAAAATTTCCAAGGAAACCTGACAATGTTGTGCAACCGAAAGTAAGTGCGGCCGTCGAATTTACCCGTGGAAGCGTTGAGGTGTTGTCCCGGTCACTTCAGGCTGGGTCGGTTTGCCGGAGGCTATCGTGATTGCGAAGTCATTGTCGAGGTTTTGCTTGCTTGCTTCTTGCCTGACGCTGGGCGCGCTCATGGGTGCTGGCACCGCCAGTGCCGAGTCGTTGCGCGTGGTGCGCCTGGGCTACGCGCAGGGTGCGGTCAGCTTTTCCGAAGTCGCCAACAACCACTGGGTCACTGCAAGTTTGAATCGCCCCTTCAGCGGTGGTGAACAACTGCGTGTTGCCCCGGGTGGCTTGGCCGAGGTTCAGGACGGCAGAAATCTGATCCGTCTGGGTGGCAACACGCAAATCATGTTGCTGCAAAGCGACAGCCGCTACGCCCAATGGCAATTGCTCAGCGGCAGATTGAGTATCCGAGTCAATGAACTGGTGGACGGATCCATGTTGCAAATTGTCACACCCAACTTGACTTTGACGCTGCAACAACCCGGCAGCTACCGGGTCTGGGCCGATCCAGACAACCGCGTGACTGAAGTCACGGTTCGCAAGGGGCAGGCGCAGGCGGCTGGTGAAGGCGCCATTTATCAGATCGATGCGCAGCAGCGCTATCGCTTCCGTGGTGCTGATTTGCGCGACAACGAATTTCTGGCATTGTCACCACTGGATGCACTTGACGGCTGGAGCGCCGAGCGTGACCGGGTGTACGACAACTCGGTTTCGGTGCGCTACGTTTCGCCCGCCGTGGTGGGTTACCAGGACCTTGATGTGCACGGCAGTTGGCGGCTGGATGCAACTTACGGCAACGTGTGGGTTCCCAATGGCCTGACTGCCGGTTGGGCTCCTTACCGCGACGGTCATTGGCTCTGGATTGCACCCTGGGGCTGGACCTGGATCGATAACGCGCCTTGGGGTTTTGCCGTGTCACATTACGGCCGCTGGGTCAATCTGCAAGGCCGTTGGGCCTGGCTGCCCGGCCCGGTGCAGACCCGGCCGCATTTTGTTGCCGGGCCAGAAACGCACAAGCCCCGCTTCACGCCCGACGCGCATGGCCCACGCCGGGTTGAGGGTGGTCCCGAGAAGCGTCCGTCGCCCCGCGTTGTGCCGCGCAGCGCACCACCGAGTGTGCTGCCCGCATCGCATTCGCAGCCACCGCAGGCAAAACCAGCTGCCAAATTTCCGGCTCCGGTGCGACCGCACCAGCATGAAGCCGAGCCGGCAGCAGAGCACGACAAGCCAGGTGTGCCCGACGACAGACATCCGCGACGGAAAGAGTCCCGCCCGGCAGCTTTTGATGGGGCCTGAGGCAATGCAAGCCGACACACAGCTGGCGAGCGTTTGACGCTTGATGCCAGGCTGTTTTTCTGTACTACAATCAGCGCCGAAGCAAAAAGAGCTCGAGTTATTTTTGCTTGGTTTGTGCGGTTTTTCCGCATTGGCAATTTCCGGAAATTGTTTTTTGTTTAACATACTAGGTAAATTTTCAAATGAATAAGTTGCTCGTTTTGGCCGCAATCATTGCTGCCACCGCTTTGGTTGCTTGTGGTAAAAAAGAAGAAGCACCCGCTCCTGCACCGGCTCCCGTTGTTGCTCCCGCGCCCGCTCCTGCTCCAGCGGCTTCGGCACCTGCTGCTGACGCTTCCGCTGCTGCGCCGGCTGCCGCTCCGGCCGCTGACGATGCTGCCAAAAAGGCCGCTGACGCAGGCGCTGCTGCCGTCAAGAAATAAACCTCCGGGTTTAAAAGAACGCCACCTTCGGGTGGCTTTTTTTTGGGCGTTAAACTCGGTGCGCAAACCACCAGGAATCATCATGGGACTGCAATGGCGTGAGCAACTCAGTGTAGGCAATGATCTGATCGACGCGGATCACAAGTATTTGATTGAAATCGTAAATCGTGCTGAAGTCAGCATGAAGGCAAATAGTCAAATCGAGTTGAACGCGGTGCTTGCAGAACTGGCAGTTTATGGTCAAAGTCACTTTGCACGCGAGGAGTTGGTTGCCAAGGCAGTTGGTTACCCCGATGCCGATAAATTGCATGAGTCGCACACCAGGCTGGTGGCAAGTTTGGTCAAATTCAAAGAAGAGATTGGCACTGGCTGGACCGAGGCGACGGTGGCCAAGTTCACTGCCTTTTTACGCGACTGGTTACTTGGACATTTGATCAAGGAAGACCTCCCCATGAAACCCTGGATGGTCAAGCATTCACCACGCTTTGACCCACGTGGCTAAGGATATCAGATGGCATCGTTCGATTGGGGCAAGTGTTACGAGACTGGGTTGCCCACGGTGGATCAGCAGCATCACGCCTTGGTCGATCTGATCAATCACTATGGCGAGTTGCTCACCATCGGCCAGGGTGTCAGCAGCAAGGACATGGAAACTGTTTTGCAAGAGCTGACGGCCTACGCGCATTACCACTTTGACGAAGAAGAGCTGCTGATGTCGCAAGCCGGGCTGGATCAGCGCCACTTCGGGCTGCACAAGCGCGTTCATGACGACTTTTTGCAAGAAGTCACTTTGATGAAAGCCGGGCTGGACCTGGGGCAAACCAAGGCCGAGCATTTGCTTAAATTTCTTACTTACTGGTTGGCGTACCACATTTTGGGCACCGATCAATCGATGGCGCGGCAGATGGCGGCAGTTGCAGCCGGTCAAAGTGCGCAACAAGCCTATTTGATCGATCAGGAAGTGCAGGAGGGTGCCACCGAGCCGCTGCTGTTGGCACTCAATGGCTTGTTTCAGCAGATCAACCAGCGCAACCGTGAGCTGCGCAAGTTAAACCAGTCGCTTGAAGCGAAGGTCGCCGAGCGCACGCTCGCATTGTCGCAAGCCAATGCGATGCTCAAGCAGCTCGCGATGACCGACCTCCTCACCAGCCTGCCCAACCGACGTCTGCTGGATGACCGTTTGCGCTTGGTCATGGCGGCGAGCCAACGCAGTGGTCGCTATGGAGCGCTGATGTTTATCGACCTCGACAACTTCAAACCACTCAACGACAGTCACGGGCACGAGGTGGGTGATCTGCTGTTGATCGAAGTGGCCCGACGCATGACAAGCTGTGTGCGCCAGATTGACAGCGTTGCGCGTGTCGGTGGTGACGAGTTTGTCGTTCTGTTGGGTGAACTCGATAACGACAAAGACTGCTCGGAAGCGCAAGCGCTGAGCGTTGCTGAGAAAATCCGCAGCAGCTTGGCTGAGACTTATGTGCTGCGCGTCAAGCACGAAGACCTGGCCGATGTCATCGTGACGCACCACTGTACTGCCAGTATTGGTGTAAGAGTTTTTTGCGGGCTTGAGGAAGCCCAGGAAGATATTCTCAAAGAGGCAGATGCCGCGATGTACCGGGCCAAGGAGGGTGGGCGAAACCGGGTGCAGTTTTACGCTGCGAGCAGATGCTGAAGCGCGTTGGGTTATTTCAGGGAACCAAACCAAGGGATGCCCACTTTGGGAAGCGGAAATTGGCAATGTTCAGTTTATGGCGAGTGCTGACAGGAGGCTGTCCTAGCCGCAAAGCGTGCCCTCGTGCGTCAGCACGACACGCAGCTTGGCTGCACAAACGTTTTGCAACGACACCATGCGCCTGGCAGTGCCGCCAGATGCCGTACTGCAATGCTTGAACGCCACGCATGAATTTATTCACCTCCCTGCGCTACCTGGCTGCCCTGCACCAGTACAAACACTTTGGCCGTGCCGCCGATGCTTGCTGCATCACACAGCCAGCTTTTTCCAACGCGATCCGGGCATTGGAAGAAGAGTTTGGTACTGCCATTGTCAAACGGGGGCGTGCATTTGAGAGCTTTACGCCTGAGGGCGAACGGATTTTTGTCAGTGCCCAGCGCATGCTGCATGAGCAAGAGCTACTGCTGCAAGATCTCAAAGGCAAGTCGGAACAGCCGGTAGGCGCGCTCACTTTGGGGACGGTGCCTTCAGCGATGCCGATTGCCGCGCGCTTTGCCGGTCAATTGCAAGCGCGCTACCCCGGCTTGTCGTTGACAGTGCGATCCATGAGCTCACAAGAAATCGAGGCTGGCCTGGATAACCTGACGGTGGATCTTGGGTTTGGGTACACTGACCGGCTCAAGTCACGAGCGGCGAAATTGACTCCCCTTGGGCAATACACAGAACGCTATTTCTTCCTGCGGCGAGCCATCAAACCAGCCAGGTCAAACTTGCGAAGGGTGGTTCGCCCCATGTCCTGGGAAATGGCATCCAAACTGCCGTTTTGTCTGCTGACCCCGGAAATGCACAACCGCACCATTGTCGATTCGACCTTCAGGCAGTTGGGCATCAATGTCAAACCCGTGATTGAAACCAACTCCATTTTGACGCTAGGCCTGATCGTTCTGGAGGGTGAAGTGTGCAGCATTCTGCCCGGTGCACTGGTCGCGGTGTTGCGCGGTTATCCGGAACTGGAGGCGGTGCCATTGGTTGCACCCGAAGTGGTCGTTCCGATCGGATTCATATTCGCCAGCACAGACCGACCCTCCAACGCCATGCGTGTCACCCTGTCGATGGCCAAGGAGCCCGCATGGCTGGCGCATATTGCCAAGCATACATATTCGTCTGACCTGTGATCGAATTGTTGTATTGAAGGTGCCAGATTCACAATTTTGGCGCAACTATGCATCTTGTTTCATACATTCATTTTTTGAATGGAACGATGTTCAGAAACAACTTGCCAAGAGCCTGAGCGCTCCCTGACACTGTCCTCATTCCATCTCAAGTGGGCATCAATATGAGGCAACGGCGCGCATGATAACTGAAACGATTCGGCAAACCATCCATCATTTGGTCACTGCCAAAAAGCATATGCCCGGGGCCTTGCTTCCCATTCTTCACGACATCCAGCAGGCGGTGGGCTTCGTACCGGCGCAGGCCATGGCGGACATCGCTCAACAGCTCAATTTGTCGCGCGCGGAGGTGCATGGCGTGGTGACTTTTTACCATTTCTTTCGCCATGAGCCGGCAGGCAAACAAACGGTGCAGATTTGTCGCGCTGAAGCCTGCCAGTCGATGGGAGCTGACAAACTGTGGGCTCATGCCTGTAGTCGCCTACAAACGCAGGGCGGCACCACCGCCGATGGTGCCGTCACGTTGGAGCCGGTATATTGCCTGGGCTTGTGCGCGTCGTCGCCCGCCATGCTGGTGGATGACAAGCTGCACGCCCGGGTGGATGCCGCCAAATTTGACCGCCTGGTCGCACCAGCCAGGAGCGAGGCATGAGCATCAAGATTTTTGTGCCGCGTGACTCGGCCGCGGTGGCGCTCGGTGCCGACGAGGTTGCCGCTGAACTGCTTATACAGGCCAAGCAGCGTGGCCTGGACATTGACCTGGTGCGCAACAGTGCACGCGGCATGTTCTGGCTGGAACCGCTGCTGGAGGTGCAAACCGCCGCAGGCCGCGTGGCGTATGGGCCGGTGGGCGCTGCGGACGTGGCGGGTTTGTTTGATGCCCAGTTTCAAACCGGTGCAGACCACACTTTGAAACAGGGGTTGGTTGACGACATCCCCTATTTGAAACAGCAAGAGCGGCTAACTTTTGCCCGCATGGGTGTGACCGACCCGCTGTCACTGGCCGACTACCAAGCGCACGACGGCTTTGCCGGATTGCGTCGCTCGCTCAACTTGAGTGCGGTCGACGTGGTGCAGCAGGTGCTGGACTCGGGCTTGCGCGGGCGCGGTGGTGCCGCGTTTCCGGCCGGCATCAAGTGGAAAACGGTGGCCGCGGCACAGGCCCCGCAAAAATACATTGTGTGCAACGCCGACGAAGGCGACTCGGGCACCTATTCAGACCGCATGACGATGGAGGGCGACCCCTTCATGCTGATCGAGGGTATGACCATTGCCGCCATCGCCACGGGTGCGACGCAGGGCTACGTCTATATCCGCTCAGAGTACCCGCACGCGGTAGCCACCATGCGCGAGGCGATCCTCAAAGCGACTGTTGCGGGGTTTTTGGGGGCGGACATTTTGAAGTCCGGCAAAACTTTCCATTTGGAAGTGCGCAAAGCCGCCGGGGCCTACGTGTGCGGTGAAGAAACTGCCATGCTGGAGAGCATTGAAGGCAAGCGCGGCGTGGTCCGCGCCAAGCCGCCGATTCCGGCACTCAAAGGCTTGTTTGGCCAACCCACCGTGATCAACAACGTGATCACCTTTGCCTCGGTGCCGATCATCCTGGCGCGTGGTGCGGCGTTTTATAAGAACTACGGTGTGGGTCGTTCCAATGGCACCTTGCCGTTTCAGCTCGCTGGCAATGTCAAACACGGTGGCCTGATTGAAAAAGCGTTTGGCATCACCTTGCGCCAGCTTATGTATGACTTTGGCGGCGGCAGTGCATCGGGTCGGCCGATCAAGGCGGTGCAGGTGGGTGGACCGCTGGGTGCCTATGTGCCGGAGCGCTATTGGGATGTGCCGATGGACTACGATGCCTATGCCGCCGTGGGCATCACGGTCGGGCACGGCGGCATTGTGGTGCATGACGACACCGCTGACATGTCCAAATTGGCGCGTTACGCGATGGAGTTTTGCGCCATTGAGTCGTGCGGCAAATGCACGCCCTGTCGCATCGGTTCGACCCGGGGTGTGGAGGTGATTGATCGGCTTACCAGCGGTATCGATTCTGCGCAGCAAGAAGTGCTGCTGCGCGATTTGTGCGACACCATGACGCACGGCTCGCTGTGCGCCATGGGTGGGCTGACCCCCAACCCGGTGCTGTCGGCACTGAACTATTACCCGCAAGATTTTGGCCTGACCGCGCCAGTTGCCCAGGCGGCTTGACCGTCGACCATCAGGAGAACAGCATGCTTGAACACTTGAAAGAAACCGACTACGGCACCCCGCGGCGCGAGTCAAAGCAGGAAGTCACTCTTGAAATTGACGGCGAAAGCGTCACCGTCGCGGCGGGCACATCCCTGATGCGCGCTGCGGTCGATGCCGGCATCAAAGTACCCAAACTTTGCGCTACCGATAGCCTGGAACCCTTTGGTTCGTGCCGGCTGTGCCTGGTTGAAATTGAAGGCCGCAAAGGCTTTCCGGCATCGTGCACCACGCCCGCAGAAAATGGCATGAAAGTGCGCACCCAAACCCCCAAGTTGCAGGCCCTGCGCAAGGGCGTCATGGAACTCTATATTTCTGACCACCCGCTGGACTGCCTGACCTGTGCCGCCAGTGGAGATTGCGAGTTGCAGGATATGGCCAGTGTGACCGGCTTGCGCGAGGTGCGCTACGGCCAGGACGGGGTCAGCCACTGCAACAGCAAAAAAGACGAGTCCAACCCTTACTTCACTTATGACGCAAGCAAGTGCATTGTCTGCAACCGCTGTGTGCGCGCCTGTGAAGAAATCCAGGGCACTTTTGCCTTGACGATTTCCGGGCGCGGTTTTGCCTCGCGGGTGTCGCCCGGGCAAGACCAGCCTTTTATGGAAAGTGAATGCGTCAGTTGCGGGGCTTGCGTCAAGGCTTGCCCCACCGCCACCTTGCAGGAAAAAACCGTGATCGAGTTGGGGCAGTCCGAACACAGCGCCATCACCACCTGTGCCTACTGTGGTGTCGGTTGCGGCTTCAAGGCCGAGATGAAGGGCAACACGGTGGTGCGCATGGTGCCCTGGAAAGACGGCAAAGCCAATGAAGGCCACGCCTGCATCAAGGGCCGTTTTGCATGGGGCTACGCCCGGCACAAGGACCGCATTACCAAACCCATGATTCGCAAGAGCATCACCCACGCCTGGCAGGAAGTGAGCTGGGATGAAGCGATCAGCTACGCGGCGAGCGAGTTCAAGCGCATTCAGGCCACAGACGGCAAGGATGCAATTGGCGGCATCACCTCCTCGCGCTGCACCAATGAAGAGGTTTACCTGGTGCAAAAGCTCATTCGCGCCGCCTTTGGCAACAACAATGTGGACACCTGTGCCCGCGTTTGCCATTCGCCCACCGGCTACGGCATGGGCGAAACCTTTGGCACCTCGGCGGGGACACAAACCTTCAAATCGGTCGAACACGCAGACGTGGTGCTGGTGATGGGCTCCAACCCCAGTGCAGCGCACCCGGTGTTTGCCTCGCGCCTGAAGAAGCGCCTGCGCAGCGGGGCCAAACTGATTGTGGTCGACCCGCGTGAGATCGAGCTGGTGAGTTCACCGCACATTCATGCAGCACACCACCTGGCGCTCAAACCCGGCACCAATGTGGCCATGATCACGGCGCTGGCGCATGTGGTGGTCGCCGAGGGTCTGGTCAACGAAGCCTTTGTGGCTGAGCGTTGCGACACCAAGAGCTTCAACGAATGGCGTGAATTTGTTGCCAAGCCCGAGAATTCTCCTGAAGCTTTTGAGTCCGTCACCGGGGTGTCTGCGGCCGAGGTGCGTGGGGCGGCGCGCTTGTTTGCCAGTGGCCCCAATTCAGCCATTTACTACGGCTTGGGCGTGACCGAACATGCGCAGGGTTCGACCACGGTGATTGGTATCTGTAACCTGGCCATGGCCTGCGGCATGATCGGGCGCGAAGGGGTTGGTGTAAACCCGCTGCGCGGCCAGAACAACGTGCAGGGCAGTTGCGACATGGGCAGCTTCCCGCATGACCTGCCGGGCTACCGCCACATCGGCAACACGGCGGTGCGCGAGCAGTTCAACGCCGCCTGGGGTGTCACGCTCAACCCCGAGCCTGGTCTGCGCATTCCGAACATGTTTGATGCCGCACTGGATGGCACCTTCAAGGGTTTGTATTGCGTCGGTGAAGACATCGTGCAGTCTGACCCCAACACCCAGCACGTGGTCTCTGCCCTTGAAAAAATGGAATGCATTGTGGTGCAGGACATCTTTTTGAACGAAACCGCCAAGTACGCCCACGTGTTGCTGCCGGGCAGCTCGTTTCTGGAAAAGGACGGCACCTTCACCAATGCCGAGCGGCGCATCTCGCGCGTACGCAAAGTCATGCCGCCGCTGTCTGGCGTGGGTGACTGGGAAGCCACCATGAAGCTGTCCAACGCGCTGGGCTACCCCATGAGTTACACGCACCCTGAACAAATCATGCAGGAAATTGCGGCGCTTACGCCCTCATTTCACGGCGTGACCTACGAAAAAATAGAGCGACTGGGCAGCGTGCAGTGGCCATGCAACGAGAATACGGTCGAAGGTGGCACCTCGCTCATGCACATTGATAAGTTTGTGCGCGGAAAGGGCAAATTTTTCAATACGCAATACGTGGCGACCGATGAAAAGGTCACGCGCAAATACCCCTTGATATTGACCACTGGTCGCATCCTGAGTCAGTACAACGTGGGTGCACAAACCCGGCGCACCGAAAACAACCAGTGGCACAGCGAAGACCGGCTGGAGATCCATCCGCACGATGCAGAGGAACGTGGCATCGAACAAAATGACTGGGTAGGCATTGACAGCCGCGCCGGGCAAACCGTGTTGCGCGCCGTGGTGACCGAACGCATTCAGCCGGGCGTGGTTTACACCACCTTCCACTTCCCGGAGTCGGGTGCCAACGTGATCACCACCGACAACTCCGACTGGGCCACCAATTGCCCGGAATACAAAGTCACCGCCGTGCAAGTGATGCCGGTGGCGCAACCGTCAGAGTGGCAAAAGTCGTATTCCAGATTCAACGCCGAGCAGTTGGCGCTGGCGCAAGCGGTGCTGCCGCTGGAGCCAGTCTTGTCTGGTCCTGTTCATTGACCCGGCCACCATGGACATGGCTGTGCTCCCATTGCCCGCTGCTCAAGCGTACCGCGCGCTTGAAGTCAGCAGGATTCACACTGGGAGCCGTTCGCAAGGGCCAGACCGCGTGGCAGAAGAGGTGCCGGTGGCGTTGGAGTTCAACGGCGTGTCGCATGCCGTGATGATGGCGACACCGGCTGATCTGGAGGACTTCGCCTACGGCTTTGCCTTGACCGAATGTATTGTGGACACACCATCGCAAATTTATGACTGCGACTGGAGCTCAGGCGCGCCGGGCTGCACCGTTCACCTCACTATTGCGGCATCGTGCTTTGCCCGGCTGAAGGAAATGCGGCGCAATCTGACCGGCCGCACCGGTTGCGGCCTGTGTGGTACCGAGAGTCTGGCGCACGCGGTGCGAACGCTCCGGCCATTGACGGAGGCCCGCTGTTTTAATTCAGCAGCGGTGGCCCGGGCGGCGGCAAGTTTGCGTGACCATCAGGTGTTGTTGGCTGTGACCGGAGCGACGCACGCCGCGGCCTGGTGTACGGCGGACGGCCATATCGAACTGATTCGCGAAGACGTGGGTCGCCATAACGCCCTCGACAAGCTGATAGGCGCGTTGTTGCGATCCGGTTTGGCTACCAGCAGCGGCTTTGTTCTCATCACCAGCCGCGCCAGTTACGAAATGGTGCAAAAAACCGCCACCGCAGGCATTGCTTTGCTGGCCGCCGTCTCCGGCGTGACCGGCTTGGCGGTGGATGTGGCGCAGCGTGCAGGAGTGACGCTGCTGGGCTTTACCCGTGGTGCAGATTTTTCAATTTACAGCCACCCGGAACGACTTTCCCTGGACCCCCAATGACACATGACGACACCCTGATTCGCATGGCCAACCAGATTGGCACTTTTTTTGAAGGCATGCCCGACCGTGCTGAGGCCTTGGCGGGTATTGCCAAACACCTAAAAAATTTTTGGGATCCACGTATGCGCAAGGCGTTTCTGGCCCATGTGGACGGTCCGCACCACGAGGACATCAAACCCATTGTGCTGGAATCGGTCGCCGCGCATCGGGCTATGCTGGAGTAGCTAAGGGCTTGTAAAGCAATAACTTGTACTTTTGCCTAGCCTACGACCGCAGCCGCTCGGGATGGCAAAACGCCGTCAGCCGCTCACCGCGCACGAAGCCGCACAAGGTGATGCCCGCCTGGTGCGCGGTGTCGATCGCCATGCTCGACGGTGCCGACACCGCTGCCACCAGTTCGATGCCGGCGCGCGCCGCCTTGGTGATCATCTCCAGGCTGACGCGGCCCGACAGCAACACGCAGCCCCCCGCGCTGGGCACGCCGTGCAAGAGGCAATGGCCAATCACCTTGTCCAGTGCGTTGTGCCGCCCCAGGTCTTCGGCCAGCGCCAGCAGTGTGCCTGCGGCATCAAACAGCGCGGCGGCATGGGTGCCGCCGGTGCGACCAAAGATGGCCTGGCGCGCGCGCATGGTCTGCATGTGTTGGTGCAGCTGGGCGGCACCCAGCACCAGCGTGCTGGCCACGCGTGAGCCGCTGCCACCGGCCTCGACCACACCATCGACATTGGCGCACATGCCGCAGGAACTGGCCACCACGCCACTGCGCCGCGTGCTGTGCGCACGCGCCGGATCGACCAGGCGCACCTGCACCACGCTGGCTGATTCAGGGCAGATCGCCATGGCGGCGACATCGCTGATGGCATCGATCAGCCCCTCGGTCAGCAGGAAACCAGCCGCCAGCGCCAGCGCGCCGGGCTCGCCATCCTCGCCCAACAAGCCGTCCTGCGGCAGGTAGCCTGCTGCCTGGGCCGAACCGGTGGGCGTGCACATCAGTGTGTAGTGGCCCACGTCCCGCACCTCGACGCGCAGCGCCTGCTCTTCCACCACCCAGCAGCCCTCTTGCGCGGGAGCGATGCTGGCGGCATCGAGCCGGTGCGCCATCACCGAGCGCATGCCGCGCGCGGGCGACACCCAATCGGCCAGCAATTCGCCGGGTTGGCGTTTCATGTTGACTCGGTCTTCAGTGCGGATCAGCGCCGCTCAATGCCGCTAAACGTCATTTCGCGCGCTTGATGGCCACGCGCACGATGTCGGCACCGGAACCGGTGGCATCGGTCAGCTCCAGCGACATTGGGGCGATGGTATTGAGGCTGGGCGACTTGAGGTTCTTGGCATAGGGCGTGGCCCAGTAGTCGAACTGGCCCACCATCACCAGCGTGTCCGGGCGTATGCCCTGCACCACGATAGCCGGGCCTTTCGTCATGCCGATGGCCGAAGTGACCTCCAGCGTGTCACCGTCCTCGATGTCGAGTTTGCGCGCCACACCGGAATTGATCATCACGCCATGGTGGCCGCGCACGTTGCGGGCCAGCTCGTCCATCAACTGGATCGAGGCATTGCCGCCGGCGTGGTACTGCATGCTCTTGGTGGTGATCAGCCAGTAGGGGTAGTCCTCGGGCTTGAGGCCACGGCGCACCAGGTCTTGCTCCCACACGCCGGGAAAATCGTGCCACTGCGGCAGCGCCTGGTATTCGTTGAGCTGCGCGTCCCACCAGTCCACGCCGACATCGTGCAGGCGCGCACCCAGCTCCCTGCCGGAACGCATCAGCCGTTCCTGATAGGGCAGTTCGAAGCGCACGTTCTGGCTCTGCATGGTCGGGTACAGGTACCAGCCGGTGCGGGCAAAGGGTTTGGTCAGCAGCCCGTGCTGCTTGAACCAGTCCAACCCGTGGGCATGGGTGCCCTCGGTCAGGTCGTGGCTGGCGGCGCGACAGATGGCATCCCAGATGGCATCGACCGAATGCACCTGGTCCACCGGCAACTCGTAATCGCGCCCCTCGCCCTTGAGTGGCGCGCCGAAAATGCCACGGTTGATGGCGGCGTTATAGGGTTCCAGCAAGCCGGTCCGCCGCGCCAGTTCGGTCGCGATCCAGGTGAAGTCGCGCGCCTGGCCCTGCGGTGCCACGGCGGGCTGGCGCAGCACATAACCCTGGTGCTCCCAGTACTGCTCCATGAACTTGGTCTTGCCCAGCCGGATCAGTTGCGTGGACTCCAGATCGGTGGCATCGGGCAGCAGGATGTCGGCCATGTGGTTGGTCTCGTCCGGCGTGAAGGCAAAACACACGGTGAACGGAAAGCGCGCAATCGTTTTGACCACGTTGTGCGTGTCCCAGAACGAGATCGACGGGTTGGTGCGGTAGGCAAACCAGATCTCGGGCGCGGTGGGCCGGGGCCAGTTTTTGGGCACGTGGGTCTGGAACATCCAGGCCAGGTGCGAGGGACCGAGCGATTGGCTCCAGGCACCACTGTTGCCCGACAGCGGCACCAGCGTGCGGTGCGCGTTGCGGCCGGTGGGTTGGCGCAGCCACTGGTCCTTGCTGGTGGGGTTGAGTTTGTTGAGCATGAAGCCATCCGGCCCCGGTTGCACGCTCTTGTGGCGGTCTTCACGCGGTCTGTTGATGCGCACGGTGGTGCCCAGAATGCCGCCCGGCACTTCCAGCGCGCCGACCAGCACCGCCAGCAGCGTGCGCGCCCAGCAGCACTCGTAGGCACCCCAGCCGTTGTTGACGGTCTTACCCAGAGTGACGGCCACCGGCCGGTAGGGCAGCAGCTTGCCATCGACCTCGGTGGTCTGGCCCACGCAGGCCTGCGCCACAAACTCCTGCGCCACCTCACGGATCTTCTTGGCCGGCACATCGCACAGGGCCTGCGCCCACTCCGGACTGTAGGGGCGCATGTGCGTCACCAGCTTGGAGAACGAGGTCTCGCCGGTCACGTCGGCGTAGTCCCAGCGCTGTTCGTCGGCACCCAGCTCCGCCACGGCATGCAGCGCGAACTGGCCTTCCAGGGCCGGCTCGATGCCAGGCGCATCGTGCGGCTGCGCACGGCCACTGCGCGCATCCCACACCAGGGGTTTGAGCGTTTCGGCATCGCGCAGAAAGTAGCCCTGCGGCCCGACCAGATAGGGCGAGGACGTGATGTCGCGCAGGAACGCCACATCGAGACGCTCGCGCGCAACCTCGTGCAGCAGCACATGAATCATGGCGAACATGAAGGCCGGGTCGGTCTTGGGCTTGATCGCAATCCACTCGGCCGATGCCGCTGCCGTGACCGACAGGTGCGGCTCGATCTGCACGCGCTTGATGCCGCGCACGCGCGCCTGTGCATGTCGCGCTACGGCACAGACACCGCCCGTGACTTCCACATTGGCACCGAAGGATACGTTGTAGTTGCAGTGCGGCGTGTCGGCTGAGACAGTAAAGGCGCGGTGCCAGTACTCGCCATACAGATGCTCGGAATGCACGCACTTAACACCCTGGCCCGAGCCAAAGCTGTAGTCGATTGCGCCCCAGGCCGCGATGAAAGCCGGAAAGGTGCCCATGTAGTTGGCCGGTGTGCCGCCATGGCCCAGCGTGAGCGCCACACGCGGCAAACCCGCCTCGTCGAGCACGCCGCGCGCGCGGATATCGTTTAGCTTGGCGGCCACCGTGTCCAGCGCCTCGTCCCACGAGATCGGCACAAAACCGGGGTCCTGATCCATGCCCTTGTTCGGGTTGCTGCGCTTCATGGGCGTGAGGATGCGGCCCGGGTGGTAGGTCTTCTGGATCAGCCCATACGCCTTGACGCAGGGCTTGCCGTTGCCAGGATAGAGCCCGCATCCGTCGAAATTGGGGCCGATCTCGGTGGCCACGCCGTCTTGCACCTTGACGCTGAGCAAGTCCGGCCCGGCGACGCAGTTGTAGCAGTAGGTGGGCACCTGGCGTGTGCCGGCCGCGCTTGGGGAGTCGGCTGCCGGGGGGCGGGTCTGGGTGGTGCTGGTCATGGGCTGGTGTACTCGTAAATCTGGTAATTGAATGCAAGTATTCACGATAGACGACAAACGATACTGCCGCAATATGTTGGCGACTGCATAGTGGCTATAGTGACCGCGGCAGACTCAGGACAACAATTGGTCCAGCGGCATCGGGCAGCCCAGCATCTGTTTGGCACCTAGATTCCTCAGTTGGAAGCGCCCGAGTGAGCCGCTGGCGACGCGTCCCGGTAGGGCGAAAGCCGCGGCTCCAAACGTGCCTGCGCACGTTTGGACGGCTTAAGCAGGCCATGACTCCGGCATGGCTGCGCCCTGCAAGGGCGACGACGCTACAGGCTCATACCTGCAAGAAGGAGCAACGACCCCGGGCGCGTTGCCAGTGGTTCAACCGGTGTGTCGCGCTGTCAGCCAAAAGGTGAACCGTCTCGAAGCTGGAATCATCAATGTTCATGCGGAGTTAGGGATGCCCTGCATAACTCAACGCGAGTGGGTGCAGTGCGGATCGGGATGG
>JAVHQY010000071.1:2438-4100 GCA_036171375.1 Rhodoferax sp. | reverse complement strand
AAACCCTCTTTGGCAAGCGCTGCCCGGCGCACAACCTAACATGACGCAATGACCATGTTCTCTCACGTTAAGAACTTGCAACGTCGCGCCACACTCCTGCGCCTGGGCCGGGTGATCGGCCCGGCAGCCGCGGCGCTGGCGCTGTCGGCCTGCGGCTTCAAGTTGCGCGGCCAACAAAAATTCAATTTTTCCAGCATCGCCATCCTGCCCCAGCCGGGCGAGGCGCTGGCGGCTGAGTTGCGCCGCGCGCTGGCGGCACAGGTGCGCGTGCTGACAGTGGGAGAAGCACTGACGCAGGCGCAACTGGTACTCGACATTCTGAGCGTGACGCGTGAAAAAGTGGTGGTCAGCATCAACAGCTCGGGCCAGGTGCTGGAATTCCAGTTGCGCCTGCGGCTGAAATTCAGGCTGCGCACGCCGCACGGCGACGAGCTACTGCCAGCAAGCGAAATCCTGCAACAGCGCGACATCAGTTTCAATGAGTCGGCGGTGCTGGCCAAAGAGTCCGAAGAGGCAGCGCTGTACCGCAACATGCAAACCGACATCGTGCAGCAGTTGCTGCGGCGGTTGGCGGCGGTGGACCATGCAGCTCGCCCCTGATCAACTCGCCGAGCACCTGCAGCACGGGCTGCAAAGCCTCTACACGCTGCATGGCGACGAGCCGCTGCTGGTGCAGGAAGCGGCGGATGCCATCCGCACTGCCGCCCGGGCGCAGGGCTTTTCCGAACGCAGCGTGCACAGCGTCATCGGGGCCCACTTCAATTGGGCCGAGGTGCTGGCAGCCGGTGGCTCCTTGAGCCTGTTTGCCGACAAACAGTTGCTTGAGCTGCGCCTGCCCAGCGGCAAGCCGGGCGTTGCCGGAGCCAAAGCCATCGAGCAACTGGCGCAGGCGGCGCAGGATAACGATTCGACGTTGAGCCTGGTGCTGCTGCCGCAACTGGACCGTGCCAGCAAAAACACCGCCTGGTTCGGCGCGCTGGAGCGCTTTGGCATCACGCTGCAAATCGATCCCGTCGAGCGCAGCGCTCTGCCACAGTGGATCGCGCAGCGCCTGGCGCGCAACCAGCAGCGCGTGCAAGCCGGTGCGCCGGGCCAGCGCAGTTTGCAGTTTTTCGCCGACCGGGTGGAAGGTAACCTGCTGGCCGCGCACCAGGAAATCCAGAAGTTGGCGCTGCTGTACCCGGCCGGGGAGCTCAGTTTCGAGCAAATTGAAAGCGCCGTCTTGAACGTCGCCCGCTACGATGTCTTCAAGCTCTCCCAGGCGGTGCTGGCGGGGCAGTTTGAGCGCGTGCAGCGCATGCTCGACGGCCTGCGCGCCGAAGGCGTTGCCGAAGTGCTGGTGCACTACACGCTGGCCGAGGACATCCGCGCGCTCAAGCGGGTGAAAGACGCCATGGCGCAGGGCCGCCCGCTGCCGCTGGCCTTGCGCGAGCAGCGCGTGTGGGGCGAGCGCGAACGCCTGTTCGAGCGCGTGCTGCCGAAGCTGAGCAGCGCCAGGCTGGCCCGGCTGCTGCAAGCCGCGCACCAGGTCGATGGCATCGTCAAGGGTCTCAAGCAGCCCGACTGGCCCAGCGACAACTGGCAGGCGCTGCTGCAACTGGCCATGCAGCTCAGCCGCGCCTGCAGCGCAACCCCTCCCCATCCTTCTGCGCGCAGCAATGC
>JAVHQY010000071.1:0-2338 GCA_036171375.1 Rhodoferax sp. | reverse complement strand
CCGTCGTTGCCAATGCGCCCAGTATCCTGATCGTTGAAGACGATCCCATCGTCGCACGCGACATCGCCTGCCAGTTGCAATTGTTGGGCTACCAGGGCGTGGGCAATGCCAGCAGCGGCGAGCAGGCGATTGCGCTGGCCCGTGAGCTGCATCCGGCACTGGTGCTGATGGATATTCAACTGGCGGGACCGATGGACGGCATTGCCGCAGCGCAGGAGATTCGCAACCAACTGGCGCTGCCGGTGGTTTTTTTGAGCGCTTTTGATGCCGATGAGTTGCTCAACCGGGCCAAGCTGACCGAGCCGTTTGGCTATATTCTCAAGCCTTTCACCGACCGTGAATTGCACACCACGCTGTCAATGGCGCTGTACAAACACCAGGCTGAGACACGCTTGCACACCACCACGCGCCAACTCAAGGCGCTGTCGCAGCGTATCTTGCAGGTGCAAGAGCTTGAGCGGCGGCGGGTGGCGGTTGAACTGCACGATGAACTCGGTCAGGCGCTGACCGCCCTGAAGATCAACCTGCAACTCAGCGAACGCTTCAAAGACCGCGCCCCGCCCGATCTGCCAGCGCAAAACCTGCGCATTCTGGAAGACACCTTGCAACAGGTGCGCCGTCTGGCGATGGCGCTGCGGCCCTCGATGCTCGACGATCTGGGGCTGGGCCCGGCGCTGCAGTGGCTGGCCGAGCAAAGCGCCAGCCGCGGTGGCTTCAAGGTTGAATTCTTTCACGAACGCACGCAGTCGCGACTCAGTGCCGAGATCGAAACCGCGTGTTTTCGCATCGTGCAAGAAGCGCTCACCAACATCTCACGTTACGCCCAGCCAACGCAAGTCAAAATCAGTTTGCGCCGCGCGGCCGACGAACTGGTGCTGCAAGTGCAGGACGACGGCCGTGGTTTTGACCTGGTGGCCATGCGCGAACGCGCCGTCGCTGGTGGCAGTCTGGGCCTGCTGGGAATGCAGGAGCGCGCCGCGCTGATTGGCGGCCAGCTTGAATTTCAATCCACACCCGGCCAGGGTTGCAGCGTTGAATTGCGCTGCCCCTGGAATCTACAGGCTGCCACGCCATGAAGCCGGTACGCCTGCTCATTGCCGACGATCACACGCTGGTGCGCGCCGGGCTGTCCAAGCTGATTGGCGCGCTGCCCGGCATGGAAGTGGCGGGTGAAGCCGGTGATGGGCTGGCACTGATCGCGCTGGTGGCGCAAACACAGCCCGATCTGGTGCTGATGGACATCGCCATGCCAGGCCTCAACGGGCTCGATGCCTGCGCCCAATTGACGCGCGAGCATCCTGCGGTCAAGGTGCTCATTTTGTCCATGCATCAAAACGAGGAATACGTGCGTCAGGCGCTGCGCCACGGCGCCAAGGCCTATTTGTTGAAAGATGCGGCACCGCAAGAGCTCGAACAAGCGCTGCAGGCAGTGCTGCGCGGTGACACCTACCTCAGCCCGGCCGTCTCCAAAGGTGTGATGCACGACTACGTGCAGCGCTTGCGCCAGGAGGACCAGCCTGGTGCCGTGTTGACACCGCGCCAGCGCGAAGTGCTGCAACTCGTCGCCGAGGGCCTCAGCACCAAGGAAATTGCGCGTCGCCTGGACTTGTCGGTTAA
Source organism: Rhodoferax sp. (assembly GCA_036171375.1). Taxonomy (GTDB): domain Bacteria; phylum Pseudomonadota; class Gammaproteobacteria; order Burkholderiales; family Burkholderiaceae_C; genus Rhodoferax. Next base: position 721 of record JAVHQY010000071.1, on the reverse strand, counting down.
AACGGTCGAGTCGCACCGCAGCGCCCTGATGCGCCAGCTCGACGTGCACGAAGTGGCCGGGTTGGTGCGCTACGCCGTTCGCACCGGGCTGGTCAGCGCGAGTGCCTGAGCCCGCCCTTCCCGGTTTACGCGGGTGCATGGATTGCCACGGCCTGCGGCCTTTCCATGAACCGAACGGTTTTTCGGTGCATTTACTTTTTTCCCCCACTCAATCCCCCCGGCCCCCTTCCCGCCCCGCCGGGCGGAAAGGGGGAGCTTCATTTGGTCGCGTGTTTAAAGCATTGCAGTGCTTCGCGCGAGTCTCCTGGAAAGCCATGAGCAGCTTGGTCTTAACGTGCCTTTCGAGCTTGTACTTTCTGGCTTTAAACACGCGGCCAAATGGGGCTGTTGGCTCCCCCTTTCCGCCCGGCGGGGCGGGAAGGGGGCGGGGGAGGATGAGTGGGGCCAAAAATCAAAAGAATGCATACCTATCGACCACTACAGCGCTGTTTGCAGGACCAAAGTACCCGTCTATGAATTGCCGCCCTATGGCCTGTCCTGAGCCAGTCGAAAGGCTTGCAATGAACCAGCTCAGTTATGCATCGGTTCATGCTTCGTGTGCGGTGTCAGACCGACACTGGAGGCTCATGTACGATGGCCTTTCACGTTAAGGTGTTTTTAGCTGCCCCTTAGGGTATTTACCTGATTCCTGGCGGCCGTTTTTTAGGCTATGGTCACTCAC
>JAVHQY010000070.1:15919-18080 GCA_036171375.1 Rhodoferax sp. | reverse complement strand
CGGCCGACCAGTCTTGATCGCCGGAACCTGCGCCAAGGCGGTCAGGAATGCAGCGTCGGACAGGGCTGCGAGCATCTTGATGCCCGCGCGCAGCAACTCGCTTTTTTTGGCCGGACGGGTCAGCCTGGTTGCGCGCTGTTTGAGCTCGTCAAGAACCAGGTATTCGGGTTTGGGAATGGTGAAGCTGTCACGAACCAGTTTGGTTTTTTTTATTTTTAGTGCCACGGTAATCTTTTCAAGCTGATTTGATGCAACGGCTTTGGAAAGAGCCGAGCTGGTAACGGATTTTTTGACAATCGCCTTGCGGCTGGGTAATTTCGCCGGAGCCAATGGTGCTGTGCTGGGCTTCATCGGCGTTTTGCGCGCAGCCGTTGCGGATACTTTATTTACTGGGGTCATGATGCTCTCCTTGTGAACAAACGGCATGAACAAACCGTGTATATAGTTTATATCGTTTACAAAGGAATAGTCAAGCGCTTGAAGTTACAACCCGGAAACAATCAGCGTCCAGGGTGTTTTTTGCCAGGCCAGAGCTTCTTCCTGCAGCAAATACGCCGATTGGGGAAACGCTTCGGCCCAGCCGGGTCGGCACGTCAGCACGAAAAGCCGTCCGGGCTCATCACCTGATTCAAGCGTCAGGCCCCGCAGGTCGGGGTCACGCCGGGCATGGCACAAAATGACGGCCACACGCAGGCACAGCAGTTGCTGCACAAACGCCCGGTCTTCAAAGTCGGCATCAAGCTTGCGCAGCTTGCCGCGGTGGCCCAGCACCAGCAGGCTCAGACGATGTAGCTCGGGCAAGGCAAAGCCTGGCGCGTCGGCGTTTTCAAGAATGTAGGCACCATGCTTGTGGTAGTAGGTGTGTGAAATATAGCTACCAATCTCGTGGAGTTGCGCTGCCCACCTCAGCTTGCGCTGCAGGTGTTCTGATTCCGCGCCGGGCATGCCCGCACGAGCCATCAGGAAGAGCTGGCACGCCACTTTGCTGACCCGCTGGGCTTGTACAGCATCAGAATTGAATTTGCTGGCCAGCCGCTGCACCGTGGCAGAACGCAAATCAGTCACATCCTGCTCCCGCTCGAGCAGGTCATACAGCACGCCGTGGCGCAGCGCCCCCTGCGCCACCTTCAACTGCTCAATACCGAGCAGATCGAACACGGCTCTGAGCACGCTGATGCCGCCGCCAATGACGGCGCGCCGGTCGTCCTTCATGCCATCGAGCTTGAGCCGGTCGGCGCTTTGCGCCTTGATCAGGCGGTCGCGCAACCAGTCCAGCCCTTCTCGCGTGACGACACCAGGCGATCCGCCTGCCGCGGTCAGAACATCGCCCACCGCCCCTATGGTGCCGGAAGCGCCGTAGGCCACGTCCCAGGCGCCCGTGCGGTAGGCATTGACAGCTTCGTCAAGCACTGCTTTGGCGGCAATTTCGGCCATTTCAAAAGCGTGGGGGCTGAACTGGCCTTCTGCAAAGTATTTCATCGACCAGGCCACGCTACCGACGCGGTAGGACTCCATGGTGTGCGCGTCAAGTCCCTTGCCAATGATCATTTCGGTCGAGCGCCCGCCAATGTCCACCACCAGGCGCCGCTCGTCCGATTGCGGCAGTAAGTGGGCCACGCCCCGGTAAATCAGCCGGGCCTCTTCATTCCCTGAAATAACGTCTATCGGAAAGCCGAGGGTGTAGCAGGCGCGCGCCAGAAATTCTTCGCGATTGCGCGCTTCGCGCAAGGTCTGCGTCGCAACTGCCCGGACTTGCGTTTTTTTGAAACCCGCCAGCCGTTCCCCAAAGCGCGCCAGGCAGTCCCAGCCGCGCTGCATGGCCTGCGGCGTCAAATTGCGATCCGCGTCCAGCCCGCTGCCCTGGCGGACCGTCTGCTTGAGGTACTCAATGCGGTGAATCTGTTCGTGGTCAAGGCGGCCGATTTCGAGGCGAAAGCTGTTGGACCCCAAATCCACTGCGGCGAGTAGCATTCCGTTTTGCATGTCGGGGTTTCCTTTCTTGGACCCAGCATAGCATTCGCGGCACCGGCACGCCGGATTTATCCGTTCAAGCGGCCAGCAATCGTCAGCATGCTTTGCCTGGCACAGGTGCTGTTTCGCTGATGTCGGCCAGCGCGGCGATCCAGCCTGGTTGGCACTGATAGGTTGCTGATGGTGATGG
>JAVHQY010000070.1:3663-15819 GCA_036171375.1 Rhodoferax sp. | reverse complement strand
CGGCCAGCGCGGCGATCCAGCCTGGTTGGCACTGATAGGTTGCTGATGGTGATGGTGATGGTGATGGTGATGGCGCTGCCTCCTGGTCCAGAGCGAGCGCTACCCCAGCGGCGCGAATGTCGCCCACCACGCTGGCAAAGTAGTCCATGTCGATGATCCGCTCATGCTCGGTGATTTCCAGCACCAGCAGGCGTGGCAAAACGCCCAAGCCGGTGACCAACTCGATCAGGGCATCGCGTCCGCAGCGCTTTACGCACCCAGAAAATGTCTGCGGTAGCGCGGCGACAGATCTTGAATGCGCATCATCATGGGCAAATCGGCCGTATTGAAATCGGGATCCCAGGCCGGTGCGCCAAGTACTTTGGCACCCAACCGCAGGTAGGCTTTGATCAAGGCTGGCGGCTCCACGGCCACGCTGCTGTCGAGTTGATCCACCGGTAAGGGCAGGCGCGGACGCACATGGTATTCAATTGACGCCAGATGGCTCGCCTTGACCTGCTGCCAGATACTGGCGGCGCCGTCGCCACTCACGATCCCGTTGTGCAGCATGGGAATGCTGGCGCAGCCAATCATGGTGTCGAGCTGGTTGCGCACCATGAAAGCAGCCAGCGCACCCCACAAAGCCATGATCACACCGCCCTGACGGTAGTCGGAATGCACACAACTGCGACCCAACTCCACCATGCGCTCACGCAAACCACGTAACCGGGTGAGGTCAAACTCAAGATCGCTGTAGGTGCTGCCGACACGCTTGGCTTGCGCCGGTGTCAGAAGGCGGTAGGTGCCGACCACTTCCAAAGTGACTTTGTCGCGAACCAAAAGATGTTCACAATAATTGTCGAACAAGTCCACGTCGTGACCGGGCACGATCGTGTTGAGCCGGGCACCCATCTCTTGAGCAAAGACCTTGAAGCGCAAGCGCTGCGCTTGCAGAATTTCGTCGTTGTGCTGGGCCCATGAAACCGTCAGACCAGCTGGTTCAACCGGCTGCGCCGGAGTTTGATTCGACATCTGGAAATGAGTCATGGATCGCTGCAGAAATCCTCTGGGCAACGATATGGGGGATCGCGGGAATGTTGGGTTTGGTAGTTCTTTCATTTCTTTCTCCTTGAGTTGCTGACATCATTGATATTGACCTGGTGTCATGACATCGTTGTGACAACAAAAATGAAGTATTTGTGACAGCACTGGTTCACGTCAACTAGCGTCATGGCCGACTCCACGAACACCTCACCCCACTGAGAGAAGGACGTATTGGCGGTGATGGCCAGACCCTTGCGCTGATAGCGCTCGGATATCAACTCGAACAACACGCAAGCCTCCGCCTGGTCGCGCGCACATAGCACAGGCTGTCAAGAATCAACCAGTCAAACCGGTTCAACTTGTCCAGCTCGTGAGGCAAGCGCAAATCACGCCGCGCCGCCTGCAAGCGTTGCATCCCCCAGCGCGTCATGCCACAGCGGCAAGGCACATTCCACACGCACGCCCTTGGCGGTTTCCACGCCAGGTTGATCCGCCCTAGGGATGCTCTGCATAACTCCTCACGGCGCGGTCAGTAGCGCCAGTGCTGTAGGGCAGAGAGGTGAATTTGGTCTGGCTCGGCGGTCACGTTGCGTCACAGCTTCAAGCGCTTGCCAAATCACGCAATGCTTGCGGGTTGCGCTGCGCCAATGTGATCAGGGTGCGGGCCGCGCCAGAAGGCTGCTTGCGCCCCTGCTCCCAACCCTGCAAAGTGCGCACCGATACCCCCAGCAACACGGCAAACTGCGCTTGCGACAAGCCAGAGTTTTGCCGTGCTGCAATCACCGGCGAATGCACCACCGTGCCCTCGCCGCGCTTCATCTGGCGCACTGATTTGAGAAGCTCCGCCTCAAGATCGCGGCTAGCTTCCCACTCAGCCAATTGCGCGTCAGTCATTGGTTTTTTAGATGGGTTCTGGATTGATTTACTTAACGGCATCACGCAGCTCCTTCAACGTACTGGCCTTGAGCGAATCCAACTTGCTCTTGGCATACATAAACAACAGCACCAGCTCACCCTGATCATTGCGGACAAAGTAAATCACCCGCACGCCACCTGATTTGCCCGAGCCCGCACGGCTCCAGCGTACCTTGCGAACGCCACCAGAGCCCTACACCACATCCCCCTCTTCAGGATGCTGCGCAATAAAAGCGGCAAAAGCACCGCGCTCATCTTCGCTCCAATAGACGGGCCAGAGCTTGCTGAACAATGGGGTTTCAATGACCGTGAGCATGGTGCAGTGTACTCCTTAGAAGTACATTTAGACACCTAATCGCTTTTATGAGGCGCTATGGGGATTCAATAGTCGATGCTTTGGATGTAGGCACCGACTCGCCGCTTTAGCACAACGCCAGTCCATCCGGCCAACGCCGCCCGGCATCAGTTCTGGTGGCGTTGCTTTTTTGGGTGTGACTGCGCCGCGTTGACCGGCTCTGTACCACTTACCAAGCGGGGATTGCACTTTCCCAATGGGCATGGGTCAAATCGCGAAATTCAACCTCACATAGCTTGGGTTGTCGTGTCTAAATTTGCGCGGGACGTAACACCTTGGCATTGACTGCGTTGATAGCCGCCAAGTCAGTTTCAATCCGCGCCCGGCACGAGTGCCGGGCGATTGATTTTGTACAAGCGCTCAGTTCGATTCATCGAAGACCCCCTGTTGCCAAGTTCGCATGATGGGCATCTGACTGTGCCGCCAGCGTATTGCAGGTGCAGCGGTACCCATGGGTAACATCGTACCCCGCCCCGGCACCGCGCAGTGCGCGCCAACTTTTGGGCTAGCCAGTGACTCGCTTTAAACCCTGCGCCGTCACTTTCGCACCATGAAGATGTAGTGCCGCCACCAGTTGCGCTGCTGTGTAAGGCGGTTTTGTCAGGCTACTGAGCGACTTGGCAATCGCCTGACTGACTCTGGTTGGTGCTGCATCAAACAGGCGATCGACAAACGCACCGGCCTTGATGACCTCTAGTCCAAGCTTGCCGGTGCCGGCAACAGCCAGATGTTTGGTGTTGTCAGAAATAATCATCACCTTGTGCAGTGCCGGGTCGTCTTCTGCATCGAGTCCGTTGACCATGACCAAGGCGGCGGCGATCAGGTGCCGGTCTTTCTCATGCACCGAAGCTGGAACGCGGGACATGAACGCGGCATCGCCATACCCGGTAATCAGATGCCCGTTGTTGGTGGCGCGCTGAAATGCCTTGAGCCGCCTGGAACCCGACTTTGACGCATCGGGATGCACTTGCGGCCAGTTGCGCAGGAACTCGGCTTCAACGTCCCCTGTCCAATAGGCAAAGTAGAGGCCTGCGAGCATCAAGTCAAACAACACATCCGACAGGCGCGATGGCAACAGAACGCAGGTATCCAAAATAACCAGGGTGTTGCCACCGGGGGAAAGCGGATGGCGGTCCATCACTGACCGTTATCGATTCTTGGAAAGCGCCCTGACGCGGCGTAATGTGTCCGCCTCGGTGCTCCGGTATGCGCCGACCTTTTGACCTTCAGTACGCAGGTCATTGACCTTGTCGGTGACTTGATGCCTGGCTTTCCAGTCCAACACGGCGGCACGCGAAACCCGCCGATGGCCACCAGCGGAAACAGTGGCACCCTTGAGCTTTTTCTGGTCGATCAACATGGCAACATAAGGCCGGCTGTAGCCCAACAACTCGGCTGCCTGCACCGTGCTGATCAGGTCATTGGCGGCCGCGGCCGACTTCTGCATCCTGATACCGACTGTTTGGCTCTCAATATCCACCAGGTGATGGATCAACTGCAAGCGTGCGCTGCGGCTTTGCGCAGTGGCGGCTCCAAGAACCTGATGCAGTGCGCTGGCAACCTGGCCGGACAGGCTTCCGGTCAGAGAACCGATGGCATCAGCCAAAGGCTGCAACGGGTCGTAGCGGCGGGCGGGTGTTTTGCCCAGTGTGGCAGGGGTAGGCATGGTGCCTCCAAATATTGATTCAGATGTTGGCTCAGTATAAAACGAAAACAACGAATAATACGAAATTCTGACCAGAGGTGCAGAACCCGCCTTCAATTCCCGATCACTGGCGTGGACGGGCGTTGCATGTGCGGTCGTGCCCGCAACCAGCACCCTAGCCCGCCCCGGCACCGCGCCGACTGCCCGTAAAATTGGACATCGGTGCGTGCTCCTTGCGTGCCTTTGCCACACTTCACCATGTTGACCTTTCAGCAAATCATTTTCAAACTCCAGTCCTACTGGGACGCGCAAGGTTGCGCGCTGCTCCAGCCCTACGACATGGAAGTCGGTGCTGGCACCTCGCACACCGCCACATTCTTGCGCGCGCTGGGGCCGGAGCCCTGGAAATGCGCTTACGTGCAGCCCAGTCGCCGCCCGAAAGACGGCCGCTACGGCGAAAACCCGAACCGCTTGCAACACTATTACCAATACCAGGTGGTGTTAAAGCCAGCGCCGAGCAATATTCTGGAACTGTATTTGGGTTCGCTCGAAGCACTCGGTTTCGACTTGAAAAAAAACGACATCCGCTTTGTCGAAGACGATTGGGAAAACCCCACACTCGGTGCCTGGGGCCTGGGCTGGGAAGTCTGGCTCAACGGCATGGAAGTGACGCAGTTCACTTACTTTCAGCAAGTCGGCGGCATCGATTGCCGCCCCATCACGGGCGAGATCACCTACGGCCTGGAGCGGCTGGCGATGTATTTGCAAGGCGTTGACAACGTCTATAACTTGCAGTGGACCGAGCATTTGAGCTATGGCGACGTGTATCTGCAAAATGAAAAAGAACAGTCCGCCTACAACTTCGAGCACTCCGACGTGGCGTTCTTGTTGACGGCTTTCGCCGCCCACGAGGCGCAGGCCAAACACCTGATCGAAGCGCAATTGGCGCTGCCCGCGTACGAGCAGGTCTTGAAAGCGGCGCACAGTTTCAACCTGCTCGATGCGCGCGGTGCCATCAGCGTGACTGAGCGCGCCGCTTACATCGGGCGCATCCGCAATTTGGCGCGCGCCGTGGCGCAGAGCTATTTCGAGAGCCGCGAGCGGCTGGGTTTCCCGCTGGCCCCGCGCGAGTGGGTCGAGCAAATGATGCCAGTCACCAAGAAGGCAGCATGATGACAACCCAAAACCTTCTTGTTGAATTGTTTGTCGAAGAGCTGCCGCCCAAGGCGCTGAAAAAGTTGGGTGAGGCGTTTGCAGGCGAGCTCATGCACCAGCTCAAGGCGCAGGGCTTGACCGCCCCGGCCTCGGCTCTCACTTCCTATGCCTCGCCACGTCGGCTGGGGGCACACATCACCGCGGTGGCCGCACGTGCCGCCGACCAGGCGGTGACCAAAAAACTCATGCCGGTGAGCGTGGGCTTGGACGCGTCGGGCCACGCCACCCCAGCGCTGCTCAAAAAACTGCAAGCGCTGGGTGTGGATGTCAGCAACCCGGCGGCGGTCGTTGCCCAATTGAAGCAGGCACCCGACGGCAAGGCACTGGCGCTGTTTTATGACAGCGTGGTCACCGGTGTCACACTGCAAGCCGGTTTGCAAAAAGCGCTGGAAGAAGCGATTGCCAGGTTGCCGATCCCGAAAGTGATGAGCTACCAGCTTGAGAGCGACTGCGAACTGCCGGGCTGGAGCAGCGTGAGCTTTGTGCGCCCGGCGCACGGTTTGGTGGCGCTGCACGGCACACAGGTGGTGCCGGTCACGGCGCTGGGTCTGCAAGCGGGCAACCGCACCCACGGCCATCGCTTCGAGGCCAGCGTCGATCCGATAGCGCTCAGCGATGCCGACAGCTACGCCCAAACGCTGCTGACCGAGGGCGCGGTGATCGCCAGCTTCAACGACCGCCGCTTTGCCATCGTGCAGCAGTTGGCGCAGGCGGCCGAGCGGCTGGGCCCAGGCTTTGAGGTGCTGCTCGACGAGGCGCTGCTGGACGAAGTGACGGCGCTGGTCGAACGCCCCAACGTGCTGACCTGTAGCTTCGAGCCAGAGTTTCTTGCAGTGCCGCAGGAATGCCTGATCCTGACCATGAAGGCCAACCAGAAATACTTTCCGCTGTTGGACCAGGCCGGCAAGCTGACGAACAAATTTCTAGTCGTCAGCAACATCAGCCCGAAAGATGCCAGCGCGGTGATCGGTGGCAACGAGCGCGTGGTGCGGCCACGCCTGAGTGATGCCAAATTCTTTTTCGACAAGGATCGCAAGACGGCGTTGACCGAGCGCGTGGCCGCTCTGGACAAAGTGGTTTATCACAACAAGCTGGGCACGCAGGGCCAGCGCAGTCAGCGCGTGCGCGCCATCGCAGCGGGCATTGCCAGCAACCTAAACTCCGCCATTGCGAGCGAAACGCGGCAATCCACGTCCGAAGCTGCAAAAGGCATGGATCGCCGCGGCCTACGGCCTCGCGATGACGAACCCCTGGATCTGGCCGGCACCGTTGACGTGGCAGCGCGTCTGGCCAAGACCGATCTGCTCACCGACATGGTGGGCGAATTCCCCGAGTTGCAAGGCATCATGGGCGGCTACTACGCGCGCCACGACGGCCTGGGCGAAGCGGTCGCGCTGGCGATTGAAGACCATTACAAACCGCGTTTTGCTGGCGACGAATTGCCGCGCAATCCTGCCGGCGTGGTGCTGGCGCTGGCCGACAAGCTCGAAACCCTGGTCGGTATGTTCGGCATTGGCAACCTGCCCAGCGGCGACAAGGATCCGTTTGCGCTGCGCCGCCACGCGCTGGGCGTGATTCGCATGTTGATTGAGAAGAACCTGGCGCTCGACCTGGACGCGCTGCTGGCGCTGGCGCTGCCGTGTTTCGGGTCGCTGATTCAGGATCCATCAGCGGCGTTGACCGATTTCATTTTTGAGCGGCTGGCTGGCACTCTGCGCGAGCAGCACAGCGCGCAGGAAGTCGATGCCGTGCTGGCGCTGCGACCGCAGCGCCTGAGTGAGGTCGCGCAGCGATTGACGGCGGTGCACGCTTTTGCGGCCTTGCCCGAAGCCGCCGCGCTGGCTGCAGCCAACAAGCGCATCAGCAACATCCTCAAGAAGTCGGCAGCAGGCGGCACTGACATCGATGCTGCGCTGTTGCAGGAAGCCGCTGAAAAGGCGCTCTACAGCGCCATGCAGCAAGTGGCGCGGGTTGCCGACGCGCAGTTCGCCGCGCAAGACTACCGCGCCTCGTTGCAGTCGCTGGCCACGCTGCGCGCGCCGGTGGACGGTTTTTTCGATCAGGTGATGGTCAATGCGGAACAACCTGATTTACGCCTGAACCGTCTGGCGCTGCTCAAGACGCTGCACCAGACCATGAACCGGGTCGCTGACCTGTCGCGTCTGGCCAGTTGAAGCGATCGACCATGAAACTCGTCATCCTCGACCGCGACGGCACCCTTAACGAGGACCGGGCTGATTACGTCAAGTCGGCCGCCCAATGGGTGCCGCTGCCGGGTGCGCTCAAGGCCGTGGCACGGCTCAACCATGCCGGCTGGCACGTGGTGGTGGCTTCCAACCAGTCGGGGTTGGGACGCGGGCTGTTCGATGTCTCCACCCTGAACGACATGCACGCCAAAATGAACCAGTTGCTGGCGGCCGAAGGCGGTCGCATCGATGCCATTTTTTACTGTCCACACGCGCCCGATGAAGGCTGCCACTGTCGCAAACCGGCACCGGGTTTGTTCGAGCAGATTGCCGAACGCTATGGCATTGACCTGCACGGCATGCCCAGCGTCGGCGACACGGCGCGCGATGTGATGGCTGGCGTGGCCTGCGGCTGCGAGCCGCATCTGGTGCTGACCGGCAAGAGCGCCCACCTCAAGGGCCAACCACTGCCGGCAACTTTTCCGGTCAATACCCGCGTGCACGCCGACTTGAGCGCTTTTGTCGATTTTTTGCTGGCGCGTGAAGCCGCCGCAGCCTGATGGCATTGCTTCGATCCATCCTGCACATGGCGTGGATCGTGCTCACGGTGATCCCGTGGGGCCTGGCACTGGTCGTCATTTCGCTGTGGGTCAAACGCACGCCCCTGTGGTGGTTTGCGGTGGCCTGGTTTCGACTGGTGATCTGGGGCACACGTGTCATTTTGGGCGTGAAGATTCGCATCAATGGTCTGGAGAATTTGCCGCCCAACGGGAACACGCCAGTGGTGCTGCTGTGCAAACACCAGTCGGCCCTGGAGACCATGCTGCTGCCCACCTTGATGCCGCACCCGCTGGCGTTTGTTTTCAAACGCGAGCTGCTGCAGTTGCCTTTTTTTGGCTGGTCGATGGCGCGCATGGACATGATCCACATCGACCGCCGCTCGCGCACGCAAGCGCTGCGGCACGTCATCACGCAAGGCCGGCGCCTGATGGCGCAGGGGGTGTGGATTATCCTGTTTCCCGAAGGCACGCGCATTGAGCGCGGCCAGGCCGGCACCTACCAGACGGCCGGCACCCGGCTGGCGGTGGAAACCGGTGCCCAGGTGGTGCCGATTGCCGTCTCGTCTGGCAAATGCTGGCCGCGCCAGGGTTTTGTCAAACACGCTGGCGTGGTCGATGTGTCGATCGGCAAACCGATTGCCAGCGTCGGGCGCGAACCCAAGGCGTTGATGCGCGAGGTGCAGGGCTGGATCGAAGCCGAGATGCGCCGCATCGACCCCGAGGCCTACCGCTGAGGATTGCCACTTGAGCACTTTTTGCCATCCGCGCGCCAACCGTGAAGTGCATTTTTCCGATGCCTTGGTGGCCTACGAGTTCAAGCGCGGCCAGCGCCGCAGCATCGGTTTTGTGGTCGGCCCCGAAGGCCTGGTGGTGCACGCGCCCAAGTGGATGGCGCTGCGCGAAGTCGATGCCGCGGTGCAGGAAAAATCAACCTGGATCGTCAGCAAACTGCGCCAAAGCCGCGAGCGCCAGCAGCAACAACTGCTCAAGCAGATTGAGTGGCGCGACGGTGCCCAGTTTCCCTACCTCGGGGCGGCCACCCGCATCAGTCTGAGCGGCCAACCGGCAACGGCTGTGAAAGCGGCTGGGTTGGCGGCGCTGGTAGCCCCGAGCGACACAGCCACCGCCGGGCAATCCCTGCAACTGGCGTTGCCAGCCGATGCCAGCGCAGAAAACATTTCGCTGGCAGTGCGCGGCTGGCTGATGCGCCAGGCCCGGCTGCTGCTGCCCACCCGCCTGGATCATTTCGCGCCGCGCCTGCAAGTGCAATGGCGCAAACTCGCCCTGAGCAACGCGCGCACCCGTTGGGGCAGCGCGCACAGCGACGGCTCAATTCGACTCAACTGGCGCTTGCTGCATTTCAAACCAGAAGTGATTGACTATGTCGTGGTGCACGAGCTCAGCCACCTGCGGGTGATGAACCACAGTGTGCATTTCTGGAACACGGTGGGCTCGGTGCTGCCTGATTACGCGCAGCTACGCGCCCAGCTCAAAGATGAATCCACGCCGCGCTGGGAATGAACATGACCACCCCACAGCAACTTGAAGAGCGCCTGGTGGCGCTGGAGATCAAAGCCAGTTTTTCCGAAGACGCGCTCGACCAGCTCGATGCGGTGATCGCGCGCCAGCAGCGTCAAATCGACTCGCTGTGCCAGCAGCTTGCCAGCCTGCAAGCCGCAGCAACTGCGGCCGATGCGCCGCTCAATCGCAACCCGCGCGACGAGCTGCCGCCGCATTATTAGCCTTGCGGGACAGATCTTTAGCTCTGTCCCCAACTAACTGTGCACGCGAATCAGATTGGCACCCGCCGCCTTGGCCTGGTACATCGCTGCATCGGCCCATTTCAGAAAGTCTTCCTGACTGCCTTCGCGGTCGATGAACAGCACCACTCCGATGCTGGCGCTGCACTGGTGCTCAACCAGGGTGTCAGCTTGGCCGGCGTGCTTGACGCTCAACTGGTATGGTTGCGCCAGGGCGCTGCGGATTTTCTCGGCGATGCTGGTGGCCTGAGTGGTGGCATCGACTTTATTGGATGTCAAGTCGCTGAGCAGCACCACAAATTCATCGCCGCCCAATCGCGCCACGGTATCGACTTCGCGCACGCAGTCCTTCATGCGCTGCGCCGCTTGCACCAGCAGCAAATCGCCCACCGCATGGCCCTGACTGTCATTAAGCGCCTTGAAGTTGTCCAGGTCCAGAAACATCAAAGCGCCGTAGCGATCGCTGCGCTTGCTCTCGGCCAGGGCTTGGCTCAAACGGTCGCCCAGCAGGCGTCGGTTGGGCAAATTGGTGAGCGGATCATAGAACGCCAAGTGCCGCACTTCTTCTTGCATTTTCTGCCGCGCGGTGATGTCACGCACCGCCATCTGCGTCGCCAGCAGGCCGTTGTAGAGGATTGCCGTGCTGGTGACTTCAACGTCCATGACGGAGCCGTCAAGCCTGAGAAATTTTTCCTCGAACATTGGTTGATTGGTGCCCACGACGTCGATGTCGTCCATGTCCTGGAGATGCTCCAGTTCGGCCTGGCGAAAATCAGCATGTACCCAAACAAACGCGTCCAGCGCCAGCAACTCCTGCGCTGATGTCGCACCAAACAGCTCCACCGCCGCCGGGTTGACATAGACCAGTTTGCCTTCGCGGTGAACCAGAATCGCTTCGGGTGACCAATCCACCAGTGCGCGGTAACGCTTTTCGCTGGAACGCAGCGCCTGACTGCGCTGTCCAAGCTCTTCCAGCAAGTGATTGAAGGCCGCAATCAGGTGACCAATTTCATCCGCGCGCTCAATCGGCAGCGGTGCCGGCTGCTGACCGGGCTGAGCCAGCAGCACTAGTTTTTCCACCGTTTGCAACATGGGTGCGAGTTGACGGCGCATCATCCACCAAGTCAGGATACCGGCGACCAAAGTCAGCAAAACAGTCACCAGCAAAAGGCGCTGATGCATGTCGCGCTCAGATGCCAGCGCCTCAGCCGTCGGCAGCGATACCGCCAGGTACCAAGCGGCTGTCGGCACCGCCTTGACCGAACTCAATACCTCCACGCCGTTTTGATCAACAAAAATATCGGTGCCTTCATAGCCCTGCATCCGGCGGTCGGTCAGCGCATCAACACCCGCCGCCGGCAACTGCTCCAGACTGCGAGTGTTTTCTGAAGTACTGACCACCAGACGGCTTTGCCGCGCTACCAGCGTATAGCTCCCGCTCTTGCCATAGCGGCTGTTTTTGAGCATATCAAGAAAATTGGGTTGGCTCAGGTTGGTCGCGCCTGCCAGTGCGGCAATGACCTGCCCCTGCGCGTCGCGCACCGGCACCACCATGGTGAACACCGGTGCCGACGTTTTTTTGCCCAGCACCGGCTGACCGATCGTCGCTTTGCCACGGCGCAGAGCACCGTCGATGTAATCACGCTCCAGATAATTCAGCCCCAATCGCCGGGCTGACAGCGGCACGTCAGCGATCACCGTGCCATCGGTGCCGGTGATGAAAATGCCGCCGTTGAACATGCCCTGAATCGCCCACTGCTGGTCCAGAAAGGCCTGTAGGGCCGGGCCATCGCCAAGCCAGGCCGGGTTGATGTGCAGACTGACTTTTTCCAGCGCGCGCAAGCGGTCGGCCAGCTCGTGATCAATTTCAATCGCGGCAAAACTGGTGGCCGAAAGTTGCTGGTCGCCCGAGATGCGTTCCATGTCCTCACGCAGCATGTAGTCGGCATAAAAAGCCAGCGTCCACAGACTGAGCAGAAAAATGGCCAGCGTGAACAGCGTCACACGGGTTTTGATGGAAAGCGTTTTCAAGTGTTTGCCTTTGCGCATTCTTCGGCGGTCAGCGATTCTATCGAGCTCATCTGCTGCGCCAGCACTTGCAGTGTGGCTTCCGACGCATCGCTACCAAGCGCCTGGCGCGCCAGGATGCGCTCGCGCAACTGTGCTGGGGTGGCCCGCGGTGCCAGGATACTGAAAGCGGCACCGCTGTCTTTGGCCAGTTGCGCGAATGCATCCCGCTGGGCGCGTTTCAAAAAAGTGGCATCGACAATCACCGACCAACCGGCGCGCAACAGCCCTTGAGCCAGACCGCGCAACTGGCGTAGGTTTGGGCATGCGCGTCAGCGCCGTAAATGCCGCCATCCAGCGTTGAGTTGCTGCTCGAGCCAGCCTCCAGAGCGAACAGGCGCTTGCGCATCAGTGGCGCAAGCCGCTGGAATTGCCGCTCGCTGCATTACTGCAATCGTGCCAAACGCGTCTGGACATCGACCTCGGTGCC
>JAVHQY010000070.1:0-3563 GCA_036171375.1 Rhodoferax sp. | reverse complement strand
GCTCGCTGCATTACTGCAATCGTGCCAAACGCGTCTGGACATCGACCTCGGTGCCATCCTGCATCAGGTCGTGCAAAGTCTCCATCAGCGCCGCCCGGCTTTGCTCGGCTGAGCCCAAGCGCGAGCCATCCGCTGCGCGCGCGGCAGTGGCATGGAACGCAACCAGCGTTTGCGCCAGCGCAACCCGCGCCACGCCCGGCGCATAACGCTGCGGATCGAGCAGAGCCTGGATCAGCGGTGGCAATTCGGGTTCCATGAACCCAATGATGCCAGACCCCTCAATCGCGCGCTTTGGTCGTAAAGCGATAAACGCCGTCGGCACCCAACGAGCGCTCAAGCCGCCCCTCGTACCACAACGCGTGCAGGTGGGCGATCGACTCACCCATGGCAAAAGTGGTCTGGTGCAGGTCGAGCTCTCGTTTGAACAGCAGTGGGATCAGCTCGGCCGCGCTGCAAGGTTTGGCAGCGCAGGCCTGCATCACCTCGTCGAGCCGGTCGCGATGATGCTGATGCAACTGCCCGATGCGTTCATGCAGACCGGTAAACGGCTTGCCATGCGAGGGCAGCGTGAGCGTCTGGGCATCAAGCGCGCGCAATTGATCGATCGAATCGAGAAACAGCTTGAGCGGGTTTGACTCGGGCTCCTGGTCATAGACGCTGACGTTGGTGGAAATGCGCGGCAGCATCATGTCGCCGCCGATCAACAGCTTGCTTGCTTCGCAATAGAGCGCAATGTGCTCGGGCGCATGGCCGTAACCGCTGATGCAGCGCCACTGCCGCGCTCCAATGCTCAGCACGTCGCCATCCATCATGCGCCGGTACTGGGCCGGTACCGAAGGCACCAGGTTGAAGAAGTAACTGCCGCGGCCCCTTATTTTCTCGACCGAGTCCGGGTCATTGAGGCCGTGCGCAGCAAAGAAGGCCGCCGCCGAGTCGCCGCCAAAGGCACTCGGCCCCTGGCTGCCGATGCGCGCCAGCAGAAAGTCGGTGGCGCTGATCCACAAGCGCGCCTGCCAGCGCTGGCACAGCCAGTGCGCCAGGCCGATGTGATCGGGGTGCATGTGAGTCACAATCACGCGCAGAATCGGCAAGCCTTCAAGTTCATTGACAAACACCTGCTCCCACTGCGCTTTGGCTTCAGCCGTGCTGATGCAGCAATCGACCACGCTCCAGCCTGCTCTACCGTCAATCTCGTCACGCAGCAGCCACAGATTGATGTGGTTCAACGCAAACGGCAAAGCCATGCGCAGCCATTTGACACCCGCCGCCACCGTCACGCTGGAGCCGGGTGCCGGCAAAGTGTCGCCCAGCGGGTAATGCAGACGCTTTTCAAGCTCGTTGACGTTGGATTGATCAGGTGGTTTCAAAAGTGTTCCTAATTTGCGACATAATTGACGTTTACGTAAACGTCAACTAAAAATGACATTCTAAGTGGCTGCACCATTTGGCGCTGTCGCGTTTGTCGCTCACAACTTATGGCTACTACCTTCAGCATCAGCGATTTGGCGCGTGAATTTGACCTGACCACGCGGGCCATGCGCTTTTATGAAGATATGGGTTTGCTGCAACCGCAGCGCTGTGGTCCGGCCGGTCGCACCCGGGTCTATAGCGGGCGCGATCGCACCCGGCTGAAATTGACCCTGCGTGCCAAACGGCTGGGCTTGAGTCTGACCGATGCCAAAGAGATCATCGACATGTACGACAGCCCGCGCGACACCGGAGCGCAACTGGAAAAATTTCTGGCCGTGCTGGCCGATCACCAAAAGCAGCTCGAAGCGCAGATGGCGGACCTGCAATCCAACCTCGACGAAGTAAAAATTCACCAGCGCGAAGCCCGCGCCCTGCTCACGCGTGCGCGCAGTGCCAAGGTACAGTCGCAGTCGATCAACCTGAAAAAGGCCATTCCATGACACCAACACCAACCGCGCTGGAGCGTGTGCAGGCGAGCTTTGCACGCCAGGGCATGATGCAGCATTTGAATGCCCGCCTGCTGCGGGTGGAATCGGGCCAGTGCGAAATTGCCCTGCCCTACTCCGACAAGGTGGTGCAGCAACAAAACGGCTTTCATGGCGGTGCCATTGCCGCCATCGCTGACATTGCCGGTGGTTACGCCGGCTTGACCATGGCGGCGGCAGACATGGAAGTGACCAGCGTCGAATTCAAGATCAATTTTCTGGCGGCATTTCAAGGCGGCGAACTGCGCGCCAGCGGCCGCGTCATCAAGGCCGGTCGGCGCCTGATCGTGACTGCGGCAGAGGTGCTGCACGTCAGCGCCGATGGCAAGGAAAGCGCTTGCGCCGTGATGCAGCAGACGCTGATGGTGATACCGAAGAATTACTGACCTGATCTGCTGCATCCGAACTCAATGACCCCAAGTGAAGGAAACCTCATGAACCTGCCCGGACTAAATTTTCAACTCGGCCAAGACATTGACGCGCTGCGCGATGCGGTGCGTGAATTCGCGCAAAAAGAGATCGCCCCGCGCGCTGCGGCGCTGGACAAGAACGATCAGTTTCCGATGGACCTGTGGCGCAAGATGGGTGAGCTCGGTGTGCTCGGCATCACCGTCAGCGAAGAGTATGGCGGTGCCAACATGGGCTACCTGGCGCACATGATTGCGATGGAAGAAATCAGCCGGGCCAGCGCGTCGGTGGCGTTGAGCTACGGCGCGCACTCCAACCTGTGCGTGAACCAGATCAAGCGCAACGGCACACCCCAGCAGCGCCAAAAATACCTGCCCAAGCTGATCAGCGGCGAGCACGTGGGCGCGCTCGCCATGAGCGAAACCGGTGCCGGCAGCGATGTGCTGGGCATGAAGCTCAGGGCCGAAGACAAGGGCGGCTACTACCTGCTCAACGGCAGCAAGTTCTGGATCACCAACGGGCCCGATGCCGACACGCTGGTGGTCTATGCCAAGAGCGAGCCCGAGCTGGGGGCGCGTGGTGTCACGGCGTTCCTGGTCGAAAAGGGCATGAAAGGTTTTTCCATTGCGCAAAAGCTCGACAAGCTCGGTATGCGCGGCTCCAGCACCGGCGAGCTGGTCTTCCAGGACGTTGAAGTACCAGCCGAGAACGTGCTCGGCGGCATCAACAACGGTGCCAAGGTGCTGATGAGCGGCCTGGACTACGAGCGCGCGGTGCTCACCGGCGGGCCGCTCGGCATCATGCAAGCGGTGATGGACAACGTCATCCCCTATGTGCATGAGCGCAAACAGTTCGGCCAGAGCATTGGCGAATTCCAGCTCATTCAGGGCAAGGTGGCCGACATGTACACGGTGCTGCAAGCGGCACGCTCGTTCGCTTACACGGTGGCCAAAAATCTGGACTTGCTCGGTGTGGAACACGTTCGCCAGGTGCGCAAGGACTGCGCCTCTGTTATTCTGTGGTGCGCTGAAAAGGCCACCTGGATGGCCGGCGAAGGGATCCAGATTTTCGGCGGCAACGGCTACATCAACGAGTATCCGCTGGGGCGCTTGTGGCGTGATGCCAAGCTGTACGAAATTGGTGCCGGCACCAGCGAAATCCGGCGTATGCTTATTGGGCGAGAATTGTTTGCACAGACTT
>JAVHQY010000069.1:0-4148 GCA_036171375.1 Rhodoferax sp. | reverse complement strand
CCCAAGGAGTATCTTCATGAAGACTGACAACATCCTGCAAACCATTGGCAACACACCGCACATCCGCATCAACCGTTTGTTCGGTGCCGCGCACCATGTTTTCATCAAGTCCGAGCGCAGCAATCCGGGCGGCTCGATCAAGGACCGCATTGCGCTGGGTATGGTCGAAGCGGCAGAAAAAAGCGGCGCGCTCAAACCCGGTGCCACCATCATCGAACCGACTTCGGGCAACACCGGTGTCGGCCTGGCCATGGTGGCGGCGGTCAAAGGCTATAAACTGATTCTGGTGATGCCAGACAGCATGTCCATCGAGCGCCGTCGCCTGATGCTGGCCTACGGTGCCACCTTCGATCTAACACCGCGCGAAAAAGGCATGAAAGGTGCCATCGCCCGCGCCACCGAGCTGATCGCTGCCACGCCGAACTCCTGGATGCCGGCGCAGTTTGACAACCCGATCAACATCGACGCCCACGCCCGAACCACAGCGCAGGAAATCCTGGCCGATTTCCCCGAGGGTGTGGATGCCCTGATCACCGGTGTCGGCACCGGCGGTCACCTCACTGGCTGCGCCCAGGTGCTCAAAGCGAAATGGCCCAAGCTCAAAGTCTATGCAGTCGAACCCGTGGCCTCGCCGGTGATCTCCGGCGGCGCGCCGGGGCCGCACCCGATCCAGGGCATCGGTGCAGGTTTTATTCCAACCAACCTGCACACCAGTCTGATCGATGGCGTGATCCAGGTGGAAGCCGAAGCGGCACGCGAGATGGGTCGGCGCAGCGCGCGTGAAGAAGGCATTCTGGTGGGTATCTCCAGCGGTGCCACGCTGGCCGCGATTGCGCAAAAGTTGCCGGAGCTGCCTGCCGGTGCGACCGTGCTGGGGTTCAATTACGACACCGGTGAACGCTATTTGTCGGTGGAAGGTTTCCTGCCAAGCTGAAGCCGTCCGGCTTCAGCGGCTGGCGGCACATGCTGCGCCACGGCAAATCAACCACAGGGCATCGTTGCCGACCTGAAGCTTTCTCAACACGGTGCCAGCGACGTCGCTTGGGGCGTGCGCGATGACGATCCCGTTATTGAAGTCGGGCGGCGGCCAGATTACGGCGGGCTGCGCCGAGCGCAAGGCATTGATCTCGGCGACCACCGCCAGACCGACCGATGAGACGTTGCTGGCGTAAAGCGGATATTGCCCATAGCGGCTCACAATTTCATTGGCCATTTGGACGTAGTTGCGCCCGCGCACCTCTTTTTGGTAATAGGGATAAGCGATCAGATTGGTGAGGGTCGCCAGCGCCAGCAGGCCCAGCACCCAAAGCTTGACCGCCAGCTCGGAAAATTGCCGTACCGCGCAATAGGCACCCGCCAGCACCAGCAAGGCATAGACCGGCAACACGTAACGCGGACCGCCTGAAGGTGCCAGCCAGTATGGCAAAAAATTTAACAGCACCATCCAGACTGCCAGCCGTACCTCAGTGACTGGTTGCTGCGCCAGCTTGCGCTGCTGCCAATAGACCCAGACGACGAAAAACGATGCAGGCACCAGCCGCAAGAACATTTCAACCGGATAACTCACCAGTCGCAAACCATAATCGCCCCACTGTGGCAGCACCAGTTTTTGCAGGATGTCACGCGTCAGGCTGGCCTGTTGGTCCACCTCCTGACTGCCCAGTTTGAACCAGATCAACGGCAACACCAGGGCCAGCGCATAAATTCCCCAGGCCCGCCAGCGCAACAGAAAACGGTGATAGTCCGGCTGGCTCTGCAACACCAGCCAGTTGATCCCGAGAAAAACATAGACCGTCAGCGCTTTGGTCAACATGGCGGCAAATGTTGCCAGCGCCGCAGCGGCCAGCAAGCAAAAACTCTTGCGTTGGCAGGCCACCCAGGTCTGAGCGATGGCCAGCACCACAAACATGGCAAACAGCGGGTCAGCATAAGACAACCAGCCGCGGTAGAACAGCACATCGGCCGTCAGCAGGTACAGCAAGGCCGCCATCCAGGCGATGGTTTTATCGCGCCATAGTTGCTGCGCCAGCCAGGCCAACGTCAGGCTGGTGGCCAGAGTGGCCGACACCGTCACGATGCGCGCAGCCAGCAACACGTGGCTCCAGCCCAGCAACTGGGCCAGCGCGATCACCAGCCAGTTGAACAGCGGCGGGCGCCCGTTGCCACCGCCACCGAGCGTGCCGTACATCACGGTGTTCATGAACTCCTTGCGCTGCCACATCTCCAGCGAGCTCAGTGTAAACACGGCTTCTTCACCAACGTAATAGAAAAACAGTGTCGGTACGAAGCACAGGACGGCCCAGACATACCACCAGCGGAGGTACTTGGTGAGGTGCGGCGAGGCCATGGTCATCGGCGCAGATCATAACGGCTCAAAGCCTAGAATCCGCAGCAGCTGATCAACACAGGCCAGCAACACACCTTCCATGCTTCGACTCTCTGAACTCAAACTTCCGCTCGAACACCCGGACAGCGATCTCAAAGCGCTGATCGCGCAAAGGCTGGCCATTGGGGCCGATGAAATTCTGGCATGGCAGGTGTTCAAACGCAGCATCGACGCGCGCCAGAATCAACTGCACTGGGTCTATGTGGTGGATGTCGAGTTGCGCAGCGCCGAACTCGAGGCGCAATTGCTGCAACGCCCCCATCCGTCAACGCTGCAGCCTGCGCCCGACATGACCTACCGGCTGGTGGCGCGGTCACCATCTGCCCTGCCGCTGCGCCCGGTGGTGGTGGGCTTTGGCCCGTGCGGCATTTTTGCCGCGTTGCTGTTGGCGCAAATGGGCTTCAGGCCGATCGTGCTGGAACGCGGCAAACCGGTGCGCGAGCGCACCCGGGACACCTGGGCGCTGTGGCGAGAGCAGGTGCTCGATGCGCAAAGCAATGTGCAGTTTGGCGAGGGTGGTGCCGGCACATTCTCGGACGGCAAGCTCTACACCCAGATCAAAGATCCGCGCCACCTGGGACGCAACGTAATGACGGAATTGGTAAAGGCCGGGGCACCGGCCGAGATTTTGATCGAGGCGCATCCACACATCGGCACTTTCAGGCTGGTCAGGATAGTGGAAAACCTGCGCCAGCAAATCATTGAACTAGGCGGTGAAATCCGCTTTCAGCAACAGCTCGTTGGCCTGGAACTTGAGGCTGGCACGCCCGCGCGACAACTGCGCGCGTTAAGCGTTCTCGACGAGGTCAGTGGTGAGCACTATGAACTGCGCGCCGAACACGTGGTGATCGCGCTGGGCCACAGCGCGCGCGACACGTTCGTCATGCTGCACGAAAACGCCGTGGCGCTGCAAGCCAAAGCATTTTCTATCGGCTTTCGCATCGAGCATCCGCAAAGCGTGATCGACCAAGCGCGCTGGGGTCGCCATGCGGGTCACCCCAGTCTGGGGGCGGCCAGCTACAAACTGGTGCATCACGCCAGCAATGGGCGCACCGTGTACAGCTTTTGCATGTGCCCCGGTGGCACCGTGGTGGCGGCCACTTCCGAGCCAGGCTGCGTCGTGACCAATGGCATGAGCCAGTATTCGCGCAATGAACGCAACGCCAACGCGGCGCTGGTGGTGGGTATCACGCCGGCAGACTTTGACCAGGACGAAGCGGCATTTTCCGCCGCATTTGATGCCCCCGCGGCAGTGCGTTACGGCGAGCAGGCGCAGACTCTCAAGATGCTGAACCCACAGGACAGCCACCCGCTGGCCGGCATCGCCTTGCAGCGCAAACTCGAATCCGCAGCTTATTTGCTTGGCGGCAGCAACTACCTGGCACCGGCGCAATTGCTGAGCGATTTTGTGCACGACCAGCCGTCGACCACGCTGGGCGCGGTGCTGCCGTCGTACCAGCCGGGGGTCAAACTGGGCAACCTGGCTGACAGCTTGCCAGCTTATGCCACTGCCGCCCTGCGTGAAGCGCTGCCGATTTTTGGCCAACAGATCAAGGGCTTTGACATGCCCGACGCGCTGCTCACAGGTGTCGAAACCCGCACCTCATCGCCACTACGCATCACCCGCGGTGAAGATTTTCAGAGCGTCAACACACGCGGCCTGTACCCGGCCGGCGAGGGTGCCGGCTACGCCGGTGGCATTTTGTCAGCCGCTGTCGATGGCATCAAAGCGGCCGAGGCGCTGGCGCGCAGCATGCTGGAG
>JAVHQY010000068.1:0-18373 GCA_036171375.1 Rhodoferax sp. | reverse complement strand
AGTGACTACAATCCCGAGCTCGCCAATGGCAAGCGTTTGCAGCCATTCAAATTTCATCTTGTTTAGCAAAGACAAAACCACAGGAGATTTCCTCATGAAGCATTCACTCATTATTTCCAGCCTGGCCTGTGCCTTGGCTTTTTCGCTTTCGGCGCAAGCCCAGACCAAGGCCACTGCCGCCGAGGCAACGGCCATGGTCAAAAAAGGCGTGGTGTTCATCAAAGCCAATGGCAATGACAAAGGCTGGGCTGAAATCAGCAACAAAAAAGGGCAATTCAAGGACCGTGACTTGTACCTGGTCGTTTATGGTCTGGACGGCACGGTTCACGCGCACGGTGCCAACGAGAAAATGATCGGCAAGAACCTGATTGACCTGAAAGACATCGACGGCAAGGAATTTGTCAAGGAGCGTGTCAACCTGGCCAAGACCAAGGGTACGTTCTGGCAAGATTACAAGTTCACCAACCCGGTGACCAAGAAGATTGAACCCAAGAGCATGTACTGCGAAAAATTGAACGATACCGCTGTCTGCGGTGGCATTTACAAGTAAATTGACCTGATTCGGAATCATTGGGCAGGCCGGTTTCTGAAACCAGCCTGCTTATCTTTTTTTCAAAATCGCACTGAGGCAGCGGCAGGTGCGGGCATGTTGGAGCACCCCTATGAAATTGGCGATCAAGCTTGGCATTGCGCCGTTGTTGACGGCAGTCGTGGTATTGCTGGCAGGTCAGGTCAATGCGTTTTTGATGACACAGGAAGCCGAGCGCAATGATGTCAGTGCCAACACCAACCTGACACAGTTCAGGGTCGTTGCGGGTGTGCAGGAGAGCCTGGGTCTGGCCCATGCCAGTGTCTATCGGTTGATGGGAGTGATAGGTTCCATGGATGAACCAGTGATCAAGACATTTCGCACCGATCTGGCCAGAAAACTTGCCACGGCCAAGCAGTCGATGTTCGAATTGGGCAAAGGTGCCGGGGCTGATGCCGCGCTGCGATCAAGTCTGGTCGACATCGAAAAACAGATCGACAGCTACGCCAAGCTCGCCGATTCGGCCATCGATCTCTCCTCGGTCGATCCCAATACCGGTATTGCCGCCATGCAAGGGGCTGATTCGGCCTTCATGGCGTTGAACAAGGTGGTGGTCCAACTGGAGGCTGGCATTGAGGCCAGCGCCAAGGCGCAAAGCGCCGAGTCGCAGCGCCGCTCGCGCAACACCAATTTGCTTCTTGCCCTCGGCGCGGTGTTGGCGGCAGCGGTGGCGGTTGTGTTGGCGTGGCTGATGCAAAAGAAAATAGCGGCCGAATTGGCACGGGCGGCCAACGTGGCCAAAGAAGTTGCCGCTGGCAATTTGAGTGTCGATACCACCACCCAACGTGATGACGAGGTGGGCGATTTGCTGCGCTCGCTGGCATCCATGCAACTCAGTTTGGCCGGTGTGGTTCGTCTGGTGCGTCAGGGCTCCGATGCCGTGGCCACCGCCAGCGCCGAGATTGCGCAAGGCAACAGCGACTTGAGCTCGCGCACCGAGAGCCAGGCCAGCGCGTTGGAGCAAACGGCTGCATCGATGACCGAGCTGAGCTCGACGGTCAAACAAAATGCCGACAGCGCGCAACAGGCCAATCAGTTGGCAGTCAATGCCTGCGCCGTGGCGGTCAAGGGTGGTGAAGTTGTCGCGCAGGTGGTTGATACCATGAAGGGCATCAACAGCGCCTCCAGCAAAATCTCGGACATCATTCAGGTGATCGATGGCATTGCTTTTCAAACCAATATCCTGGCACTCAACGCCGCCGTGGAAGCAGCCCGTGCCGGTGAACAGGGACGCGGTTTTGCGGTCGTGGCAAGTGAAGTACGCAGCCTGGCTGGTCGTTCAGCCGAAGCGGCCAAAGAAATTAAAACCCTGATCAACGCCAGTGTCGAGCGGGTGGAACAAGGAACGACCCTGGTCGATCAGGCCGGTACCACAATGACCGAAGTGGTCAACAGCATTCGCCGTGTGACCGACATCATGAGTGAAATCAGCGCTGCCAGCAGCGAGCAAAGCCAGGGTGTGTCGCAAGTCGGGGCAGCGGTGGCGCAGATGGACCAGACGACGCAGCAAAACTCAGCTTTGGTGGAAGAAATGGCCGCCGCCGCCGGCAGCCTGAAATCGCAGGCGCAAGAACTGGTTCAGACCGTGGCCGTATTCCAATTGCCGCCGGGGCAGGATGTCGCACCACATTCCCGGCCGGCACCTACTGCATTTCGTACTGTGATCAGCCAACCGCGGGCCCTCGCTGGCAAGCCAAAAGCGCTCACGTCCAGCGTCAAACCTGGCGTTGTTGCTGCTCAGGCCAAGGCCGGCGGAGCCAGTGATTGGGAGACTTTCTAGCCTGCTGCGCGTCAAAGTGCCGCTGCGGTCGATCAATATTTCAATTGCTGCGGCCGGATTTCCTGCAAGATGGTGGTGGCGATTTCCTCGATCGATTTGGTGGTGGTCGAAAGCCAGCGGATTCCGGCGCGTCGCATCATTGTTTCGGCTTCGTGTACCTCGTGGCGGCAATTTTCCAGCGACGCATATTTTGAGTGGGGTCGGCGCTCGTTTCGAATCTCACTCAAGCGCTCGGGGTCGATGGTCAGCCCGAACAGCTTGTTTTTGTGCGTTTTGAGCACTGGGGGCAGCAGTTGACGCTCAA
Source organism: Rhodoferax sp. (assembly GCA_036171375.1). GTDB lineage: Bacteria > Pseudomonadota > Gammaproteobacteria > Burkholderiales > Burkholderiaceae_C > Rhodoferax. Next base: position 15,700 of record JAVHQY010000068.1, on the reverse strand, counting down.
AGTCTTCCGGAATCAACGGGTAGTTGGATGCCTTGAGCCCATATTGCATCGCCAGATAGAGCGAAGTTGGTGTTTTCCCACTGCGACTGATGCCCACCAGAATCACGTCCGAATCAATCAGATCGGTATTGGACTGGCCGTCATCGTGTGCCAAAGAAAAGTTGATGGCTTCAATGCGTGACTGGTAGGCCTGGTTTTTGCTGATGTCGCTGAAACGACCAATGCGATGGCTTGACTTGAGATCGAGCTCGTTTTCCAGCGGCCGCACAAAGGTGTCAAACATGTCGAGCAACAGACCCTGACAGCCGTCGGTGATGACCTTGAGCACTTCAGTGTTGACCAACGTGGTGAAGATGATCGCTCTCTTGCCATCGACGCTGCCGGTATGGTTGATTTCGCGCACCGCGTGATGCGCCTTGTCAACGGTATCGATGAACGGTAGCCGAATGTGCTTGAAGCGGTTGCCGAACTGGGCCAGGATGGCATTGCCAAAAGTTTCGGCGGTGATGCCGGTGCCGTCAGAAACAAAAAATACGGTGCGATGGGGCATGGTTTCATTCTTCAAAAAGCTTGGTGAGTCGGCGTGTCGGGTCGTTGTTTTCTCAGCCTACAATGGCAGGCAACAAATGCGTATTTTCCATGTGCTGCACTGACCGACCAGAACAACGACAAAGTCACGCTGTTGACATGAGCATAGCCGATGCACCCGCGCTGCATCGCGTCGCCCCATTTTTAACTTCTGGAGCTTTCCCATGTCTGCACTTTTTGAATCGACCGCCTTGGTCGTACCGTTTGAAAACCTGAGAATGACCGATGTCGAGTCGGTTGGTGGTAAAAATGCCAGTCTCGGCGAAATGATTTCCAATTTGCCGTCCGGAGTCAAGGTTCCGGGCGGTTTTGCCACCACGGCGCATGCGTTCCGGGAGTTTCTCGCTCACGCTGGTCTGGCCGCCACCATAAATGCCAAGCTCAAGGCGCTCGACAGTCAGGACTTGCGCGCCTTGGCCCAGGTGGGTGCCGAGATTCGGGCATTGGTTGAGAAGCAGCCCTTTCCGGCTGATTTGGAGCGTTCAATCCGTGACTCCTTCGCCGCCTTGAGCGCTGGACAGCCGCAGGCATCTTTTGCGGTGCGCTCTTCAGCCACTGCAGAAGACCTGCCCGATGCTTCATTTGCCGGGCAGCAGGAGACGTTTTTGAACGTCACTGGCATCGAAGATGTTCTGCGCAAAATCAAGGAGGTGTTTGCTTCGCTCTACAACGACCGCGCCATCAGCTACCGGGTGCACAAAAACTTTGCCCACGAGCACGTGGCCTTGAGCGCTGGCATCCAGCGTATGGTGCGCTCTGATCTGGGTGCTGCCGGTGTTATGTTCACCATTGACACCGAATCGGGCTTCAAAGACGTGGTGTTCATCACTTCGAGCTATGGTCTGGGTGAGACGGTGGTGCAGGGTGCCGTGAATCCCGATGAGTTCTATGTGCACAAGCCGATGTTGCAAGCCGGGAAAAGGGCGGTGATCCGGCGCAATCTGGGCTCGAAGTTGATCCAGATGCAGTTTGCCAGCGCGCACGACAAAGCAGCCAGCGGCAAGTTGGTGCAGACCACGCCGGTGCCGACCGAACTGCGCAACCGCTATTCGCTGACCGATGCCGAAGTGGAACAGTTGGCGCGCTACGCGCTGGTGATTGAGCAGCACTATGGCTGCGTGATGGACATCGAATGGGGCAAGGACGGCATCGACGGCGAGCTCTACATCCTGCAAGCGCGCCCGGAGACGGTCAAGAGCCAGGCCGCCGGCAAGACCGAGCATCGCTACAAACTCAAGAGCAAAAGCACGATTCTCATTGAAGGGCGAGCCATCGGTCAAAAGGTGGGCACGGGTTCGGTGCGGGTGGTGCACAACGTCAGCGAGATGGACAAGGTGCGCGAGGGCGACGTGTTGGTCACCGACATGACCGATCCCAATTGGGAACCGATCATGAAGCGTGCTGCTGCCATCGTCACCAACCGCGGCGGACGTACCTGCCACGCTGCGATCATTTCGCGTGAGCTCGGTATCCCGGCAGTGGTGGGCTGTGGCAATGCGACCGAAGTTCTGACCGAGGGCATGTTGGTGACGGTTAGTTGCGCTGAGGGCGACACCGGCATGGTCTATGACGGTTTGCTGGAAACCGAAGTCACCGAGGTGGTGCGTGGTGTCATGCCGGAAATTCCGGTGAAAATCACGATGAACATCGGCAATCCCCAACTGGCTTTTGATTTTTGCCAATTGCCCAACGCCGGGGTCGGTCTGGCGCGCCTTGAATTCATCATCAACAACAATATCGGCGTTCATCCGAAAGCGATCCTGGACTATCCCAACATTGACGCTGATCTGAAAATTGCTGTGGAGTCGGCCGCCCGCGGTCACGCCTCGCCACGCGCTTTCTATGTTGACAAAGTGACCGAGGGTGTGGCGACAATCGCCGCCGCCTTCTGGCCCAAGCCGGTCATCGTCCGCTTGTCGGATTTCAAAAGCAATGAGTACCGCAAGTTGATGGGCGGCAGCCGTTATGAGCCGGAAGAAGAAAACCCAATGCTGGGTTTCCGTGGTGCGGCGCGTTACGTGAGCGCCGAATTTGGCCCGGCTTTTGCCATGGAGTGTGAGGCCATGAAACGGGTCCGCTCTGACATGGGTCTGACCAACGTCGAGTTGATGGTGCCGTTTGTGCGCACTTTGGGGCAAGCGAAGAAAGTCACTGATCTGCTGGCGGCTCAAGGGCTCAAACGCGGCGAAATGGGACTCAAGATCATCATGATGTGCGAAGTTCCCAGCAACGCCATCCTGGCCGAGCAGTTCCTGTCCTATTTTGACGGCTTCTCAATTGGCTCCAACGATTTGACGCAACTCACACTCGGTCTCGACCGCGACTCGGGGCTGGAATTGCTGGCAGCCGATTTTGATGAACGCGACCCGGCCGTTCAAGCCCTGATAAAGCGCGCCATCGACGCTTGCAACGCTGCTGGCAAGTACGTCGGCATTTGCGGCCAAGGCCCGAGCGATCATCCTGATTTTGCCCGTTGGCTGGTTGAGCAAGGAATTCAGTCCATGTCACTCAACCCGGACTCGGTGGTGGCCACCTGGCAACAGCTCGCCAACCCGTAATCGGCGTTTGAGGACAGTGGTGGCCGCCAGTCAGCCGATGCCCCGTGGTTTTCGGTTGCATGGCTGGCTGCTGCTGGCGTGGTTTGCAGCTTCTTTCGGGGTGGTTTTTTTTGCCCGTGACTTGCAGTCCGTGGTTGCCGGTTGGCCGCTGGGTTACTGGTTTGCGGCGCAGGGCAGTGTTTTTATTTTCATCGCCATCGTGGTCGTGTTCGCCTGGGTTGCCAATCGACGTGACGGGGCGGTGGCGGTTGACCCGGTCTATCTGGCTTACAAACGTCGGTTGCATCTGAGGTTCGCCAGCTATGTGTTGTGCTTACTGGTTTTTTTATTTCTGCTGGCACTAGCCGAACGCTGGGGTTTGCAGCGCGCATGGGTTGGCATCATCTTTTTGCTGGCCACCTTGGTCATGTATGCGGTGATCGGCATTTATGGCCGCACTTCGGATCCCCATGAGTACTACATTGCCGGGCACCGAATTCCGGCGGTCTATAACGGTATGGCGGTGGCAGCCGATTGGATGAGCGCGGCATCGTTCATCAGCATGGCGGGCGGACTTTATTTACAGGGTTTTTCCGGTACGCCGGAACAGACCGGTGGCCTGGTTTACGTGCTGGGCTGGACCGGCGGCTTTTGCCTGGTGGCGCTGTGGGTGGCTCCTTACCTGCGTCAGCTCAATCTGTACACCGTACCGGACTATTTTGCCGTTCGTTTTGGTTCCCGCTGGCCGCGCATCATTGCCGCGCTGGCTGCCGTGCTGTGCTCGTTTACTTACGTGGTGGCGCAGATTTATGGAGTGGGTCTGATCACCTCACGGTTGACCGGCGTTCAATTCGAGATCGGCATTCTGCTCGGCCTCGGCGGCGTGCTGGTGTGCTCCTTCCTCGGCGGTATGCGTGCCGTGACCTGGACCCAGGTCACCCAATATGTGGTTCTCATTCTGGCGTTTCTGATACCGGTTTCGTGGCTGGCTTACAAACAGTTGGGCAATCCTCTGGCACCGCTGGTTTACGGACAGCAGTTGCAGAAAATTACCGAGCTTGAAAAGCAATTGGCACAGTCGCCAGCCGAGCGCCAGGTGATCCATGAATACGCACGCCGGGCGGAGACCTATGCCATCAAGTTGCAAAATATAGAACTTGCGTTGACCACTGAACGCATCATGCTGCGGGAGCGAATCCGATTTTTAACTGAACGCCAGGCCGACGAAGTAATCATCGTCGCTGCGCGCCGCGAACTGAGCGCGCTACCCAAGGATGTGGCGAGCGCACGCGAGCGCTGGCAGCGCGCCATGCAGGACAATCTGCGTCGCGCCAAACCCCTGGCGGGGATACCGGCACACGCTCAGCCCTTTGCCGGTGAGCCGCACGGTGACGGTGAGCAGCAGAGGTTGTTTGATCTGTCGCGGCGAAATTTTCTGGCGATGATGTTTTGCCTGATGGTCGGAACGGCCGGGCTGCCACATTTACTGACCCGTTTTTATACCACCCGTTCGGTGGCTGAGACCAGAACCTCCGTCGCGTGGTCACTGGTTTTTATTGCGCTGTTGTACCTCTCCGCTCCAGCGCTGGCGGTGCTGGTGAAATTTGAAGTGATGAGTCATTTGGTCGGGCTCGATTTCGCTTCACTGCCGGGTTGGATGGCACAGTGGGCCAAGGTTGATCCAACGCTGGTCTCGGCAACTGACATCAACGGCGATCACATTTTGCAATTTGCCGAGCTTGATATGGGTGCCGATATTGTGATGCTGGCAATGCCCGAGATCGCCGGTCTGCCATACGTGATTTCGGGCTTGGTGGCGGCCGGTGGGCTGGCTGCTGCCTTGTCCACTGCCGATGGCCTGTTGTTGACCATGGGTAGCGCATTGGCGCACGACTTGTTCTGGCAACGGAAAAATGACCGCAACGACGCTGTCAGACGAGTCATGCTGTCAAAGTTTTCCCTGTTGCTGGTGGCGTTGGTGGCAGCTTACGTGGCGGCGCAGCGACCGGCTGACATCCTGTACCTGGTGGCGGCATCGTTTTCGCTCGCTGGCGCGGCGTTTGTGCCGTCGATGGTGCTGGGAATCTTCTGGTGCCGAACCAGTGCTGTGGCAGCCGTTTGCGGCATGTTGACCGGTCTTGGGCTGACCCTCTACTACATGCTGGTCAATACCAGTGCCGTCAGAGCAGCGTTTGGCTTGAATGGCAGTGGTCTGTGGTTTGGCATTGAACCCATTTCTGCGGGCGCATTTGGCATCCCGGCGGGCGCTGCAGTGGTCGTGCTGGTGAGTCTGTTCAAGCCGGCCGCGCCAGGCCACGCCACCGGTTGACCAGTCGGCATCGAGTGATCGCTTATAATCCGCCGCTTCACCTTATCACACCTCAATTGGACGCTGAGGGTGATTTATTACGCCCAGACATGGGTTAGCCACAAGGAGTATCAATGCGTCATTACGAAATCATACTCATGATCCATCCGGATCAGAGTGAGCAGGTTCCGGCCATGCTGGAACGCTACAAGGGCATGGTCACCGCCGGCGGCGGGAAAGTGCACCGGGTTGAAGACTGGGGCCGGCGCCAGTTGATCTATATGATTAACAAGCTTGCCAAGGCCCACTATCTGTGTCTCAACATTGAAGCCAATCAAGCCGTGATGGCCGATCTGGAACACGCATTCAAGTTCAACGATGCAGTGTTGCGGCACTTGACGGTGCTCAAGAAGAAAGCCGACACGGAACCGTCTTCCATGATGAAAACGGTTGAACGTGAGGATGCCCGCAAAAATCAACAGCCTGAATACCAAGCCTGAACCAAGCGTTGCTTGCCACTGGCGTGACACCCGTTGCCAATCGGCTGGTGCTGACGGCTTGTATCGTACAGACAGAGTCGTTGCGCTACACACCGTTCGGACTGCCAGCGCTGAACTTGCAACTTGAGCACGAGTCAGAGTTGCCAGAAGCAGGGCAGGTGAGGCAGGTCAAGGCGGTGGTCAAAGCGCTTGCCCTGGGCACCGTGGCAGAGCGACTGGCCATACAACCCATTGGCAGTGGCTGGAGTTTTAGTGGTTTTTTGGGGAGCACGGGTCGCAGCAAGCAACTGGTGTTCCATATTCAAGAGTTTCAAAGATTAACGAATTCGTAAAATTTTTTAGGAGTCCATCATGGCCGGACCAAAACGTTTCAGCAAGGACAAACGTCCCAAACGCCCAGCGCAAAATCTGCTGTTCAAGCGCAAGCGCTTTTGCCGCTTCACCGTCACCGGAGTGACCGAGATCGATTACAAGGATATCGACACCTTGCGTGATTTCATCGCTGAGAATGGCAAAATCATTCCGGCGCGTCTGACTGGCACCCGTGCCATATTTCAGCGCCAACTCAACACTGCGATCAAGCGTGCGCGGTTTCTCGCTATGCTGCCGTACAGCGATCAGCACCGAATCTAAGGACGATGACCATGCAAATTATTCTGCTTGATAAGGTTGTCAACCTTGGTAATCTGGGCGAAATCGTTCGTGTCAAGGACGGCTACGCCCGCAACTTCCTGATTCCATCAGGACGCGCGCGTCGTGCCACGGCAGCGGCCAAACTGGAATTTGAAGCACGTCGCGCTGAGCTAGAAAAAGCAGCGGCCGTCAAATTGGCGCAATCCCAAACGGTGGCTGAAAAACTGGCCGGCTTTGTGGTCAAACTGACCCAGAAAGCTGGTGTTGATGGTCGCCTGTTTGGTTCTGTGACGAACGCCGACATCGCCGAAGAATTGTGCAAGAACGATTTCAAAGTTGTGAAGTCGCAAATTCGCATGCCCAACGGACCGATCAAAATGGTTGGCGACAACAGCATCAGCGTTGCGCTGCACACCGATGTGCTGGTCGAAATCACCGTTTCGGTGTACGGCGAATCGACCTGAAGTTGCTCGAGCTGCGGCCTGGTCAAAAAAACGGCGGAAATTTCCGCCGTTTTTTTTGCGGTGCGCCCGGCACGGGTGCCCACCTGTAATTATGACGCGGGCTTATTTCAGACCCAACACCCAGGCTGCCAACTTCTTGGCATCGGCATCGCTGACTTGGGTGTTGGCTGGCATCGGAACGGCACCCCAGACACCCGAGCCGCCTTTCATGATCTTGCTGGCCAATTTGGCAGCTGCGTCTTTTTGACCTGCGTACTTTTTAGCCACATCCTTGTACGCTGGCCCCACCACTTTTTTGTCAATCGAGTGGCAGGCCATACAGTTTTTGGCGGTTGCCAAAGCCTGATTGGCAAATGCGGGGGCGCTCAGCACGAGTGCAGTGGCGGCTGTAAAAATAATCCTTTTCATTCGATTCTTCCTTGAGAGTTTGGTTTAAAGTCGTGTTCAAAGTTGACCGCTGCCATTGTATTGACTACTTGAAATCCGTGCCAGTAGTGACACTGTTGCAATAGACCTCGAAAGGAACGTTATGTATTTACTCGGTCTTGGATTGGTTCTTCTGGTGCTGAAGTACTTTCAGGTTTCACCGGTTGCCAATTGGGACTGGTGGTGGGTTCTGCTGCCATTTGGACTGGCAGTACTGTGGTGGGCCTGGGCTGACGGATCGGGCTATACCAAACGCAAAGCGATGGAGCGGGAAGACCAGCGCCGCCAGGCACGGATCAAAAAAAATCAGCAGGCACTGGGCGACCTGCCGCCAAAAAAATAGATTAATTTTGGCATGCTCCCAGCAGCAGGTATTCCATCAGCGCTTTTTGCACGTGCAGACGGTTTTCGGCTTCGTCCCACACCACCGACTGCAGTCCGTCGATCACTTCGGCTTGAACTTCTTCGCCGCGGTGCGCCGGCAGGCAGTGCATGAACAGCGCGTCGGGTTTGGCCAGTTGCATCAGCTCCAGATCAACGCACCAATTGGCAAAAGCCACTTTGCGCGCGGCATTTTCAGCTTCAAAACCCATGCTGGTCCAGACATCGGTGGTCACCAGATCAGCCCCGGCACAGGCTTCGCGGGGATCATTGAAAACCTGGTAGCTGGCGGCCGAGCGCAGGCCGGCAATTGACTGGTCCACTTCGTAACCGCTGGGTGTGCTGACGTTGACTTTGAAGCCCAGAATCTCACTCGCTTGTAGCCAGGTGTTGGCCATGTTGTTGCCGTCACCGACCCAGGCCACCGTTTTGCCCTGAATGGAGCCGCGCTGTTCGATGTAAGTGAAGATATCCGCGAGTATCTGGCAGGGATGGAACTCGTTGGTCAGGCCGTTGATGACCGGCACGCGTGAATGCTCGGCAAAGCATTCAATTTTGGTTTGCTCAAAAGTGCGGATCATCACCAGATCGACCATGCGACTGATGACTTTGGCGCTGTCTGCAATCGGTTCGGCGCGACCGAGCTGGCTGTCGCGTGTGGTCAGGTTCACCACGCTGCCGCCCATCTGGTACATGCCGGTCTCAAAGCTCACCCGCGTGCGCGTGGAGGCTTTCTCGAAAATCATGGCCAGCGTGCGATCCACCAGTGGCTGGTGTTTTTCGTAGGCTTTGAATTTCTTTTTGATCAGGGCGGTGCGCTCAAAAAGATAAGCGTACTCATGGGCACTGAAATCGCTGAATTGCAAATAGTGTTTCATGTGGGAATTGAATACGGGATTGGAAAAATTACTCAGCCACTGAGGCTTTGATCAGTGGGCACAAAATGGCAACAATTTCATCAGCTTCGGCTGAGCTCAGAATCAGCGGTGGTGCCATGCGAAGCACCGATTCGGCCGTGACGCTGATGAGCAAACCGTGCTCGGCGCAAAGCGCCACCAGCGCGCCACATGGCTTGGCCAATTCGATTCCCAACAGCAAGCCCTGACCGCGGACTTCCAGCACGCTGCGCTGCGCCAGCTCGGGTGCCAGCGCTTCTTTCAGTGCCGCCATCAAGTAGCTGCCAACACGCGCCGCGTTGCCCAGCAAATCGTCTTCTTCCATGATGCGAATGGTCTCGACACCGGCGCGCATGGCCAGTGGGTTACCGCCGAAGGTGGTGCCGTGGTTGCCGCGCTGAAAAACGTGCGCTGCCCTGGCTCCAGCCACCAGCGCCGCCACCGGTACACCCGATCCCAAGCCTTTGGCCAACGGCATGACATCAGGTTGGATACCGGCCCATTGGTAGGCAAACCATTTGCCGCTGCGTCCCATGCCACATTGCACTTCGTCGATCATCAACAGCCAGTCGCGCTCGTCACACAAGCGGCGCACCTGTTGCAGGTACTCCACCTGCATCGGTCGAACGCCACCTTCGCCCTGAATGGTTTCCAGCAACACGGCAACCACATTGGGGCGATTGGTGGTGGCCGCGAGCAGGCTTTCGATGTGGTTGATCGGCACCCGGATGAAACCCGGCACCAGCGGCTCGAAACCGACCTGGATTTTGCGGTTGCCGGTGGCGCTCAGGGTGGCGATGGAGCGGCCATGAAAGGCTTTTTCATAAACCACGATTTCAGGCTGCTCTATGCCCTTGTCGTGCCCGAACTTGCGCGCCAGCTTCAACGCTGCCTCGTTGGCTTCCAGACCGGTGGAGCAGAAAAAGACATTGCTCAGGCCGGAGAGTTCAACCAGTTTCTTTGCCAACAGTTCCTGGTTGGGCACGTGGTAGTAATTGGAGGTGTGGATCAGTTTTGCCAATTGATCCTGGAGCGCTGGCACCAGCCGCGGGTGGTTGTGGCCCAGCGTGTTGACGGCGATTCCGCCCAGTGCGTCCAGATAGGCTTTGCCGTTGACATCCCAGACACGGCAACCCTGGCCATGCGAAAGAGCAATCGGCAGCCGGGCATAGGTGTCCATCACGTGGGGCGATGCGGCTTCAATGAAAGGCAGGGCGTTCATGGTGGTTGCAATCATGGCGGGGAAAACAAACCGGCCCGTTCAATCGCGGGCCGTTGAGGCGCAATTCTAGTGTCAGTCGTGCGGCGCACACAAAAAAGCCGTCTGATGACGGCTGTTTTGTCTTTGCTGAGAGCGCACCCGTTTCAAACGGCAAACTTCCAACCGGAAGTTTGTGCTGATTGTTGCTGAAAAATCAGGCGCTTTGAGTGGCTGGTGCGCTGGCCATGGCCTTCACTTTGGTGGCCAGACGGCTCTTGTCGCGCGCTGCCTTGTTCTTGTGGAAAATGCCTTTGTCGGCGACGCTGTCCACCACCGCTTGCATTTTTCCGTAGAGTTCGGTGGCCTTGGCCTTGTCGCCGGTGATCACCGCTTTTTCAACGCTCTTCACCGCGGTGCGGTATTTGGAGCGCAGCGATGTGTTGGCGGCGTTGATTTTTACATCCTGGCGGACGCGCTTGCGCCCCGATGCCAGGCGCGGGTTCTTTTTCTTGGGTTTTCCAGATGCCATATTTCTAATTCCTTGAGTCTGTGGATGTTCTCAGCAAAGGTGGCGATTCTATCAGCTGTCGCTTGACATCAGCGTCGCTTGCTGACACCGGCATGGACGCGGCTACACTTGACGCGGTGAGTCTTTTCAAATCCGCATCGCTGGTTTCGGTCCTGACCCTGGCATCACGCATCACCGGTTTGGCGCGTGAGCTGTTGATCGCGTCCACCTTTGGTGCCAACGCCATGACCGATGCGTTCAACGTGGCGTTTCGTATTCCCAATCTGTTCCGGCGTTTTTTTGCTGAGGGCGCTTTCAGTCAGGCCTTTGTCCCGGTGCTGTCCGGCACCAAAACGCAGTACGGTGCTGCCGCCACGCAAGCGCTGATCGACCGTGTGACAACCGTGTTGCTGTGGGCGCTGCTGGCGCTGAGCCTGCTCGGCGTTGTTTTTGCGCCAGCGATGGTGTGGGCCATGGCCAGCGGTTTGCAGCAATATGGCCGGGGTTTTGAGAGCGCGACGGTGATGACACGCTGGATGTTTCCGTATATTGCTTTCATGTCGCTGGTGGCCATGGCGGCGGGAGTGCTCAATACCTGGCACCATTTTGCCGTTCCGGCGGCAACACCCATCTTGCTCAATCTGGCCATGATTGCTGCTGCCTGGCTGGGTGCGCCATTTTTTCAGACGCTGGGTTTGGCACCGATCTACGCACTGGCTGGCGGTGTGTTGCTGGGCGGCGCAATGCAGCTTGGCGTGCAATGGTGGGCGCTCAGGCGGCTGGGGCTAGGCCCGCACATCGGCTGGCGTTGGCGTGCGCTGCAAGCCGCCTGGGCCGACACTGGCACACAGCGCATTGTCAAACTGATGGGGCCAGCGCTGCTCGGTGTGGGAGTGGCACATATCTCGATGCTGATCAATACCCAGATTGCTTCGCACTTGCGCGCCGGCAGCGTCAGTTGGGTCACCTACTCGGACCGTTTGATGGAATTTCCCAGCGCCTTGCTCGGCGTTGCGCTGGGCGTGGTGCTGATGCCGCAGCTCTCCACAGCCCGGGCCAGCGGTGACAGGGCGCAATATTCGGCACTGCTCGATTGGGGCTTGCGGCTGGCGATGTTGTTGGCACTGCCCTGCGCGGTGGCGTTGACGGTCTTTGCCAAACCGCTGGTGGCCGTGCTCTACCACTATGGTGCCATGACCAATTACGATGTCCAGCAAATCACTTATGCCCTGATGGGTTGGGGTATCGGTTTGATCGGCATCATCGCCATCAAGGTGCTGGCACCGGGTTACTATGCCAGCGAGGACACCAAAACACCGGTACGGGTGGCGATTGTGGTGCTCGTCATCACGCAGTTGCTCAATCTCGTTTTGGTGCCGCTGTTCGAGCAGACCGTGCAAGCCGGGCACGCAGCACTGACACTCTCCATTGGCGTTGGTGCCTTGATTAATGCCGTTTGGCTGTTGCTCGGCTTGTTGCGCCGGGGTAGTTACCGGCCGCAACCCGGTTGGCTCGGCTTTGCTGTTCGAGTGCTGCTGGCTTGCGCTGTGCTGGCAGTGTTTCTCCGCTGGGCTGGGCAAGCGTTTGCGTGGACCACCCTGCGTGCGCAAAGCCTGCACCGGGTTGGTCTTTTGAGCGCCATCGTGTTGATTTCAGTGCTGCTTTATTTTGCCAGTCTGCGCGCGCTGGGTTGCGACTTGCGCCGACTCATACGGCGCTGAGTTTGGCCGGTTTCTGGCGCGGTCGCAACAGCAGCAAAACGAGCGCCAGCGCACTGAAGGCGATACCGGCGAGAAAAGTCATGCTGGCACCCCATTGCTGCCACAGCAGTCCGGCCAGGCCACTGGCAATGAGCATGGCAATGCCGCTCATCAAGTTGAAAAATCCATACGCCGTACCGCGCAGATCAGCCGGTGCCACATCGGCCACCATGGTTGCCAGCAAGCCTTGCGTCATGGCCATGTGCAGGCCCCACAATCCAATGCCGAGCCAGATGCCGACACCATGATTGCTGTAGGCCAGCAGCATGTCGGCGCCAATCAGCAGCAGCAGTCCCCATACCAGCAAGGTGCTGTGACGGACAGAGTCAGCGAGCTTGCCAAACGGGTAAGCACAGGCTGCGTAGATCAGATTCATGGCAATCATCACCAGCGGGGTCCACGCCAGAGCCAGCCCGCCTTGCTGCACGCGCAGCACCAGAAAAGCTTCGCTAAAGCGCGCCAGCGTGAAAACAGCGCCGATACCAACCACCCACCAGTAGGCAGCGCTGAGTCGTGCCAGGTTGGCGCGACTGATCGGGTTGTGGCGCACCGCACCCGGCGCGCGCTCGGGCTCTTGCACCCCCAACACCAGCAGCAACACGCACAGCACGGCGGGCACTGTGGCGACCCAGAACACGGTGCGGAAATCGTTCGCCCACAGCAGCATGAATGCCACTGCCAACAGCGGCCCCAGAAAAGCGCCTACCGTGTCGAGTGCCTGACGCAAACCAAAGGCGGCACCGCGCAGCTCGGGCGGCGTGATGTCGGCCACCAGTGCATCGCGCGGTGCACCGCGCAAGCCTTTGCCGACGCGGTCGATCAAGCGCGCTGACAAGATCCACCCAGCGCCGCTGGCAAGTGCAAACAAGGGCTTAGACAGGGCACCCAGTCCATAGCCCAGCACGGCCAGCGGTTTGCGCTTGCCCCAGTAGTCGCTCAGCACGCCGGAAAATACCTTGACGATCAGTGCGGTGGATTCGGCGGCACCTTCGATCAGACCGATCACCAACACGCTCACTCCCAGTGTCGTCACCATAAAAACCGGCAGCAAACTGTGGATGAGTTCGCTCGAGGTGTCCATCAGCAAGCTGACGAAACCCAGCGCCCAGACGCTACCTGGAATGCGATTGCGGTTTGGCATTTTGAAATATTAACCGTTCAACCAGTGTTGAATTCGGATCAGCCGTGCGTTCACAGCGTTATCACCGGAATTTGCGGCAAGCAGCGCTCGTCGCAGTCAAACTGACCTGGCCTCACGTTTGCGATGACTTGATCATCTTCATGGCAGAGGCGATCAAAGTTGAGACTTCGGTCATGTTGCTCGGAACAATCAGCATGGTCGCGGCATCGGTGGCCACCCTGGAATAGGCTTCAATGGATTTTTCCGCCACTTTGAGCTGCACCGCGTCGCTGCCGCCGGGCTGGCGAATGGCGGCCGCCACGCGCTCGATGGCTTGACCGGTGGCTTCGGCCACTGCCAGAATCGACGCGGCTTCACCTTGCGCCTTGTTGATCACGGCTTGTTTTTCACCTTCCGATCTGGCAATGAAAGCTTGGCGTTCACCGGTGGCGATGTTGATCTGTTCTTGCATGCGGCCCTCGGATGCGGCAATCAGCGCGCGCTTTTCACGCTCGGCAGTAATTTGCTGCTGCATGGCGTGCAGAATTTCCTTCGGCGGTGTCAAATCCTTGATCTCGTAACGCAACACCTTGACACCCCAGTTCAGCGCGGCCTCGTCAATCGCCTGCACCACCTGGGCGTTGATGATGTCGCGCTCTTCAAAGGTTTTGTCGAGTTCGAGCTTGCCGATGACAGAGCGCAGCGAAGTCTGCGCCAATTGTGAAATCGCCACCACATAGTTGCTTGAACCATAGCTGGCCCGCATGGCATCGGTGACCTGAAAATACAGGATGCCATCGACCTGCAACTGCGTGTTGTCGCGCGTGATGCAAATCTGGCTGGCAATGTCCAACGGCACTTCCTTGAGCAGGTGTTTGTAAGCCACCTTGTCAACAAACGGCACCAGGAAGTTCAGACCCGGAGTCAGCGTCGTGGTGTATTTTCCCAGTCGCTCCACCACCCAGGCGTGTTGTTGCGGAACGACCTTGATCGACTGCGTGACAAAAATCGCTGCGATGACAAATAAAACGATTGCAACTTCCATTTGAGACTCCAGAGGTTAAGACTTAATCAAGCCATCACAATTTTTTGACAATGAACCGGCTGCCGACAACTTCTATCACGACGTACTTGCCGGGCAGCGCAACTTCGCCTGGTACCAATGAAACATCCCAATGCGTGCCACGGTATTTCACTGAGCCCGTGCCGTCCGGCGACCACGACTCGATCTGCAGCGTGGCACCAATATCCAGATTCACATCGGGGTTGGTGCCGGCTGCTGCCGGTGGCGGCTGATTTCTGCGGTAGCTGCGCCAGATAACCACCAGAGCGCCGCCCACCAGCGCTGCGATCATCCACTGGCCGCTGCTGGAGACACCCAGATAGCTTGCCAGCGCAGCGGCGACCAGCCCGGCACTGAGCAGCAGCAGATAAAAAGTGCCGGTGGCCAGTTCCAGCGCGATCAGGATTCCCGCTGCCACCCACCAGAAGCTTGCTTGACTCATATTGTTCCAGACCTGTGTTGTTAGCGCTACATTTTGATGCAAAAACCGCAAACCGCAAGGGCCAGGGCCAGGTTAAGTCCTTACACTTCGCGCCTATTCGTAATTTTTTCCAGCTTCCACAGGAGCTTGCATGCGGTTTCGCTTCCCTATTGTCATCATTGACGAAGATTTTCGCTCCGAAAACACTTCGGGCTCCGGCATTCGGGCACTGGCGCAGGCGATCGAGTCGGAAGGCTTTGAAATTCTGGGTGTAACTAGTTACGGTGACCTGAGCCAGTTCGCGCAGCAGCAGAGTCGCGCCAGCGCCTTCATTTTGTCAATCGACGACGAAGAGTTCACTCCCGGGCCGGACCTGGACCCGGCCGTGGTGAACCTGCGCCATTTCATTGAAGAGGTGCGGCGCAAAAATCTGGACGTACCGATCTACATCTATGGCGAAACCAAGACTTCACGCCATATTCCCAACGACGTGCTGCGTGAGCTGCATGGCTTCATCCACATGTTTGAAGACACGCCCGAGTTTGTGGCACGCCACATCATCCGCGAAGCGAAAAATTACCTTGAAGGCGTGCAACCACCTTTTTTCAAAGCCTTGCTCGACTACGCTGAAGACGGCTCCTACTCCTGGCATTGCCCGGGACATTCCGGCGGCGTGGCATTTCTCAAGAGCCCGGTGGGCCAGATGTACCACCAGTTTTATGGCGAGAACATGCTGCGCGCCGATGTCTGCAACGCCGTGGAAGAATTGGGGCAACTGCTTGATCACAACGGTGCCATTGGCAAAAGTGAGCGTAATGCCGCGCGCATTTTCAACGCCGACCATTGCTTTTTTGTCACCAACGGCACCAGCACCAGCAACAAAATGGTCTGGCA
>JAVHQY010000067.1:0-50796 GCA_036171375.1 Rhodoferax sp. | reverse complement strand
CGACCGAGGATACAGATGGAAGAAAAAGGGTAGCGTCCCCTTTTTCGCGGGAACACACTGGGTTGGGGCTCAACGCCTGTGTTCAACTTGAACTTTTAATCGAATCGATTCCAGTTGCCAGCCTTTGCTGCGCAGGTGGGCGGTAAATGCCGGCAGCAGTTGGCGAATTTTTGCTGCTGCGGCGTTGTTGTCCAGTACCAGGCACCAGTTGCCGGCTTCGATGGGGCCGGCTTTGACGGCAGCGCGCAAGGCGGCCGGAATCAGCGCCTCAATTGCTTTCAGGCGCGCCGCCGAGTCGCGGCTCAGCTCCATCAAGTGGGCCAGCGTTGGGGCTTCCTGACTGGCCTCAAGCAGGGTCAGAGTAGGATGGCGGTGTTTTGCTATCATTGTTTTAGGAACGGAACCCAATGCAGTTGATTATCACGGATGCCTGGCTGGCCCGCAGTCGCGCCATTCACGTCAGCGGCACCAAGTTGCTGGTGACGGCGCTGCTGGCAGCACTGGCTTTGATGTTGACTGCGGCGGCACTTTACCACTGGGTGATTCTCAAAGGGATCAGGGAGGGCTGGCCGGTGGTGGGCAGCGTGATGCAACTGCTGGTGCGTGACGAGGTGGTGCAGCGCGAGCGATACACGCGCGAAAACATCGATCTGCTGGCGCGCAAAGTCGGAGAAATGCAGGCCAAAATGACGCAGCTTGAATCGTTGGCAGAACGCGTTGCCGGGCTGGCGGGGATCAGCCCGGCGCAGATCAAGGTCAAACCAGCTCAGGGCGGCGCCCTGCTGGCGAGTCGGCCGTTGTCGTTGCAGGACTTGCAAGCCACACTTGCCGATTTTGATCAAATCACTGATCAGCGCACTGGCTGGATGACTGCTATGGAGTCGGAGTTGTTCGGCCAGAAAATGCGCGCCCTGATGCTGCCGACGCAAGTGCCGGTCGCCTCCGGTAATCTGGGTTCCCTGTTTGGCTGGCGCATTGATCCCATCACGGGGCATTCGGCGTTTCACTCCGGGCTGGATTACCAGGCCGCTTACGGCAGCGTAATCAGTGCCGCCGCCGGGGGCATGGTGGTGACGCAGGAATTTCATCCCGAGTATGGCAACATGATTGAAATTGACCACGGCAACAAGCTGATTACGCGTTATGCGCATGCCTCCAGGGTTTTTGTCAAGCGTGGCGACCTGGTCAAGCGAGGACAGAAAATCGCCCAAGTCGGAACCAGTGGCCGCACCACCGGTGCCCACTTGCACTTTGAAGTGCTGTTGCAGGGGATGGTGCAGGATCCGCAGAAGTTTCTGGCTGCCAATCGCCCCGAACAGCAGCTGGCAGCGCGCAGGTAAAATCACGCACCAAAGTTTTTTGCGTGTCGCCCGGCGGCCTGGGCCCTTGCGTTGCGCGCGACTGACTTCACTTCATCGAGATTAAAAAAGGATTGCACTGCTCGGTTGGCCCAGGTGGGCTGACGGGTCGGTTCTGCATTCATGGCCACCAACTTTCTTACCAAAATTTTTGGCAGTCGCAACGACCGCCTGCTCAAGCAGTACCACGCCAATGTGGCACGCATCAATGCGTTCGAGGCTGGATTTGAAAAACTCTCTGATGCTGAACTGCGTGGCAAGACCGAGCAGTTCAAGCAACGCATCGGTCAGGGCGAAACGCTCGATGCCTTGCTGGCGGAAGCATTTGCCACCGTGCGTGAGGGCTCCAAGCGGGTCATGAAAATGCGCCACTTCGACGTGCAGTTGCTCGGTGGTATGTCGCTGCATTACGGCAAGATTTCAGAAATGGGAACGGGCGAAGGCAAGACGCTGACGGCCACCATGCCGGTCTATCTGAATGCTTTGTCGGGCCACGGTGTGCACGTTGTGACGGTCAACGATTACCTGGCCAATCGCGACGCGTTGTGGATGGGCACGCTGTACAGCTTTTTGGGACTGAGCGTGGGCATCAACCTGCCCAACATGTCGCGCGAGGAAAAACAGGCAGCCTACCGCGCCGACATCACCTACGGCACCAACAACGAATTTGGCTTTGACTACCTGCGCGACAACATGGTTTATGAGGCTGGCGACCGCGTGCAACGCAAGCTCAATTACGCCATCGTCGATGAGGTTGACTCGATCCTGATTGACGAGGCGCGTACACCGCTGATCATCAGCGGTCAGGCGGAAGATCAAACCAACCTCTATGTTGCCATCGACAAGATTGTGCCGCTGCTGACGCAGCAAGAAGGTGAAGCCGATGTGCGCACCGGCGAAGGTGTCATCAAGCCGGGTGACTTCACCATCGATGAAAAAAGCCATCAGGTCTTTTTGACGGAACAGGGCCATGAAAGCGCCGAGCGTCTGTTGTCCAAGTTAGGTCTGCTCCCCGAAGGCGCCTCGCTCTACGACCCGGCCAACATCTCGCTGATGCATCACTTGTACGCGGCGCTGCGCGCCAACCGGCTCTACCACCGCGATCAACACTATGTGGTGCAAAACGGTGAAATCGTGATCGTCGATGAGTTCACCGGGCGCTTGATGACCGGACGGCGTTGGAGCGAAGGACTGCACCAGGCGGTTGAGGCCAAGGAGGGCGTTGCCATCCAGCCAGAAAACCAGACCATGGCTTCGATCACGTTTCAGAACTATTTCCGGCTGTATGCCAAGCTGGCCGGCATGACCGGCACGGCCGATACTGAAGCCTATGAATTCCAGGAAATTTACGGCCTGGAAACCGTGGTCATTCCGCCCAACCAACCCAGCCGCCGTGACGATCAGCTCGACCGGGTTTACAAAACGACGGCCGAGAAATACAAAGCGGCGATCATGGACATTCGTGATTGCTACGAGCGCGGGCAACCAGTGCTGGTGGGGACGACTTCAATTGAAAATTCCGAAGTCATTGCTCAGTTGCTGGAACAGGAAAAATTGCCGCACCAGGTGCTCAACGCCAAGCAGCATGCCCGCGAGGCTGAAATCATTGCCCAGGCTGGTCGCGCCAAGGTGATCACCATTGCCACCAACATGGCGGGCCGCGGCACCGACATCGTGCTGGGCGGCAATATCACCAAGGAACTCGAAGCGGTGCAGGCCGATGAAACTTTGAGCGCGGCGCAGAAGGAAGAAAAATCCGCCAAGCTAAGGGCGCAGTGGCAAATCGACCACGAGTGTGTCACCGCGGTGGGCGGCCTGCGCATCATTGCCACCGAGCGCCACGAATCACGTCGCATCGACAACCAGTTGCGCGGCCGTTCCGGTCGCCAGGGCGACCCCGGCTCGTCGCGTTTTTTCCTCAGTCTGGACGATTCGTTGATGCGGATTTTTGCCGGTGAGCGCGTCAAGTCGATCATGGACCGGCTGAAAATGCCCGAGGGTGAAGCGATCGAAGCGGGGATTGTCACGCGCAGCATCGAAAGCGCGCAGCGCAAAGTGGAAGCGCGCAATTTTGATATGCGCAAGCAACTGCTGGAATACGACGACGTGGCCAATGATCAGCGCAAGGTGATTTATCAGCAGCGCAATGAAATCATCGATGCCAAAGATTTGTCGGCCCAGATTCGCTCGCTGCGCGAAGGCTGTTTTGACGACCTGGTGCGCGAGTTCGTCCCGGTTGAATCGGTTGAGGAGCAGTGGCACCTGGGTGGGCTGGAGAAAGTATTGCTCGACGATTGGCAAATTGGCCTCGAACTACAGGCACGGGTGAACGCCGCCAGCGCCATTTCGGACGAAGACATATTGGAACTGGTTCATGTCACTGCCAACCAGGCGTTCGAAGCCAAGGTGGAGCAGGTCGGGGCGGAGAATTTTCTGCAGTTTGAGCGCATGGTCTTGCTGCAAAGCATCGACACCCATTGGCGTGAGCACTTGAGCGCGCTGGACTATCTGCGCCAGGGAATCCATTTACGTGGCTACGCCCAGAAGCAACCCAAGCAGGAATACAAGCGGGAAGCGTTTGAACTCTTTGGTCAATTGCTCGATGCGGTCAAGAACGATGTGACCAAAGTGCTGATGACGGTGCGCATCCAGTCCAGCGAGCAACTCGATGAAGCGGCAGTGGAAATCGAACAGCGTACCAGCAACATTTCTAACGTGACCTACAGCGCACCAACCGAAAGCGGTGAAGTCCAAACGCTGGGCGCGGATGCGGCCTTCAACAAGAAAGCCACTTTAGCTGATGGTAGTGCCGTGGCACGTGTGGGACGCAACGAGCCTTGTCCCTGCGGCAGCGGCAAGAAATACAAGCACTGCCACGGCAAGCTGGCTTGACGCGTTGACGACTGAACGATGGCTGTCAATTTGCCTGCTCCCAACGCCGCCGATTTGTTGCCGATTGCCGGCATCCGGTTGGGTATCACCGAAGCCGGAATTCGCAAAGCCGCTCGCAAGGACCTGACTGTTGTCTTGCTCGACGGTGGCAGTTCGGTGGCCGCTGTTTTCACGCAAAACCGGTTTTGTGCGGCACCGGTGCAACTGTGTCGCGCGCATCTGGCCAGTGGCGCTGGCGTGCGTGCGCTGCTTATCAACACCGGCAATGCCAACGCTGGCACCGGCCAGCCCGGACTGATGCATGCGCTGGTGACGTGCGAGGCACTGGCGCAAAAGTTGGGTTTGGCGACGCAGCAAGTGCTGCCTTTTTCAACCGGTGTCATCATGGAGCCGCTGCCGGCCGAGCGCATGGTTGCGGGGCTGGATGCGGCACTGGCGGATGCCCGCGACGATCATTGGTTGGCGGCGGCGCAGGCGATCATGACGACCGACACGGTTGCCAAAGCGTTTTCGCTGCGCCTGCCCATCGGCGCTGCCAGCGTCAGCATCACCGGCATTGCCAAGGGTGCTGGCATGATCCGGCCCAACATGGCGACCATGCTGTCATTCCTGGCCACCGATGCCTGCGTCAGCCAGACGCTGATGCAGCAACTTGCCAGCGAGTTGGCCGAGGGCTCATTTAATCGCATCACGGTTGACGGTGACACTTCAACCAACGACTCGTTTGTCGTCATCGCGACCAACCGGGCCCGTCATGCACCGATCGATTCGTGGACCAGTGCAGCAGGGCAGGCGTTGAAAGCGGCGCTGCTAGGCGTGGCGCAGCAGTTGGCGCAGGCGATTGTTCGCGACGCTGAGGGCGCCAGCAAATTCATCACGGTCAGGATTGAAGGCGGAAAAACCGACAGCGAGTGTCGCCAGGTGGCGTATGCCATCGCGCACTCGCCGTTGGTAAAAACCGCATTTTTCGCCAGTGACCCCAATTTGGGCCGCATTCTTGCCGCCGTGGGCTATGCCGGCATCGGCGACCTCGATCAGACCCGGATCGAGCTCTACCTGGACGACGTTCATGTGGTCACGCGCGGCGGCCGCCATCCCGACTACCAGGAGCAGGCAGCGCAGCAGGTGATGCAGCAAAACGAGATCACGGTGCGCGTGCTGCTTGGACGCGGTGAGGCGATGCAAATGGTGTGGACTTGCGACCTGGGCCACGATTACGTCAGCATCAATGCGGATTACAGATCATGAAACCAAATCTTGAGCGTTTGCTTGAGCGCGCCGAGCAGTTGATTGAGCGCATCGAGTCAGCTTTACCGCAATCGCTGGTGCAGCCCGACTGGAGCGCGGCCAGTGCTTACCGCTATCGCAAGCGCAGCTCCGGCCACGGGGTGTTGCTGCCGGTGCGTCACCTGGGTGTGCTGCAACTTGCTGACCTGCTGGAAATCGATGCGCAAAAAGAGAAAATTCAGCGCAACACCTTACAGTTTGTTGCTGGTCAACCGGCCAACAACGCGCTGCTCACGGGTGCCCGCGGCACCGGTAAATCTTCCCTGATCAAGGCTTGTCTGAACGAATACGCCGGGCGCGGCCTGCGGCTGATCGAAGTGGACAAGGCCGACATGACCGATCTGCCCGACATTGTCGATGTGGTCAGTGAACGCAGCGAGAAGTTCATCATTTTTTGTGACGATCTCAGCTTTGAAGACGGTGAGCCAGGCTACAAGGCACTCAAATCGGTGCTCGACGGATCGGTTGCCGCCACCACGGCCAATGTGCTGATTTACGCCACCAGCAATCGACGTCATCTGCTGCCCGAGTACATGCAGGAAAACCTGAGCTATTCCCACACCGACGATGGCGAGGTTCATCCGGGTGAAGGCGTGGAAGAAAAAATATCGCTCTCTGAGCGCTTTGGTTTGTGGGTCAGCTTCTACCCTTTTTCGCAAGACCAATATCTGGCCATCGTGGCGCAGTGGCTGGCTTCCTTTGGTGTTGCGGATGTGGCCATTGAAGCCGCCCGCGCGCAAGCGCTGGTGTGGGCGCTGGAGCGCGGTTCACGCAGTGGGCGCGTCGCCTATCAGTTCGCCCGTGATTACGCCGGCACGCATGGCGTGATGCTATGACTTTGCTGGTAGCGGATGCCGGGCAGGCCCGCCAGGGCGGTGCACGGCGACCGGTGATTGAAGTCGCAGTGGGCGTGCTGCTGCGGCCCGATCAGTCGTTTCTGTTGACGACCCGACCGGTGGGCAAGGTCTATGCCGGTTACTGGGAATTTCCCGGTGGCAAGCTGGAGCCAGGCGAGACGGTCAGTCAAGCTTTGCGGCGCGAACTGCAGGAGGAATTGGGGCTGGCAATTGGCGCTGTGAAACCCTGGAAAGTGACCATGGTTGACTATCCGCACGCGCTGGTGCGCTTGCATTTTTGCCAGGTGTTTGATTGGAGCGGAGAGTTGCAAATGCTCGAAGGGCAAACCGCCTCCTGGCAGCAATTGCCAGTGCAGGTCAGCCCGCTGCTGCCAGGCTCGCTGCCGGTTCTTCAGTGGCTGTCGGACCAGCGCGAGGCTGGCTCGCCGGTCTGATCCGGCACCAGGTCGGGCGCCGGCACACGAAAACTTTCACTGGCCCAGGCACCCAAATCGATGGCTTTGCAGCGCTCAGAACAAAAGGGTCGAAAGACATTGCTTGGCGCGTAAGGGCTGTCTTTGCCGCAGGTCGGGCAGGCGACGTGTTTGACGTTGTTGGTTGCCGTCATGGTGTGCCCCTCAGCAGCACAGCGTCAGATCGAAACTGGCATCTTCGCGTTCCGGCTGTAGATGATCGTCGTTGCTCTGGCGCAGCAAGCGAATCGAGACCAGCAAACGGTTGCCACTGATTTCCGGGATCAGACCCAGCGCCGGGTCGAGCGCCATGCGCAGCAACTGAAAAGTTTTTCCGCTGGGCAGGTTTTGCTGAAATTGCCCGCCACTGGCGATCACTTTTTGTGGCATGCCAGATTCACGCAACAGTTTGAGCAACAAGCTGATCGATTGCGCCAGGGGTGCCAGTGTGGCCGCCCAGCGTGTCAGATCCTGCTGCCGCTGTTCATCGGGTTTGTGTTGCCACGCGTAGTATGCCGGCAGGTCAAATTCAAAGCAGCCGCCCGGAATGGCAACTCGGCTTCGGATGCTCATCAACCAGTCGTTTTCGGTCAGCGCCTGGCCCGGTTTGCCCGCCGTCGCCGTCAACGCGGTGTAGCAGCCATCCACCTGGCCGATAACCGCGTCCAGAATATCCTGTGCAATGGCTGGATTGTCGCGGTATGCGTCGAGTGCGTGCTTTTGCCGGTCCAGGTCCTTGATCACTTCGGATTTCAGATCCGCGCGCGTGCAGACATCCATGATCTCGAACATGGTGGCTAGCGCAAAGTGATGGTCGAGTGCCGGCGAACGCCTGACCAGTTCGGTCAAGCGTGTAAATAGGCGCTCGATTCGCAAGTAGGTACGAACGCGCTCGTTGAAGGGATATTCGTAGAGGATCACGCGGGTTTTTTTGGTTGGTCCCAAAGCTGTGCCGATGATAGCTGCAAGCCGGACCAAATTTGCTGCACTTCAGCCGCCAATTGCTCCATTGAGAGACCAACGTTGAAAATGACCATGTCGGCGCACGCCAGCCGCTGTTCACGCGTGGCTTGTGAGTGGATGATTTTCTTGATTTCGGCGCTGGTCAGGTGACTGCGCTGCATGACGCGCTGGATTTGAACTTCTTCGGTGCAGTCAACCACCAGCACGCGGTCAACTTGCTGGCGCCAGCGACCTGACTCGACCAGCAGCGGTACGTCAAAAACCACGCAGGGGCATTGCCGGGCGGCAGCTTGCGCCAGCAGCACTTGTGTTTGCTGCCGGATCAGCGGATGCAAAATGGCCTCGAGTCGCTGTCGCTGATGCGCATCAGCAAAGACCAGGGCGCGCATTTTTTCACGCTTGAGCGCGCCTTGCTCGGTCACGAAATCGGCACCAAAAGCGTCGGCGATCAAAGGCACGGCCAGGCCCCCGGGCGCGGTCAGCTCGCGGGCAATGGCATCGCTGTCGATCAGCGTGGCACCGCACGCCACCAGCAGCTTGGCCACCGTGCTTTTGCCACTGCCAATGCCGCCGGTCAAACCCAGACGAAACACGTTTGACACAACTCAA
Organism: Rhodoferax sp.; assembly: GCA_036171375.1. Lineage (GTDB taxonomy): Bacteria > Pseudomonadota > Gammaproteobacteria > Burkholderiales > Burkholderiaceae_C > Rhodoferax. The sequence continues at coordinate 42,378 of JAVHQY010000067.1, read as the reverse complement.
AGACCGATCGATTGAAGTATTGCGCTGGGGCCAAACAGCATCGCGACCAAGCCGGCGCCGGCCAGGAACGGACCAAAGGGCACGTAGCCACCGTCACGCAAGGTGCGGGAAAATTTCATGCCAATGCCCACTGCGGCACCGATGACCGATGCCAGCAGAATTATCGGCACCAGGGCTTGCCAGCCGAACCAGGCCCCCAGTGCTGAAAAAAGTTTGAAGTCACCATAGCCCATTCCCTCTTTGCCGGTGATCAATTTGAAACCCCAGTAGATCAGCCACAACGACAGGTAGCCAGCCACCACGCCCCAAAACGCGGTCGTCAGGTCAACGCCAGTCCAATGCAGCGCGGCTGCCAGCAAACCGGCCCACAACAGCGCCAACGTGAGGTCATCGGGCAGCAGCGTGGTGTCCCAGTCGATGCAGCCCAGCGTCAGCAACGTGACAGCAAAACCGCTCCAGGCCAGCGCGCTTGGACTGATGCCCCAGCGCCAGGCGCTGTAAAAAAACAGCGCGCCACTGGCAAGCTCGATCAGCGGGTAACGCGGGCTGATGGGTGCGGCGCAACTTGAGCACTTGCCGCGCAAAAAAAGATAACTCAGCAGCGGAATATTTTCATGCCAAGCGATCAGGTGCGAGCATTTGGGGCAGCGTGAGCGTGGCAGCGCCAGGTTGAAACGCTCTGTGGTTGGCACCGGCGTGCCTGAGAGCTCGGCGCACTCGGCTTTCCAGTGTGCTTCGAGCATGATTGGAAGGCGGTAAATGACAACGTTGAGGAAGCTGCCGATCACCAGTCCGAGCAGACCGAAAACACTGGCATCGAGTCCATGTGGAGCGAACATCAGACCACCTGCCCAAGCTTGAAGATGGGCAGGTACATGGCGACCACGATGCCACCAATGACGGTGCCAAGAATGACGATGATGATCGGTTCCATCAAGCTCGATATGCCGGCCACCATGTCGTCCACTTCGGCTTCGTAGAAGTCGGCCGCTTTGCCCAGCATGTGGTCGATCGAGCCCGATTCTTCGCCGATGGCGCACATTTGCAGCACCATGGTGGGAAACAGGTTGGTGTTGGTCATGGCCACCGTCAGTGCTGTGCCAGTGGACACTTCTTGCTGAATTTTTCGGGTTCCCAACTCATAGACGGAGTTACCGGCAGCTCCGCCGACCGATTCGAGCGCTTCCACCAGTGGCACGCCAGCGGCGAACATGGTGGCCAGCGTTCGGGTCCAGCGTGCAATGCATGATTTGTCCACCAGCACGCCGAAGATCGGCATCTTGAGCATGACACGGTCCATCACATGCTGCATTTTTTCATTGCGCTTCCAGGCCTCCATGAAGAAGTAAATGCCACCCCCAATACCGCCGAAAATAAGCCACCACCATTTGACAAAAATTTCGCTCATGGCAATCACCGCCAGCGTCGGCGCGGGCAGGTCGGCACCGAAACTGGAGAATACTTCCTTGAATGACGGCACGACAAAAATCATAATCACCGCGGTCACCACAAACGCTACCACCAGAACCGAAATGGGGTACATCAAGGCCGATTTGATTTTTGATTTCATGGCCTCGGTCTTTTCCATGTAGACCGCCAGCCGGTCCAGCAACTGGTCCAGAATGCCGGCCGATTCACCGGCTTCAATCAGGTTGCAGTACAGGTTGTCAAAATAGAGCGGGTATTTGCGGAAAGCGACGCTGAGCGAAGTACCGGTCTCCACGTCGGCGCGAATATCGGCGAGCAGCTTGGTGACGCTGGCGTTGGCGTTGCCGCGTCCGACGATGTCAAATGCCTGTAGCAGTGGCACACCGGCTTTCATCATGGTGGCGAGTTGTCGCGTGAAAATGGCCAGGTCTTTGGGTTTGATCTTCTGACCCGAGCGCATGCGGCGTTTTTTTATTTTGCCCGGTGTCACGCCCTGGCGCCGCAGCGAAGCCTTGACCTGGTTTTCTCCGGCGGCGCGGATCTCACCGCGTACCTGCTTGCCGTTGCGGTCTTTTCCGTCCCATTCAAAGACGTATTCTTTGACGCTTTTTGACTTGGCTGTAGCCATGAAACTCTCGAACTGGTTGCTGGCTCAGGCGCGCAAAGGAACAACCTTTGGTCCAGGTTGCCCGGGAGTCAGCGGGTTCGGTATTGACAGGGTTGTGGCAACCATGCGTGAATGTACTACGTCTGCAAGCCTTGGAGTCGAGTCAAGTCAATGGCCCGGCCCCGACAATTCGAAAAAACCACACAATCGCGCCATGCGGATGGTGGCAACCATGAATTGGTCGGAATGAGAGGATTCGAACCTCCGACCCCTTCGTCCCGAACGAAGTGCGCTACCAGGCTGCGCCACATTCCGAAAATCTTGTCTCTCGATGGATCGCCAGGCCAATCAATCAATCATGATTGACGTCCCAGCAACTGAGCGGCCAATTGTACCAAACAGTCGGTGTGCGGACCGGTCGGAAGCTGTTGCGCCGCGGCCATCGCGCGCTCGGCTTCACCCTTGGCTGCCGTCCTGGCCACATCGAGCGCGCCGGTGGACCTGACGATGCCGACTACCTCGTCGAGCATGGCGACGGCACCCGTTTCAATTGCAGTCTGAATCAGCCGACTTTGCTCAGGCGTGCCGCGCTGCATGGCGGCAATCAGGGGCAGTGTGGTTTTGCCTTCGCGCAAATCATCACCCAGACTTTTTCCCATCACGGCGGCATCGCCGGTGTAGTCGAGAATGTCGTCAATTACCTGGAACGCTGTGCCCAGCGCCTGTCCATAGTCGGCGCAAAGTTGCTCCACGGCGGGTGAGCTGCCGGAGACGATGGCACCGACGCGGGCGCTGGCTTCAAACAATTTGGCAGTCTTGGAGCGAATCACATGCAGATAGCCAGTTTCGTCCAGCGTGGCGTTGTGCATGTTCATCAGTTGCTGCACTTCACCTTCAGCGATCACATTGGTGGCATCGGCCAGGACTTGCATGATGCGCAGGTTGTGCGCACTGACCATCATCTGAAACGCTCGCGAATAGAGGTAGTCGCCCACCAGCACACTGGCCGGATTGCCGAATGAGCGATTGGCGGTGGCGTTGCCGCGGCGCAAATCGGATTCGTCCACGACATCGTCGTGCAGCAGTGTTGCAGTGTGGATGAATTCAACCACCGCTGCCAGGTTGAAGCGCTGCGTCTCCCGGCAACCCAGAGCACCACAGGTGAGCAGCAGCAGAGCCGGCCGCAGGCGCTTGCCACCAGCGCCAATGATGTAATTGGCAACCTGACCCACCAGCGGAACCCGCGACTCAAGTCGCTGCGCGATGACCAGGTCGAGCTCACGCATGTCGTCGGCGATGATAGCCAGCGGCGTGGCGGAGCTTGAGGGATTGACTTGCAAGGCGTTGGACCGGTAGATTTGTGAAATTTGGCAGATTATAGAAACCGCCTCCAACCAGCGTTGGCTGCGGGTTTGCGACCGGTAGGGCAAGGCAAGCTTGTGGTATAGTGCGCAGCTCTGTAAAAATCCGTTTACAGAGAAAATTCAAGAGGTCAACATGTACGCGGTCATAAAAACTGGTGGCAAACAGTATCGGGTTGCTGCCGGCGAAAAAATTAAAGTAGAACAGATTGCTGCGGACGTAGGCCAAGAGATTGTGTTTGATCAGGTTCTGGCTGTCGGTGACGGCACCGAGCTGAAGGTTGGCACGCCCTTGGTGTCCGGCGCAACGGTGAGTGTCACGGTCGTGGCACATGGCCAACACGACAAGGTCAGCATTTTCAAAATGCGTCGTCGTAAACATTACCAGAAGCGCCAAGGGCATCGGCAGCAGTTCACCGAACTGCTGGTGAATACCATCGCGGCATAGGAGAAAGAGTCATGGCTCATAAAAAAGGCGGCGGCTCTACGCACAACGGGCGTGATTCCAAGCCCAAAATGCTGGGTGTCAAGGCATTCGGCGGTCAGGTGATCAGCGCGGGTTCGATCATCGTGCGCCAACGTGGCACGCAGTTTCATCCGGGCACCAACGTCGGCATCGGCAAGGATCACACCTTGTTTGCCCTCAGCGACGGCCAGGTGTCTTTTAACACCAAAGGCGCGCTTAACAAGCCCACGGTAAACATTGCAACGGCATAATCGGCTGGCGCGCCCAATTGAAAACCCTGCGCGCTGCGCGGGGTTTTTTATGATGTGCGGGACAGACCTTTAGCTCTGTCCCCAACTGATTAGGTTTATGAAATTCGTTGACGAAGCCTATATTGACATCTCGGCCGGAGATGGCGGGGCCGGTTGCGTCTCGTTCCGGCACGAAAAATTCAAGGAATTCGGCGGCCCCAATGGCGGCGACGGCGGTCGCGGCGGCCATGTTTTCGCAGTCGCGGATGTCAATCTCAATACGCTGGTGGACTACCGCTTTTCGCGTCGTCACGATGCCAAACGCGGTGAACATGGCATGGGGTCGGACATGTTTGGTGCCGCTGGCGAGGACATCACCTTGAAAATGCCGGTCGGCACCATCATCAGCGATGCCGAAACCGGTGAAGTGCTGTTTGAACTGCTGACACCGGGCGAAGTGATCACGATTGCCAAAGGTGGCGACGGTGGTTTTGGCAACCTGCGTTTCAAGAGCGCCATCAATCGCGCACCGCGGCAGAAAACGCCTGGTTGGCCGGGTGAAAAGCGCAGTCTCAAACTCGAACTCAAGTTGCTTGCCGATGTCGGCCTGCTGGGCTTGCCCAATGCCGGCAAATCGACCCTGATCACGGCCATCTCCAATGCACGGCCGCGCATTGCCGACTACCCGTTCACCACGCTGCACCCAAATTTGGGCGTGGTGCGCGTGGCACCAGAACAAAGTTTTGTGGTGGCCGATTTGCCCGGGCTGATCGAAGGCGCGTCCGAGGGCGCGGGCTTGGGACATCAGTTTCTGCGCCATCTGCAACGCACCCGCCTTTTGCTGCATGTGGTCGATATGGCACCATTTGACGCGGCAGTGGATACCGTGGCACAGGCCAAGGCAATCGTCAACGAACTCAAAAAATACGACCCCGCGCTGTACGCCAAGCCACGCTGGCTGGTGCTCAACAAGCTTGACATGATCCCGCTGGAGCAGCGCGCGGCGCTGGTAAAAGATTTTGTCAAACGCCTCAAGTTCAAGGGGCCGGTGTTCGAGATTTCCGCCCTCACCCATGAAGGCTGTGATGCGATGATTAAAGCCATTTACCAACACGTCAGGGCGCAGCAAGTCGCTGAACAGGAACCGCCGGTGGTGGATCAGCGTTTTCGCGCGCAGTAGCCAGAGGCAGCGCCGATCATGAGTACCCAAGCGGTTTCAACTGTGCTGCGCGATGCCCGCCGCATCGTCGTCAAAGTGGGTTCCAGTCTGGTCACCAATGAAGGCCGTGGACTCGATGAAGCGGCGATCGGTGAATGGTGTCGCCAGTTGGCGCTGTTGGTGGCCGGCGGGCGCGAGCTCATCATGGTCTCGAGCGGGGCCATCGCCGAGGGCATGAAGCGCTTGGGTTGGAGCGTGCGGCCGCATGAAATCAGTGAATTGCAAGCGGCCGCTGCCGTCGGCCAAATGGGCCTGGCGCAAATGTATGAGACCAAGTTGCGTGAGAATGGGCTGGGCAGCGCGCAGGTGCTGCTGACGCACGCCGACCTGGCCGACCGCGAGCGCTACCTCAATGCACGCTCAACGCTGCTCACCTTGCTGAAATTGGGTGTGGTTCCGGTCATCAACGAGAACGACACTGTTGTCAACGATGAAATTAAATTTGGTGATAACGACACGCTGGGGGCGTTGGTGGCGAACCTGGTGGAAGCCGACGCGCTGGTCATCCTGACCGATCAAAAAGGCCTCTACACCAGCGATCCGCGGCAGGACAGCACGGCGCAATTGGTACCGATGGCCACGGCGGGCGATGCAGCGCTGGAAGCGATGGCCGGTGGCAGCGGCTCGGCGCTGGGGCGCGGCGGCATGATCACCAAAATACTTGCTGCCAAGCGGGCCGCTGGCTCGGGCGCTTCGACCGTGATCGCCTCAGGGCGCGAACGCGACGCGCTGCTGCGTTTGAGCCGGGGCGAGTCGATCGGCACACTGCTGGTGGCGCAAACGCACAAGCAGCAGGCGCGCAAGCAGTGGATTGCCGACCATCTCCAGTTGCGCGGCTGGGTGGTGGTCGATGCTGGCGCAGCGCAACGTGTGCTTGCTGCCGGCAGCAGCCTGTTGCCGATCGGCATGACCAGTGTCGAAGGTGATTTCTCACGCGGCGACGTGATTGCCATTCGCGATGACAGCGGTGTTGAGATCGCGCGTGGCCTGGCCAATTACGCCAGCGCTGAAGCACGCCTGTTGTGTCGCAAACCCAGCGGCGAGTTTGAACAGCTGCTGGGCTACGCGGCCGAACCCGAAATGGTGCACCGGGACAATCTGGTGCTGGCGCGCTGAGCGCGGAGCATCAGGCTGGCTTGGGCTTTTCGGCCTGGGCGGCGTTGGTGCCGGCTTGCGTGGCTGGCTCAAAGCAGGCATCTGGCGGCAACTCGATGATGCCGCTGCCGACTGTCAGCTCGGGCGAGCGTTCCTGCTCCAGCGGACGCATGCCCTGGCGCAGAAACCGGTTGCGGTATTCATTGCGTGGCAAGTAGCGCGCCAGCTCGGTCAGCGCAATTTCATAAACGCCGCGTTTGAATTCCACCACCGCGTCGAGTGGCACCCAGTAGTCGTTCCAGCGCCAGGCATCGAATTCCGGATGGTCGGTGGCACGCAGGTTGAAATCCCAATCGTGGCCCAACAGTTGCAGCAGGAACCAGATTTGTTTCTGGCCCCTGTAGTGGCCACGTGCATCGCGGCGGATATAGCGATCCGGCACCTCATAGCGCAACCAGTCCCGGGTGCGGGCGACGATGCGAATGTGCTCACGCAACAGCCCCACTTCTTCATGCAGCTCGCGCACCATCGCCTGCTCGGGCGTTTCACCACGGTCGATGCCGCCTTGCGGAAACTGCCAGGAGTGCGTGCGAATGCGCTTGCCCCAAAACACCTGATTTTTCTGGTTGAGCAAAATGATGCCGACGTTTGGCCTAAAGCCTTCGCGGTCAAGCATAATCAAACCCCAATTTTTAAACTGTGTCCATTATGCACAGCAAGTGCTCATCATCAAGCCTTGCCGGTGACGTTATTTGAAAAGTATTGCCATGAAAGCTTCCCAATTTTTCATTTCTACCCTGAAGGAGGCACCGGCCGATGCCGAGGTGGTCAGCCACCAGTTGATGATGCGCGCTGGCATGATCAAGAAATTGGGCGCTGGCATCTACACGCTGATGCCAATGGGCTTGCGCGTGGTGCGCAAGGTGGAAGCCATCGTGCGCGAAGAGATGAACCGCGCCGGTGCGGTCGAGGTGGCGATGCCGGTGGTGCAACCGGCCGAGCTATGGGCCGAGAGCGGCCGCTTCGACAAAATGGGTGCCGAGTTGTTGCGCATCAAGGACCGCCACGGGCACGACTACGTGGTGCAACCGACCAGTGAAGAAGTGGTCACCGACATTGCGCGCCAGGAAATCAAAAGCTACAAGCAGTTGCCGCGGAATTTTTATCAGATCCAGACCAAATTCCGCGATGAGCGCCGGCCGCGCTTTGGCCTGATGCGCGGGCGCGAGTTCATCATGAAAGATGCCTACAGTTTCGACCGTGACCAGACGGCAGCCAAAGCCAGCTATCAGGTGATGGCGCAGGCGTATCGCCGGATTTTTGACCGTTTTGGTTTGACCTACCGCGCGGTGGCTGCCGACAGCGGTGCCATTGGCGGCGATTTGAGCGAAGAGTTTCAGGTCATCGCCGCTACCGGTGAAGATGCCATCGTCTATTGCCCGAGCAGCGACTACGCGGCCAACATGGAAAAGGCCGAAGCACTGGCCCCCACACAGCGTCTGGCTGCTGGTCAACAGGCCATGGAAAAGACCCCCACACCGGGCAAAAGCACCTGCGCTGACGTGGCAGCGCTGTTGGGTCTGCCGTTGCAAGCCAGCGTCAAGTCGCTGGTGCTGGCCACCGACGGCAGCAATGCGGCGGGCCAAATTGTCCAGACCCAAGTGTGGTTGTTGCTGTTGCGCGGTGACCATGACATGAATGAAGTCAAAGTCAGCAAGCTGCCAGGGCTTGACCGGGGTTTTCGCTTTGCCAGCATCGCTGAAATTGAAGACCACTTTGGCTGCAAGCCAGGTTACCTGGGACCCATCGGATTGAAAAAACCGGTCAAGCTTGTGGTGGATCGCGATGTCGCTGTGATGAGTGACTGGATTTGCGGTGCCAATGAAGCAGACTTCCACTTCACTGGGGTGAACTGGGGCCGCGATCTACCCGATCCGGCGCAGGTGGCTGACCTTCGCAATGTGATCGAAGGTGATTCCTCGCCCGATGGCAAAGGCCGGCTGGCCATCGAGCGCGGCATTGAAATCGGCCATGTGTTTTATTTGGGTACCAAATACAGCCAAGCCATGAACGCTACCTTTCTCGATGTCAACGGCAAACCGCAGTTCATGGAAATGGGTTGTTACGGCATCGGCATCACGCGTTTGCCTGCGGCAGCGATTGAACAAAACCACGATGCGCGCGGCATCATCTGGCCTGATGCGCTGGCACCGTTTACCGTGGTCTTGTGTCCCATCAGCCCGGAGCGCTCTCCAGCCGTCAAAGCCGCCGCCGAAGAGCTCTATGGTGCCTTGCTGGGCGCTGGTGTGGATGTGATTCTGGACGACCGCGGCGAGCGTCCGGGTGCCATGTTTGCCGACTGGGAGCTGATCGGCGTGCCGCATCGCGTGACGATTGGCGAGCGCAGGCTGAAAACGGGCGAGGTTGAATACCAGCACCGTCGTGACAGCGCCGCCACGCCGGTGCCCTTGACTGAAATTCTGGCCTGGGTTCAGGCCCGACTTAAAGTTTGATGCTGTCGGTTTGAGCGATGTGGTCCAGAAGACGCCGCTTTTGTCTGGCATCAGTCGCCAGCCTTTTGAACCCGATTTGGGTGCAGGCTGGCAAACAACTCGAAGAGCCGTTGATCGATTCAGTGCGCACCGCCTTGAGTTCGGCGGTCGCCAGCCGTGAACCGCCCGAGCCCGAGTTTTTTGACACCGAATCCCGTTTGAAGTACCTGCGCTGGCTGGGTGCGAAAAGTGATCAGTTGAAAAACAAGAAACCCGATCACAACGCGCGCCGGGAATTTTTGCAGACCGTGTGGTACGAAAGCCGGCGCGCTGGCCTGGAGACAGCGCTGGTTCTGGGCCTGGTGCAAGTGGAGAGCAATTTCAGGAAGTTTGCCGTGAGCCCGGTCGGAGCGCGCGGCTATATGCAGGTGATGCCATTCTGGGCGCGTCTGATCGGTGACGGTGATGCCAGCAAACTGTTTCACCTGCAAACCAATCTGCGCTTTGGTTGCGTCATCCTGCGCCACTACCTGGAACTTGAACGCGGTGATTTGTTCTATGCACTGGGTCGCTACAACGGCTCACGCGGTCAGCCACAGTACCCCAATGCCGTGTTGGCCGCCACACGGCGCTGGAAGTGATACCGCGCCTGCCGGTTACCGGTTGCCAGCAGGTACCCGCCCCGCGCTCAGGCTTTGGCTGCCAGCGCTTGTTGCAGTTCGCCTTTTTCGTACATCTCCATCATGATGTCCGAGCCACCGATGAACTCACCTTTGATGTAGAGCTGCGGAATGGTGGGCCAATTGCTGAACTGCTTGATGCCGTTGCGAACGCCCTCGTCTTCGAGCACGTTGACCGTTTTGAGGGTCTTCAGATCGACACCGCAGGCCTGCAAAATCTGCACCGCACGGCCCGAGAAACCGCACTGCGGGAAATTGGCGCTGCCTTTCATGAAAAGCAGAACATCGTTGGTTTTTACCAAGTCGGCAATGCGTTGTTGGGTATCGGTCATGTCAGTGATTCCTTGCAAAAAAAGAGGATGTGATTATTTCACTTTTCGGCATTGAGCGGTGGTGCCGACCGCTTTGTCGGTAGGGCCGGCCACTGGCCGCCACTGCAACGTGCCACACCGGCCAGGTCGCGGCGTGTGCGCACGTCCGCAAAGCCGGCATCGATCAGCAAAGCGCGCACGGCGCTGGCCTGGTCGTAGCCGTGTTCGAGCAACAGCCAGCCGCGCCCGAGTAAATGGCTGCCAGCCTGAGCGATGATGTCACGGATTGCCTGCAGGCCGTCAGCACCACTCACCAGTGCCGGGGTCGGTTCGAACGCCAACGCTGGCAAATGCGGGTCGTGTGCCGCAACGTAGGGTGGGTTGGCGACGATGAGTCCGAAGCGTTCGCTGCATCCGCTCAGCCAGGAGGCGTGAAAAAAATCGACTGCCAGTTGCAGGCGCTGGGCGTTGGCGCGCGCCACCGTCAAAGCCTTTTGGCTGGCATCGCTGGCGCTGACGTGCAGCTCGGGGCGCATGGATTTCAGTGCCAGGGCAATGGCACCGCTGCCGGTGCCCAAATCGCGCACGCTGGTAATCGGGAAGGCTAGCGCGGAGCGCTCAGCAATCAATTCCAACGCCCAATCGACCAGCGTTTCGGTGTCCGGCCGAGGTACCAGCACGCGCTCGTCAACCAGCAGATCAAGGCCGTAGAACGATTGCTGACCGACGATGTAAGCCAGCGGTTCACCGCGTTGGTAGCGCTCGATGCTGGTTTTCAGCACACCTTGGGCGCTGGCGGACAGCGTCTGGGTGCCGTGTGCAAACAGCCAGGCGCGCTCGGTTGCTGGCTTGGCCAGGCTGTGCAGCAACAGCAACTCGGCATCAAGTTGCGCTATGCCGTCGTTTTGCAGAACGCGCAGAATTTGCGCCATGCCGGCATCGGGGGCAAGGGATTTCATGACATCGCCACTGCGAGCTTGACTGTGGCGCGTTTAGCTGGCAGCTCCGAGTTCCAGCGCAGCGAGCTGTTGCGCTGCTTCGAACGCTTGCAGCGCCTGCACCACATCGTCCAGATCGCCGTCCATGATGTTGGCCAGTTTGTACAGCGTGAGATTGATGCGGTGGTCGCTCAGGCGGCCCTGCGGAAAGTTGTAGGTGCGGATGCGGTCACTGCGGTCACCGGTTCCCACCAGGCTCTTGCGCTCGGCGGCGTTTTTCGCAGCGCGTTCGCTGCGGTCTTTTTCCTGGATGCGCGCGGTGAGCACCCGCAGCGCTTGCGCCTTGTTGCTGTGCTGGCTGCGCCCGTCCTGGCACTCGGCAACGATGCCGGTGGGCAAGTGCGTGATGCGCACGGCCGAGTCGGTCTTGTTGATGTGCTGACCACCGGCACCGCTGGCGCGGTAGGTGTCAATGCGCAGGTCGGCCGGGTTGATCTGCACCGCTACCGCTTCGTCGGGTTCGGCCATCACGGCCACGGTACAAGCGCTGGTGTGGATGCGCCCTTGCGTCTCGGTCACCGGCACGCGCTGCACACGATGGCCGCCGGACTCGAATTTGAGCGACCCATAAACCTGTTCTCCCTCGACTTTCAGCACCACTTCCTTGTAGCCGCCAAGCTCGCTTGATGAGGCGCTGATGATGCTGGCGCGCCAGCCACGTCGCTCACAGTAGCGCGTGTACATGCGCGCCAGATCGAGTGCAAACAGCGCCGATTCGTCGCCCCCGGTGCCAGCGCGGATTTCCAAAAAAGCGTTGCGGGCATCGTCTGGGTCTTTGGGCAACAGCATGCGCTGTAGTTCAGCGTCAAGCTGTTCGAGCTCAGCGCTTGCGTGGTCGATTTCCTCCTGTGCCAGGGCGACCATCTCCTCGTCCTGCGACGCACTGGCAAGCAACTCCCGTGCGGCGGCCAAATCAAGCTCGCGACACTGGTAGCGCTGCCAGCGGCTGGCCACTGCCGCCACTTCGGTGTGCTCACGCGACAGCAGCAAAAACTGCGCCATGTCTTGCATGATGTCTTCGCGCGAGAGCAAAAATTCAAGCTCGCCCAGACGATCGCCATAGCGCGCCAGTTGCTGGCGTAGAAAGGGTTTCATCAGCGAACCCTAATGCTCTTTGCGCAGGAAGAATTGTTGAATCGCCTGGCTGGCGTGTTCGCGCGCCTGGACATCACCGGCGTTCAATTCGGCCATTGCGCCGTGCAGCAGTTTTTGTGTCAGCCCCTTGGACAGGGCTTCCAGCACGGCATTGACATCGGCGCCTTTGGCCAGCAGTTTTTGGGCCCGGCTGATTTCTGCTGCGCGCCATTGGTCGGCCTGCGCGTTGAGTTGCTGAATCAATGGCACGGTGCTGCGGCGCTCGATCCAGTGCATGAAACTCTGCACGCCGACATCGACGATGGCTTCGGCCTGCGCCACTGCCGCCTGCCGGCTGGCCTGGGCGGTTTGCACCACAGCCGCGAGGTCGTCCACGGTGTAGAGATAAACGTCTTCCAGTGACTTGACCTCGATTTCGATGTCGCGCGGAACCGCCAGGTCCACCATGAACATGGGGCGGCGCTTGCGCTGTTTGAGGGCGCGCTCCACCGCGCCAAGACCAATGATGGGCAAGGTGCTGGCGGTGCAGCTCACCACGGCATCGAACTCGTGCAGGCGCTCGGGCAGATCGGCCAGGTGCATGACCTGGGCACCAAAGCGGCTGGCCAATTTCTCACCGCGCTCAAGCGTGCGGTTCGCGATGGCCATGCTCTTGGGTGTTTTGGCGGCAAAGTGGGTGGCGCAAAGCTCGATCATTTCGCCGGCGCCAACAAACAAAATCTTCACCCGGTTCAGATCTTCGAACAACTGTCCGGCCAACCTGACGGCTGCTGCTGCCATGCTGATCGAATGGGCGCCGATCTCGGTTGAACTGCGCACTTCCTTGGCCACGGCAAACGAGCGCTGAAACAACTGGCTGAGCGTGTTACCCAAAGCGCCCGCCTCCTCGGCCGCGCGCACTGCGTTTTTGAATTGCCCCAGAATCTGCGTTTCGCCCAGCACCATCGAATCCAGCCCGCTGGCGACGCGAAAGGCGTGCCGTGCCGCCGAGCTGTTTTCAAGTGAATAGGTGTGTGAGCGAAGTTCAGCGGTACTGATGCCGCCGGTCTGCGCCATCCAGTCCAGCGTCGGCTCAACCTGCGGTGTTTGCGCTGCACAGTAGATCTCGGTGCGATTGCAGGTTGAGATCAGCGCAGCTTCTGGCTGCTGCGGCAATGCTGCACGCAAAGTTTGCAGAGTCGGCGCAATCTGGTCGATCGCAAATGCAAAACGGCCGCGCAAATCAAGTGGTGCCGTGTTGTGATTGATGCCTAATGCCCAGACTGCCATGACGCGATTATAAAATCCGCCGGTGCGCGCTCAGGCCGGGGCTGCTTTTTTTGTTTGATCTGGATGAACCTGTCGAATTATTTTGATCATTTTTTCAACTTCATCGCTCCAGCGCTATGGCTGGCGCTGTGGCTGCCGCTGCTGGCGCGGCTGTTGATGAAGTCCGGGTCAGGGCGTTTATCGCTGCCCATGCAGATGCTCTCGCAGCTCGTTCTGGCAACCACGGCACTCGCCGTGGGTCTCTGGTTTTTTGGCCACGACGGCAAGATGGCCACTTATCTCGGGATGACGCTGCTGTGCGCCAGTGGCCAGTGGTTGATGCAGCGCGGCTGGCGCGCCCCGGTTAGTGGGCGGGTGAAAACAAATCGATTCGGTCGGTGATGATGCCGTCGGTGCCGAGCGAGAGCAGGCGTTGCGCCGCCCATTCATCGTTGACGGTGTAGCTAAGACAGCGCAGACCGGCGCTTTGGGCTTGCGCCACGCTGGCAGTGTTCCACAGCGCCTGGTTGCAGACGACTGCCACGCATTCAAGCCGCAGCGCTGTCTCCAGCCACCCCTGGGGCAAACTGTCAAGCAGCAGGGCGCGCGGCAGTTCGCTCTGCGTGCGTTGTGCTGCCGCCAGTGCCGCTGGTGAAAATGAACTCAACAGCGGCTGTGTGCTGGCGTCGCGCCAAAGACGCGCCGCGTGTTGCGCCACCACGGTGCCGGTGCGCTCATCAGCGCCTTCGGTGGGCTTGATCTCGATATTCAGAAAAAAATGGTTGCGCAGGCAGTAGCGGGCAATGGCTTCGAACGTGGGCAAAGGTTCGCCGGCAAAAGCGCGTGAATGCCAACTGCCGGCATCAAGCCTGGAGAGCTCGCTCCAGTCGTGCTCACTCGCCACCTGGCTGGTGCTGCCGTTCCACCGCTGGCCTGCATCGGTGCAGCGCTGCAAGCTGCTGTCGTGCAGCAAAAACGGTACATCGTCGCGACTGAGTTTGACATCGCACTCAAACATCCGGTAGCCGTAACCGGCACCGGTGCGAAAGGCTGTCAGTGTGTTTTCAGGGGCCAGCTTGCCGGCACCCCGATGAGCGATCCAGCGCGGATAGGGCCAACGGTCTGCAATGCCAGGTGTCATGACGGACGCTCCTTGCGCTTGCCGCTGGCGGCATCAAACCAGTGCAATTTGCCGGCATGTGGTGTCACGTGCAAGGTGCTGCCCAGCGTTGGCACCAGGTGCGCTTCTTCGGTGCGGATGATGACCATCTCATCACCCGGTCCATGCTGCCAGCGACCGTAAATCAGTCGCTCCGCGCCCAGCATTTCCACCGCTTCGACTTGCAGCGACCAGCCAGTGGCGGTGACTTCAAGGTGCTCCGGGCGAACCCCGGTGATGGTATCGGCGGGTGCGCCGGGCGCGTTCCTGAGCAAATTCATCGGCGGCGAGCCCATGAAGCCGGCAACAAAAGTGCTGGCCGGGCGCGAATAGACCTCTTCGGCCGTGCCAAACTGCTCCACCACACCGGCGTTCATGACGATCATGCGTTGCGCCAGCGTCATTGCCTCAACCTGGTCGTGCGTGACAAAAAGTGAGGTGATTCCCAGTTCGCGGTGCAGTTTTTGAATTTCAAGCCGGGTCTGCGCGCGCAGTTTGGCATCCAGGTTTGACAGCGGCTCGTCGAACAAAAACACTTGGGGCTGGCGCACGATGGCGCGCCCCATCGCCACGCGCTGGCGCTGGCCACCCGAGAGTTCGCGCGGCTTGCGCTCCAGGAATGAGCCGATTTCAAGAATCCTGGCCGCCTTGTCAACGCGCTCCCGGATCTCGGCCGCCGGCACCTTGGCAATTTTCAGGCCGTAGGCCATGTTGTCAAAAACGCTCATGTGCGGGTACAACGCGTAGTTCTGGAACACCATCGCGATGTCGCGGTCGGCGGGCTCCAGGTCGTTGACGACGCGCGCGCCGATCAGGATGTCACCGCTGCTGACCTCTTCCAGGCCGGCCACCATGCGCAGCAGCGTCGATTTGCCGCAACCCGAAGGGCCGACGATGACGACGAACTCGCCATCGTGAATTTCTGCGCTGACCCCGTGAATCACCTGGTTGGCGGATTTGCCTTTGCCGTAGCGCTTGATGACGTTTTTAAGTGTGATGGATGCCATATTTCTCTTAATCAGTTGGGGACAGAGCTTGTCGCTTCGCGTACTTCGGTCTGTCCCGCAAGTCTTAATCAGTTGGGGACAGAGCTTGTCGCTTCGCGTACTTCGGTCTGTCCCGCAAGTCTTAATCAGTTGGGGACAGAGCTTGTCGCTTCGCGTACTTCGGTCTGTCCCCAAGTTATTTACTTCTCCGTGTCCACCAGTCCTTTGACGAACCATTTTTGCATCAGCATCACCACCGCTGCTGGTGGCAGCATGGCGAGCACGGCGGTGGCCATGACGATGTTCCATTCCATTTCGGAGTCGCCACCAGAGATCATGCGTTTGATGCCGATCACCACCGGGTACATGTCTTCTTTGGTGGTGACCAGCAGCGGCCACAGGTACTGGTTCCAGCCATAAATGAACTGAATCACAAACAGCGCCGCAATCGATGTCGCCGAAAGCGGCACCAGCACGTCGAGGAAAAACCGCATCGGCCCGGCACCATCCATTCGCGCGGCTTCCACCAGCTCTTCGGGCACCGTCAGAAAAAACTGCCGGAACAAGAAGGTGGCGGTCGCCGAGGCAATCAGCGGAATCGTCAAACCGGCGTAGCTGTTGAGCATGCCCAGGTCGGACACCACTTTGTAGGTGGGGCCGATGCGTACCTCCACCGGCAGCATCAGCGTGATAAAAATCGCCCAGAAGAAAAACATCCGGAACGGGAAACGAAAGTAAACGATGGCAAAAGCCGACAGCAAGGAGATTGCAATCTTTCCAATGGAGATGATGAGCGCTGAAATCAGACTCACCATCATCATCTGCCCGACCGGTGCCTTGGAGCCCGAACCACCGCCGGTGCCATTCCAGGCCGCGATGTAGTTGTCGATCATGTGACCACCGGGTAGCAGCGGCATTGGCGTTTGCACAATGGCTTGCGAGGTCTGAGTCGATGCGATCAGCGTGAGGTAAAGCGGAAACGCCACCACCAGCACGCCCAGCACCAGCACGGCGTGCGTCAGCAGCGTCAGCCAGGGGCGGCGTTCAACCATGGCAGCACTTCTTCATCAGTAATTCACTTTCTTTTCAACGAAGCGGAATTGCACCACGGTGAGCAGCACCACAATCACCATCAGCACCACCGACTGCGCGGCCGAGCCGCCCAGGTCCATCGCCTTGAAACCGTCGAAATAAACCTTATAGACCAGAATTTCCGTGTCTTTGCCGGGACCGCCCTGGGTGGCAGCATCGATGATGGCAAAGGTGTCAAAAAACGCATAAACGATGTTGATCACCAGCAGAAAAAAAGTGGTTGGCGACAGCAGCGGAAAAACCATGGTCCAGAAACGCCGCCACAGTCTGGCACCATCGATCGCCGCGGCCTCGATCAGCGACTTTGGGATGCTTTGCAGCCCGGCGAGAAAAAACAGGAAGTTGTAAGAAATCTGTTTCCAGACCGCAGCCATCACCACCAGCGCCATGGCGTGCCTACCGTTGAGCAGATGGTTCCACTCGAAGCCGAAGGTTTGCAGCCAATAAGCCACCACGCCCACACTGGGCGCGAACATGAACAGCCACAGCACGCCAGCCACCGCCGGAGCCACCGCGTAGGGCCAAATCAGCAGCGTTTTGTAGGCCAGTGCGCCTTTGATGACGCGGTCGGCAAACACCGCCAGCAGCAGCGACAGGCCGATTCCCAACACCGCCACCAGCACCGAGAACAGCGCGGTGGTGTAAAACGATGCCAGGTAAGTTTCGTCTTGCCAGAGATGGCGGAAATTTTCCAGCCCGACCCACTCGATCGAGGTGCCAAAAGCGTTGGTTTGCTGCACCGATTGCAGCAAGGCCTGCGCCGCGGGCCAGAAAAAGAACACCGCAATCACCGCCACCTGGGGTGCCATCAGCACCCAGGGCAGCCAGCGCGCGCGGAAAAAAACGCGCTTCTCGGTGGCCAAGGATCAACCCTTCTTGTTGGCTTTCTCAAACCGCTCCAACAGCTCGTTGCCGCGTTTGACGATGCTGTCAAGCGCTTCCTTGGCGCTCTTCTTGCCGTTCCAGACCTGTTCGAGTTCCTCGTCTTCGATGGTGCGGATTTGCACGTAGTTGCCCAGCCGGATGCCACGCGACTTGTCGGTGACTTTGCGAATCATCTGGTTCACCGCGACATCGGTGCCTGGATTGGCTTTGTAAAACCCCGATTTTTCAGTGAGTTGGAAAGCGGCGGTGGTGATTGGCAGATAACCGGTGCGCTTGTGGCTGGCCGACTGCACTGCCGGGCTGGAGATGTAGTTGAAGAAAGCCGCCACGCCTTTATAGACCTCAGGTTTTTTGCCGGCCATCACCCACAGGCTGGCACCACCAATCACGGTGTTTTGCGGCGCACCAGGAACGTCCGGGTAGTAGGGCAGGGTGGCCAGCGCCCAGTTGAATTTCGCGTTTTTCTTGACGTTGCCGTAGAACCCGGCCGAAGTGGTGATCATGGCGCACTCGCCAGAGATGAAGGTGGCTTCCGGTACGTTGGCGCGACCCTTATAGACAAACAGGCCTTGTTTGGCCATGTTGGCCAGGTTGCCAATGTGGCGCACGTGCAGCGGTGAGTTGACTTTCATGCGCGCGTCCATGCCGCCCAGACCATTGCCCTTGGTGGCGAATTCGACGTTGTGCCATGCCGAAAAGCTTTCCAGTTGCGTCCAGCCCTGCCAGGCGATGGTAAGCGGGCATTTGTGACCGCTGGCCTTGAGCTGGGCCGCTGCCAGTGCCACTTCAGGCCAACTGGTCGGGGCTTTGCTGGCGTCGAGACCGGCCGCCTTGAAAGCATCTTTGTTGATGTAGAAGACCGTGGTGGAACTGTTGAACGGCATGCTCAACATCTCGCCACTGGGTGCCGTGTAATAACCGCCCACGGCTGAAATATACGCTTTGGGGTCGAACTTCTGCCCGGCATCCTTCATCACTTTGCCCACCGGTACGATGGCACCTTTGCTGGCCATCATGGTGGCGGTGCCGACTTCAAACACCTGCAAAATATCGGGCGCATTGCCGGCCCGGAATGCGGCCACTGCCGCGGTCATCGACTCGTCGTATTTGCCTTTGTAGGTGGGAATCACTTTGTACTGGGTCTGGCTGGCGTTGAAATCCTTGGCCAGGTCGTTGACCCATTCGCCGTTGACGGCGGTCATCGAGTGCCACCACTGCACTTCGGTCACGGCTTGTGCCGACAGTGCCAAAGATGCCGCTAAAGCAACGGCTGCCACTTTGAGTTTCATGCGATTTCCTTCAAGTTAGGGTTTGAGCATAGTAAAAAAATGTGAAAGATTTGCGACAAAAGGCACCAATCTGCCCAAGTCTTGATTAAACGCAGGTTTTTTCAGCGTTGCCATCAGGGTTTCCCTCAGGTCGGGTTGAGAATCTACCGGGCAACACGACTGCCGGCATGCGTCTGGCTTATGCCCCGTGCGGACACGACCATGCTGCGCTGCGGTAACATCGCACATCCGCGTTGCCGGCATTGTTTGCCGGCTGTCACCCGTCCAACGGGCCGATGCGCACTTCTGTTGATGAACACACCCAGCTTGCCTAGCTTAATGTCAGTGTCCGATTCGGCTGCGCCGCAGGCAGCGGCACGCATACGCGAGATTCCCTACAACTACACCTCGTTTTCCGATCGCGAAATTGTGATTCGCCTGCTCGGTGTGAGTGCCTGGGATTGGCTCAATCAGTTGCGTCAGGAACGCCGCACCGGTCGTTCGGCGCGCATGCTCTACGAGGTGCTGGGCGACATCTGGGTGGTGCAGCGCAACCCCTATCTGCAAGACGATTTGCTTGACAACCCCAAGCGTCGCGCGCTGCTGGTGCAGGCCTTGCAGCATCGTTTGACTGAGATACAAAAGCGCCGTTCGCCCGAACTTGACCCGCAACGCGATGCGATCGTGGGTGAACTTCTGCAATCGGCTCATCGGGCAGTGCAACGGTTTGATGCGGCGTTTGTCGAAACCGCCGCCCTGCGCCGCCAGACCCAGCGTGCGTTGGTCAAACTGACGGCCAGGGACAACATCAAGTTCGACGGCCTGTCACGTGTCAGTCACGTCACCGATGCCACCGACTGGCGGGTTGAATACCCGTTTGTGGTGCTCACACCGGACAGCGAAGCCGAGATGGCCGGGCTGGTCAAGGCTTGTATTGAACTGGGTTTGACCATCATCCCGCGTGGCGGTGGCACGGGTTACACCGGCGGTGTGATTCCACTAAGCTGGAAGAGCGTGGTCATCAACACTGAAAAGCTCGATGCCATGAGCGAGGTTGAGCTGCTGCGCTTGCCGGGGTTGGCGCAGCAAGTGGCCACCGTCTGGACCGAGGCTGGCGTGGTGACGCAGCGCGTGTCAGAAGCGGCCGAGCGTGCCGGTTATGTTTTTGCCGTTGACCCGACTTCAGCCGAAGCGTCGTGCATTGGCGGAAATATCGCCATGAACGCCGGTGGCAAGAAAGCAGTTTTGTGGGGAACGGCGCTGGACAACCTGGCGAGCTGGCGCATGGTGACAGCGCAGGCGCAGTGGCTCGAAGTCACGCGCCTGAACCACAACCTGGGCAAGATTCACGATGTGGAGTTGGCCAGTTTCGAGCTCAAGTATTTCAAAGCAGACGGTACGACGCTGGTTCGCAGCGAGCGCCTTGACATTGCCGGCAGCACCTTTCGCAAAGAGGGCCTGGGCAAGGACGTGACCGACAAATTTTTGAGTGGTCTGCCGGGCATTCAAAAAGAAGGCTGCGACGGGCTGATCACCAGCGCGCGCTGGATCGTGCACCGCATGCCGCGGCACACGCGAACGGTTTGCCTGGAGTTCTTTGGCCATGCCCACGGTGCCGTGCCCAGCATTGTCGAGATCAAGGACTTCATGTTTGCTGAACAAAAGCGCTCGGGCGTTGTTTTGGCCGGCCTGGAGCACCTCGATGACCGCTACCTGAAAGCGGTCGGCTACGCCACCAAATCCAAGCGCGGCGGTTTGCCCAAAATGGTCTTGTTTGGCGACATTGCTGGCGACGATGCCGATGCCGTGGCGCGCGCCACGTCCGAGGTCGTGCGCATCGCCAACTCGCGCAGCGGTGAAGGTTTTATTGCCATCAGTGCGGAGGCACGCAAAAAGTTCTGGCTCGATCGCAAGCGCACCGCAGCCATCAGCAAACACACCAACGCCTTCAAGATTAACGAAGACGTGGTGATTCCGTTGCCGCGCATGGCCGAGTACACCGACGGCATTGAGCGCATCAACATCGAACTCAGTCTGGCCAACAAAATTGCGCTGTGCGACGCGTTGGAAAAATTTTTCAACCGTGGCAACCTGCCACTGGGCAAGCACGACGATGCCAGCATCGTCAGCTCGGCCGAGTTGCTGGAAGACCGCGTGGCGCAGGCACTGGCGTTGATCGCTGCGGTGCGCGATCAGTGGCAGGGTTGGCGGCAGAACCTGGGAGCGCTGTTTGCGCAGTTGCAGGACCACACCTTGCGGGCCAGCTGGAAGACCCAGTTGTACCAGCCGCTACAGCAAATTTTTGCTGGGCTGGCGTTTGAGCCTATCCTGCGCGAGTGCCAGGGCATCCATCAGCGTGTGCTCAAGGGCCGGGTTTGGGTTGCGCTGCACATGCACGCGGGCGACGGCAATGTGCACTCCAACATTCCCGTCAACAGCGACGACTATGAAATGCTGCAAGCCGCGCATGGTGCCGTCAGGCGCATCATGGCGCTGGCGCGCAACCTGGGCGGGGTGATTTCGGGCGAGCACGGCATCGGCATCACCAAGCTTGAATTCTTGTCCGACCAAGAGTTGCAGCCGTTCATCGATTACAAGCAACGGGTGGATCCGCAAGGTCGCTTCAATCAGGGCAAGTTGTTGCGCCAGGGCCTGGCCGGGCCGGCGACCGGCACGGACTGGTTGCCGGCCGACCTGACCAACGCTTACACGCCCAGCTTTGGTCTGATGGGCTACGAGTCGCTCATCATGCAGCAAAGCGACATCGGCTCGATCGCTGCCAGCGTGAAAGATTGTCTGCGCTGCGGCAAGTGCAAAGCGGTCTGTGCCACCCACGTGCCGCGCGCCAATCTGCTCTACAGCCCGCGCGACAAGATTCTGGCCACGTCGTTGCTGGTGGAAGCGTTTTTGTACGAGGAACAAACGCGCCGCGGCGTGTCGGTCAAGCACTGGCAGGAGTTTGAGGATGTGGCGGAACACTGCACGCTGTGCCACAAATGCCTGACACCGTGTCCGGTGGACATCGACTATGGCGACGTGTCCATGAACATGCGCAACCTGTTGCGCAAAATGGGGCAGAAGAGCTTCAGACCGGCCGGCTGGGCTGCCATGTTCATGCTCAACGCCAGCAAGCCCGAAGTGATTCGGCTGACGCGTTGGGTCATGGTCAAGCTGGCGATTCGGGCGCAGCGATTCGCAGCCGACCTGCTCAAGCTGGTGGCACGCCGGCAAACCGCCGCCCCACCGGCATCGTTGGGCGTGGCAGCGATCAAGCAGCAGGTGATTCACTTTGTCAACAAGAAAATGCCGGGTGGTTTGCCCAAGCAAACGGCGCGCGCGCTGCTCGACATTGAAGACAAGGCCTACGTTCCCATCATCCGTAACCCGCAAACGACAAGCGCCGAGACGGAGGCCGTGTTTTATTTTCCGGGTTGTGGCTCCGAGCGACTTTTTAGCCAGGTCGGTCTGGCGACGCAAGCCATGCTTTGGCACGCTGGGGTTCAAGCCGTTTTGCCACCGGGCTACCTGTGTTGCGGTTACCCGCAGCGCGGTGCGGGTCAGTTTGCCAAGGCCGAGCAGATGATCACCGACAACCGGGTGTTGTTTCACCGCGTTGCCAACACCTTGAACTACCTCGACATCAAGACCGTGGTGGTGAGCTGTGGCACCTGTTATGACCAGTTGCAGGGCTACCAGTTTGAAAAGATTTTCCCCGGCAGCCGCATCATCGACATCCATGAATACCTGCTGGAAAAAGGCATCACCCTGCCCAATGCGGGCGCGTTCTTGTTCCATGATCCGTGTCACAGTCCGATGAAGTTGCAGGAGCCGCTCAAGACGGTCAAAGCCTTGCTCGGAGGCCAGGTGATTCAATCCGATCGTTGCTGCGGCGAGGCTGGTACGCTGGCCCTGACGCGGCCTGACATCGCCACCCAGGTGCGCTTTCGCAAAGAAGAAGAAATTCTCAAAGGTGAAGCGCAGTTGCGTTCGCAGGGCTTGTTGGGGGCCAAGGACAACGTCAGGATTCTGACTTCCTGCCCGGCCTGTTTGCAGGGGCTGAGCCGTTTTGGTGAAGATCTCAACAGCGGCTTGTTGCAAGCAGACTACATCGTCGTCGAGATGGCGCGCCAGCTTCTCGGCGAAAACTGGATGCCTGATTACGTCAAGTCAGCCAATAACGGTGGCATTGAGCGGGTGCTGGTATGAGCCTGGTTGCGGTGAGCGCTTGCCCATTGTGCCGTGACGTGGGTGGCACGCTGGTGTTTCAGGGCGAAAAATTTCGCGTCATTCGCGCCGACGAGGCCGGTTTCCCGGCGTTTTACCGCGTCGTCTGGACGGCGCACGTGGCGGAGTTTTCCGACCTAAGTGTGTCCGATCGGACGCTATGCCTGGGCGCAGTGTGCGAAGTGGAGCAGACCTTGCGCGAGCAGTTGCAGCCGACCAAGATTAACCTGGCAGCGCTGGGCAACGTGGTGGCGCATCTGCACTGGCACGTGATCGCCCGCTTTGACTGGGACAGCCACTTTCCGGCACCCGTGTGGGCGGCACCTTTGCGCGGCGTTGATGCGCGTGCCACTGACTTGCTGTGGGCTCGGCTGGCGGGTGTGGAAAATGCCATTCGAACCCGGCTGGCAGCAATGCGACCGGCTTTGTGATACCTTTGCCACCCAGATGAAAAAAATGACTTCTTCACAATCCACCCCACCCACGCCGCAGGCCATGACGGTGCACGGCCACTCGCGCGTGCTTGAGATCAGCTTCTCCGACGGCGCCACGTTCCGTTTGCCGTTTGAGTTTTTGCGTGTTTATTCGCCTTCGGCCGAAGTCAAGGGCCATGGGCCAGGGCAGGAAGTGCTGCAAACCGGCAAGCGCGAAGTCGATCTGCTGGCGCTCGAGCCGGTTGGCAACTACGCGGTGCAACCGATTTTTTCCGACGGCCACGACAGCGGTCTGTATTCCTGGGAATACCTTTACTTTTTAGGCTCCGAGCAGCAACGCCTGTGGGCCCAATACGAAGCGCAGCTCGCCGCTGCCGGGGTGGATCGCGACACCCCCATGCCCGAAAAGCAAACCGGCGCTTGTCATAGCCACTAAAGCACTGCCATGACCACCACCCATTTTGGTTACACGACGGTTGAAGAGAGCGAAAAAGCCAAGCGCGTGCGTGGCGTTTTTGATTCGGTGGCAGCCAAGTACGATGTCATGAACGATTTAATGTCGGCCGGCTTGCATCGGGCCTGGAAAGCCTACACGGTGCTGCTGGCCGACATCCAGCCCGGGTTTCAGGTGCTCGATATCGCCGGTGGCACGGGCGATCTGGCGTTGGCGTTCAGCAAAAAAGTCGGGCGCAGCGGACAGGTGGTGCACACCGACATCAACGAGGCGATGCTGCGCGTTGGGCGCGATCGCCTGCTCGACGCTGGTGTGGTGTTGCCGACGGTGGTGTGCGATGCTGAAAAACTGTGTTTCCCCGACCAGCATTTCGATGTTGTCAGCGTCGCTTTTGGTTTGCGCAACATGACGCACAAGGATCAGGCGCTGCGTGAGATGAACCGGGTGCTCAAACCGATGGGCAAGTTGTTGGTGCTCGAGTTCTCCAAGGTGGCGCCACCGCTGGAGAAAATTTACGACTGGTATTCATTCAAAGTGTTACCCAAGTTGGGTCGCTGGGTGGCGGCCGACGAAGACAGTTACCGCTACCTGGCGGAGTCGATCAGAATGCATCCGGGGCAGGAGCAACTCAAACGCATGATGCAGGAAAGCGGTTTTGGCCATGTGGACTATCACAATCTCAGCGCCGGTGTGGTGGCGTTGCACGTGGGAATCAAGTGCTGAGCGGCGGGCCTTGCATTTGAGTGAAGTGGGCGCATGTTGATGATTCATTTTTTGGGGATGACATGAAAATTTTTACTTTGATCCTGACTCTGATGCTGGCGCTGGCCTCGGTCAACGCCGATGCCGCGCGTTTTGGCGGTGGCCGCTCAATGGGGCGCCAGTCCAGCAACGTCACACAGCGCCAAGCAGCGCCGGCGCAGGGTGCGCGACCCACGGCACCGGCCCCCGCCGCGCCTGCGCCTGCGCCCAAGCGTCCATGGGGCGCGATGCTGGGTGGTCTGGCCGCTGGCCTGGGCCTGGCCTGGCTGGCCAACTCGATGGGCATGGGCGGTGCTTTAGGGCAGGTGATGACGTTTGCCCTGCTGGGCTTGGGTGTGATGCTGCTGGTGGGCTGGTTTCTGCGCTCGCGACAGGCGGCAGCGTCGGCTGCGACCGGCAAACCGGCGTTTGCCTACCAGGGCCCGGGCAACGCCGAGGTGGTGCCGATGCCGGGCAGTTACAAGCCGGAAAATGTTGGCAACGATGCTTCGGCGCGGCCGTGGGAGCGGCCAGGGGCGGCATTTGAGGGCAATCAGGCCAGCGGCTCCATCATTGGTTCGGGTTTGAGCGGCTCGCAGAGCTGGGGCATTCCGGCGGGTTTTGATAGCGAAGGGTTTGTCAAGTCTGCCAAGGCAAACTTTGTTTTGCTGCAATCAGCCTGGGACAAAGCCGACATGGCGGCGCTGCGCTTGATGACGACCGATGCCATGCTCAAGGAAATCCAGTCCCAGTTGGCCGAACGCCCAGCCAGCGGCACGGGTGCTGTCAACCAGACCGAAGTGTTGATGGTTGAAGCACAACTGCTGGGCATCGAGGACGGCCCCGAGGACTATTTGGCCAGCGTCGAATTCTCCGGCATGATCCGCGAGGAGCCGTCGGCAGGTGCGCGGCCGTTTCGCGAGGTCTGGAACATGGTCAAGCCCAAGAGCGGTCACGGCGGCTGGTTGGTAGCGGGCGTGCAGGCGCTGGAATAGCGCGCAAATTTTTCCAAATTCAGGGAACAATCCTGGATTCCTCAGTTGACCGCTGGATGTCTTCATAACCCTGCATGAATTCCGACTATTTCAGCTTCGATTGCGGTCACCTTTTGGATGACAGCGCTACACACCCGATTGAACCACTGGCAACGCGCCCGGGGTCGTTGCTCCGCCTCGCGGGCATGAGCCCGCAGCGTTGTCGCGTCTATCCGGACACGCCGCCAGCGGCCCACTCGGGCGCGTCCAACTGAGGAATCCAGGATAATCGGGGACTATGGCAACACAGTCCCCTTTTTCATGGCTCGAAGACTTCTGGCACGGGCTTGCGCTGCCGCCGTTTTTGCAGCCGCCAGCCTGGCTGATGGAAGAAGCCCAACGACGTGTTGTGTTGCTGCTCAACCATGTATTGCAACGCGAGGGTGAGGCGATGCGTCGGCTGGCGGCGCAAAAAGGTCGCGTGGTTTTGCTGCAATGGCGTGGCTACAGCGTCAAATTGCTTGCCACGCCGGCCGGTCTGCTTGACCGCGCTGACGCGCAGGCCCGGCCCGATTTGCTGTTGAGCCTGACCGACGATTCGGCCTGGCAGGTGCTCAAACCCATTCTTGCCGGTGAAAAACCCGGCGTGCGCATTGAAGGCGATGTGCAACTGGCAGCGGAAGTGAACTGGTTGGTGGACCATGTGCGCTGGGATCTGGAAGAAGACCTTGCGCGTTTGCTCGGCGGTGCCGCAGCGCATACCTTGGTTCAGACTTGCGCCAAGGTGGGCACAGCGCTGCGCCGGTTCGTGGCGCGCGATAGCGCCGCCGCAGCAGACAAGGCCCAGCCATGAGGCGGCTGCTGCGCGGCATTTTCATTTTCTGGGTGCTGTTGCGCTTTGGTCTGGACGACTTGTTTTTGCGCAGCTTTCAGCGCCCCGGGCTCGATGCCCTGGCCCGGGTGTTGTCGCTGGGACGCAGCTTCAATGGATCACGTGGTCAGCGCATTCGCCAGACGCTGGAGCGACTGGGGCCGATTTTCGTCAAATTTGGCCAGGTGCTGTCAACCCGGCGCGACCTGCTGCCGCTCGATATTGCCGACGAGCTGGCGCTGTTGCAAGATCAGGTGCCGCCGTTTCCCAGCGCGGTGGCAGTCGCCAGCATCGAGCGCGCTTTCAACAAGAAGCTGGACGATATTTTTGTTTCGTTTGAACAGCAGCCGGTGGCCAGCGCGTCCATCGCGCAAGTGCATTTTGCCGTGCTCAAGGATCGCAATGGTCGGGCGCGCGATGTGGCAGTCAAGGTGTTGCGTCCGGGCATGTTGGCAGCGATTGAAAAAGACTTGAGCCTGATGCGTCTGATGGCGGGCTGGGTCGATGGCTTCTCCAACGTAGGCAAGCGACTCAAGCCGCGTGAAGTGGTGGCGGAGTTCGACAAGTACCTGCACGATGAGCTCGACTTGATTCGTGAGGCTGCCAATGCAGCGCAGTTGCGGCGCAACATGGCGCGCTTGAACCTGGTGCTGATTCCGGAGATGTTTTGGGATTATTGCGCCAACGATGTGATCGTGATGGAGCGCATGCAAGGCGTTCCGGTCAGCCAGGTGGGCCGTCTGCGTGCTGCCGGTGTCGATATCCCCAAGCTGGCTCGCGACGGCGTGACAATCTTTTTTACCCAGGTGTTTTGTGACGGTTTTTTCCACGCCGATATGCATCCGGGCAATATTCAGGTCAGCATCGAGCCCGCCACGTTCGGGCGCTACATCTCGCTCGACTTTGGCATTATTGGCACTTTGTCGGCCTCCGACAAAGATTACCTGGCGCAGAATTTCACCGCCTTTTTCCGCCGCGACTACAAGCGTGTGGCCGAGCTGCACATCGAGTCCGGCTGGGTGCCCTCGAGCACGCGCGTCGATGAGCTCGAATCGGCGATCCGCTCGGTGTGTGAGCCGTATTTTGACCGGCCGCTGAAGGATTTTTCACTTGGCGTGGTGCTGATGCGTCTGTTTCAGACTTCGCGCCGCTTCCAGGTGGAGATTCAGCCGCAACTGGTGCTGCTGCAAAAAACGCTGCTCAACATCGAGGGCCTGGGGCGCCAGCTCGATCCGGAACTCGATTTGTGGAACACCGCCAAGCCGTTTTTGGAGGGCTGGATGCTCGACCAGGTGGGACCGAAGAAAATGATCAGCCAATTTCGCAACGAGGCACCGCTGTACGCCAAGTTGTTGCCCGAATTGCCGCGCTTGCTGCATGATTTTCTACAGCGCGAAGGTGGTTCATCGCGGCAGGCGCTGGAACTGCTGCTGGCCGAGCAAAAGCGTCTCACCACGCGCTTGCAAATTTTGCTGTACGCAGCGCTGGGCTTTGCGTTGGGCCTGCTGGCAATGCAGACGCTGTGGCGCTGGCGCGGTTTTTAGCGCGACAGCGGCGCTTTATAATTCAGGCCAAACTCCACCCGGATCGTTAGGCGCAGCGAGGCTGAAAAGTTTCAGTGTCCGCCAGCGCTTTGCCACTTGAAATCCGAATCCTAAAGTCATGCCCATTTACGTTTACAAATGTGATTCCTGTGGCTTCGCCAAGGACGTGTTGCAAAAGATTTCCGACGCACCGCTGACGCAATGTCCAAGCTGTGGCGTGGCAGCTTTCAAAAAGCAACTCACCACAGCCGGGTTTCAACTCAAAGGCTCGGGCTGGTACGCCACCGATTTCAAAGACGCATCAAGTGCGGGCGCCAGCGCGGCATCCAAGCCGACGGACAGCGCTGACAAACCGGCCAGCGCCACCGCATCACCAGCGGCAACGACGACCGCCAGCACCGGGTCGACGGGGGCGTGTGGCGCATCCTGCACTTGCCACTGAGCTGGCGCACAGAGCCACAGGATTATTCGTGCCTATCAAAAAGTATCTTCTGACCGGGTTGCTGGCTTGGCTGCCACTGGCCTTCACTTTTTGGGTATTGATGTGGCTGGTGGGTTTGCTCGATGCCATTTTTGGCGGGCTGTTGAGTGCTTTGTCAGCGGTGCTGCCGAATGCGTCGGGTTCCTTCATCGAGCCGTTGCGGCACATTCCGGGCCTGGGCGTGGTGCTGGTGTTTTCCGCCCTGTTGCTGACCGGCGCGCTGGTGTCCAACGTTGCCGGTCGCTGGTGGATGGCGCAATGGGATCGCGTGATCAACCACATTCCGGTCGTCAAATCCATTTACAACAGCGTCAAGAAAGTATCTGACACGCTTTTTTCCAGCACGGGCAATGCTTTTCGCAAAGCCATGCTGGTGCAGTACCCGCGCACTGGTGTCTGGACGATTGCGTTTTTGACCGGTACTCCCAGTGGCCAGGTGGCAGCCTGTGTGGGTGCGGATTACATCAGCGTTTATGTGCCGACCACACCCAACCCGACCAGCGGCTTCTTCTTGTTGCTGCCGCGCAGCGAGGTGATCGAGCTCGACATGAGCGTGGATGAGGCGCTGACTTATCTGATCTCGATGGGGGCAGTCGCGCCGACAGCGGTCGCAGTCCCAACGTAAATTGTTTTATTTTCATTAACCTGCGTCACCGTCAGTGGTGGCTTTGAAAGTTTTGTTATGGCGATGCGTTCCCATTATTGCGGTCTGGTCACTGAAAACCTGCTGGGCCAAAACGTCACCCTGTGCGGTTGGGTCAATCGCCGCCGTGATCACGGTGGCGTGATCTTCGTCGATGTGCGCGATCGTGAGGGTTTTGTGCAGGTGGTGTGCGACCCCGACCGGGCCGAGATGTTCAAGTTGGCCGAAGGCCTGCGCAACGAATTCTGCATTCAGGTCGTGGGGCTGGTGCGGCCACGCCCGGACGGTACCGTCAACGAAAGCATCAAGAGTGGAAGAATTGAAGTGCTGTGCCACGAATTGGTGGTGCTCAATGCGTCGGTCACGCCGCCGTTCCAGCTCGACGATGAAAACCTGAGCGAGACCACGCGCCTGACGCACCGCGTGCTTGATTTGCGCCGGCCCTATATGCAAAACAACCTGATGTTGCGCTACCGGGTGGCGATGGAAGTGCGCAAGTTTCTCGATACCAACGGCTTCATCGATATTGAAACGCCGATGCTGGGCAAATCGACACCCGAGGGCGCGCGTGACTACCTGGTGCCGAGCCGCGTGCATGCCGGGCACTTTTTTGCCTTGCCACAAAGCCCCCAGCTTTTCAAGCAACTGTTGATGGTGGCCGGTTTTGACCGTTACTACCAGATCACCAAGTGCTTCCGGGACGAGGATTTGCGCGCTGACCGGCAGCCCGAATTCACGCAGATCGATATTGAGACCTCGTTTTTGAGCGAGCAGGAAATCCGCGACCTGTTCCAGCGGATGATCGTCAGCGTTTTCAAGAACACCATCAACGTCGATCTGGGCGAGTTCCCGGTGATGACTTACTCCGAAGCGATGCACCGCTACGGCTCGGACAAGCCTGATTTGCGCATCAAGCTGGAACTGACCGAACTGACCGATGTCATGACCGATGTTGATTTCAAGGTGTTCTCCGGTGCGGCCAACATGAAAGGCGGTCGCGTGGTCGGCTTGCGCGTTCCCGGCGGCGCGGCCGAGACTGGCGGCCTGGCACGCAGTGAAATTGATGGCTACGGCGAGTTTGTCAAAATTTATGGTGCCAAGGGTCTGGCCTACATCAAGGTCAATGACAGCGGCGCTGGCGCGGGTGACAAGGGCGCGCGCTGGAGCGGTCTGCAGTCGCCCATCGTCAAGAACCTGCACGACAAGGCGCTGGCGGAAATTCTCAAGCGCACCGGTGCCCAGAACGGCGATCTGATTTTCTTCGGCGCTGACAAGGCCAAGATCGTCAACGATGCGCTGGGTGGTTTGCGCGTCAAGATCGGACAAAGCGAGTTTGGCAAGAAGAATGGCTTGTTCGAGAGCGGCTGGCGCGCGCTGTGGGTGGTCGATTTCCCGATGTTCGAGTACGACGAGGAGTCACAGCGCTACATGGCAGTGCACCACCCGTTTACGGCACCCAAGCCGGGCCATGAAGACCTGATGGTGAGCGCGCCCGAGCAGTGCTTGTCGCAGGGTTATGACATGGTACTCAATGGCTGGGAAATGGGCGGCGGCTCGGTGCGTATCCACCGCGCCGACGTGCAGCAAAAAGTTTTCGACGCGCTCAAAATCACGCCCGCCGAAGCGCAAGACAAGTTCGGTTTTCTGCTCGATGCCTTGCAGTACGGCGCGCCGCCGCACGGCGGCCTGGCTTTTGGGCTGGACCGCATCATCACTTTGATGACCGGTGCCGAGTCGATCCGCGACGTGATTGCTTTTCCCAAGACGCAGCGTGCCCAATGCCTGCTGACGCAAGCACCGTCAACGGTGGACGAGAAGCAGTTGCGCGAGTTGCACATACGGCTGCGAACGCCAGACACGCTCACCTGAGCCTGTGGCAGGGGGAACTGTGGCAGGCTACAAAATCCCCGAATCCGTGCTGGTGCTGATCTACACGCCAGCGCTCGATGTGCTGCTGATCAAGCGCACCGACGCGCCAGATTTCTGGCAATCGGTCACCGGCAGCAAAAGCTCACTGGCCGAAACGTTCCGGCAAACCGCGGTACGCGAGGTGGTGGAGGAAACCGGCATTGATTGTGGCACCGGCACACCGTTAGAACACTGCCTGCGCGACTGGCAGCTTGAAAACGTCTATGACATTTACCCGTGTTGGCGCTACCGCTATGCGCCTGGGGTGACGCGCAACACCGAGCATCTATTCGGCCTGCGGGTCGATGCCGGGACGCCGGTACGCTTGAGTCCGCGCGAACACACTGCCTGGCGCTGGTTGGCGTACCGCGAAGCGGCAGCGGCGTGTTATTCGCCGTCCAACGCCGAAGCCTGTCTGCTGCTGCCAAGATTTCTCGATCCGGAGCCGGGACGTGAATAGCGTTCGCATCGCTACCTACAACATCCACAAGGGGGTGCAGGGGATGGGTCCGCGGCGGCGGCTGGAAATTCACAATCTGCGCCTGGCGGTGGAGCAATTTGATGCCGATATCGTCTGTTTGCAGGAGGTGCGCGCCATGAACCGGCGTGAAGAGCAGCACTTCGCGCGTTGGCCCGAGGTGGGGCAGGCGGATTTTCTGGCGCCGCACGGCTACCAGGCGGTGTATGTCTCGAACGCCATCACCCGTCATGGCGAGCATGGCAATGCCTTGTTGTCGCGCTGGCCGGTGCTGGCGCATCAGCAGCACGATATTTCCGATCACCGCTTCGAGCAGCGTGGCCTGCTGCACGTTGAGATCTTGTTGCACCACCAGTCGGTGCACGTGGTGGTGGTGCACCTGGGGCTGATTCCGGTCAGCCGCGCGCACCAGATGACGCAGTTGCGCTGCTTTATCGAACGCGAGGTGCCGGCCGCCGCGCCGTTGCTGGTGGCGGGCGATTTCAACGAGTGGGGCAGTCTGGTTGAACGCTCTCTGTCTGACCTTGATATTTTGGCATTTGAAAGCCGCAAGCACCGCACCTTTCCTTCGCGCCTGCCGCTGGTGCAACTCGACAATGTTTTTGCCCGCGGCCTGCGACCGCTGGGCGTGCAGGTGCCGCGCGGGCGCAACTGGTGGCGCATGTCAGACCATTTGCCGCTGCTGGCAGAGTTTGCCCTGCCCAAACTCAAGCCTTGACGGTTGGGCTGGCATGTTGCAACTCCGAGCGCATCATCAACTGCAACTGCTGCAGGGCTGTGGTGAATTTTTTGCTGCGTTGTTGCACGACATCGACCACAGCCTGGTCGAAGTCAGACTGGAAACCTACATCTTTAATTTGGCCGCATCGGCAGCGCAGGTGGCGCTGGCGCTGGAGCGCGCCGCGCGTCGCGGCGTGGCGGTCTATCTGGTGATGGACGGCGTGGGAACGCCAACGCTGGAGGCACAGTGGGCGCAGCGCTTTGATGCGGCCGGAATTCAGTGGCGGATTTATTTACCCCTGGGGCGGCTCGGTCTGCTCATCCCCAGTCGCTGGCGGCGTCTGCATCGCAAACTGTGCGTGGTGGATGGCAAAGTGGCGTATTGCGGCGGCATCAATGTGCTCGACGATTTGGTTGACCTCAACCACGGCGCGCTGCCAGCGCCGCGCTTTGATTTTGCCGTTCGCGTCACCGGCCCGTTGGTGCAGGCTGTGCACTTGACGCTGGCGCGCTTTTGGTGGCGCACGCAGGCCCTCAGCGATGCGCGGCAAAGCGATTTTCAGGCCGCCTGGCAAGCCCTTCATGAGGCGCTCGCAGTGCACAAAGCGCCGGTCGGCAAAGTTGACAACAACGTTCGCACCAGCGCGGAGGTAAACGGCTGCCATGCTGAGCTGGTGCTGCGCGACAACTTGCGTAACCGCTTTCGCATCGAGCGCGCCTACCGCCAGTTGATCGGCACCGCGCACAGTGAAATCATCATTGCCAACGCCTATTTCCTGCCCGGTCGAAAGCTGCGCAAAGCGCTGATCCACGCCGCGCAACGCGGTGTGCGGGTGCGTTTGTTGCTACAGGGACGCTACGAATATTTCATGCAGTACCACGCCGTGCGACCGGTGTACGGCGCTTTGTTGGCGGCGGGAGTCGAAATTCACGAGTACGCGGCAAGTTTTCTGCACGCCAAAGTGGCGGTCATTGATGGCCGCTGGGCCACCGTGGGCTCATCCAACCTCGATCCGTTGAGCCTGCTGCTGGCACGTGAAGCCAATGTGGTGGTCGATGACGGTGCGTTTGCACAAGACCTGCACCAGCGGCTGGAGCAGGCGATGGTCAGTGGCGGTGTTCGGGTTGACCCGGTGGCTTATCTGAACCGGCCCTGGCGACAGCGCTGGCTTGACCGCGCGGCCTTGACACTGGTGCGGCTGGCGTTGCTGGTCAACGGGCTGCGCTACTGATGCTTGCAGCCAGGTCGAGTGCCCCACGGCTGCCGAAAAAGGCTGGTACCATTCCCGCATGTCAGTCAAAAAACAGAACCACGGCAGCCGACCGGTCGCTGAAGCCGCGCCGGCGGTGTCGGTCAGAATCCGCCAGCGTATTGAACAGGCCGGCCAACGCTTTCACGCCAACGACAACATTGCCGCCTTTATCGAGCCGGGTGAGCTTGACCTGCTGATCGATGAAGTGCAGGACAAGTTCAAGGCGGTGCTTGAGAGCCTGGTGATAGACACCGAGCACGACCATAACACCGGTCAAACCGCGCGCCGGGTGGCCAAAATGTACCTCAGCGAGGTGTTCCGGGGGCGTTACGTTGCGCCACCGCCAATGACTGAATTTCCTAACGCCGGACACCTCAACGAATTGATGATCGTCGGTCCGATCACGGTGCGCAGTGCTTGTAGCCACCACTTCTGTCCCATCATTGGCAAGGTCTGGATGGGGGTGCTTCCCAACCAGCACACCAATGTGATCGGCCTGTCAAAGTATGCGCGACTGGCTGAGTGGATCATGGGGCGGCCGCAGATTCAGGAAGAAGCCATTATCCAGTTGGCCGACCTGATAGAGGAAAAGACCAGACCCGATGGTTTGGCCATCGTAATGGAAGCCAGCCACTTCTGCATGAGCTGGCGCGGTGTCAAAGACCTCGACAGCAAAATGATCAATTCGGTCATGCGCGGCAGCTTTCTCAACAATGCCAACTTGCGCCACGAATTCCTGGCGCTGATTCCAAAGCAGGCGTGATGGTCTGATTGGCGCACGCCAGCGCAGGCGCTCAGGCGGGCCGCTTGATGATGCTGTCTTCGAGCTTGCTGGCCAATTGCGCGATGGCCAGCGCGGCTTGACAGCCGGGCATGGTTTGCAGCAACAGTTGGCGACGCATCACCGCCTGGCGCACGGCGTTGTCGGCCGGGATGTCACCCAGGTGGATCAGTTGCAGCGCGCGGCCAGATTCGGTTCGCACGAAACGATCCAGCACCTGCTGCAACTGTGCCGTAATCGCCCGACCGTCGCCCAGACGGACGGTCTGGTTGATCACCATGCGCACGGTTTGCCTCTTTTGCTGACTCACCAGCACCTTGATGGTGGCGTAGGCATCGGTCAGCGAGGTCGGCTCCGGGGTGGCGACCACCAGCACCTCGGAGGCCAGCGAGACGGCAAACAAAACCACATCGGAAATACCGGCACCGGTATCGAGCAGCACAACGTCATAGTGCGGAATCAGGCTGCTGATGATTTTGAGAAAATCATCGCGCACTTCGGGTGTCAGACGCGAATACTCCACCATTCCCGAGCCGGCCAGCAGCACCGAAAAACCGCCCGGCGCGCGAATGATGGCTTCTTCGAGTTTGGCCTTGCCGGTAAACACATCGTGCAACGTGACCTTGGGGTACAGGTTGAGCACCACGTCGAGATTGGCCAGGCCCAGGTCGGCATCGAGCACCAGTACGCGGTGTCCGCGTTTGGCCAGCGCGGCGGCCAGATTGGCCGACACGAAAGTCTTGCCGACACCACCCTTGCCGCTGGTGACGGCCAGTACCTTGCCCAATGGCTTGAGTGGCACATCGATTGCCGCAGCGGCTGCCGGTGTCGCATTCTGGACATCGCTCATAGTCAGTTCACCCCTTTGGTTGCTGCTTCATCGGCCGGACTGGCGCTACTGTCGACGTGGTCTCGAACCCATGACGGATCGCCTGTCAGGAGATGGCCAAAGAGCAGACTTTTTTCTTCCGCGCTGACCGCTATTTCAGGTTGCTGATCGATAAAAACCCGGTTGCGGCCCTGTTCCTTGGCACGGTAGAGTTGTAGATCAGCTCGATTGGTCCACAGCGATGCAGTTGAGCGCACCCATTCGGGGGCGTAGGCACCGCCAATGCTGACTGTCACCTTGATGGTCATTTGCGGTGACACCACAATGGCCAGCGCAGCCACTGATTCGCGGATGCGCTCAGCCACAACCTTGCCATAGGAGGCTGGGCAGTTAGGCAAAATGGCGGCAAATTCCTCGCCGCCGTAACGCACCACGGTGTCCATCGGGCGCACGCACAAGCTCAAACACTTGGCGATGGCCTGCAGTACCAGATCACCGGCCGGGTGGCCATAGGTGTCGTTGACCGCTTTGAAATGATCGATGTCGAGCATCAGCAGCAAGGCTGATTCACCTGAGCGTGCAACGCAATCGATTTCACGATTGAGCACATTGTGGAACTGGCGCCGATTGGCCAGGCCGGTGAGCGGGTCTTTGAGCGAGAGCTCACACAGTTTGTCGATCAGCGCTTGCAAAAATGCTGTCCCTGAAGCTTCCTTGGCGGGGAGTTTGCCCGACACGTCGTGCTCGAGCAGCGCACGCGCATCATCCAGGCGCAAGGCGCCCAGGTTGATGGTGGAAGATGAGGTTTCAGGGGCCACGGGGTCAAAGGTTGTTGACTGGGTTGAGTTTAGCAGTATCAAATTGCCGGGGTTCCGAAACAGCGAGGTCATTGCCCGTCAATTGGTCGCCTCACATTTGGCACCGGCGCTTCAGACGGTGGTCACGCCGCGCTGCATCAACCACCGCAGCGCGGCCTGGAGCTGGCGGTAAATCCAACGCAGCAGCAACAGCGCCAGCAGCGCCTCAAGCAGCGTCAGGACAAAAGCCACAAAGGCGTTGCCTTGCACGGCGCGTTGATGAAACTTGGCAATCGCACGATCGCGCGTGATTTCGATGCTGTCGTAAAAAGTCGGCACCACCAGCAGCGTCAGGAGCGTGGAAGTGACGGTGCCGCCGATGATGGCCACCGCCAGCGGACGGTAGAATTCGCCGCCTTCGCCCAGCCCGATGGCCACCGGCAGCATGCCGGCGATCAGCGCAAAGGTGGTCATCAGAATCGGTCGCAAGCGCAGTCGCCCGGCGTGCATCAAAGCCGCTTCACGCGCGGTGCCAAGCGCTTCTTCCTTGCGCGCGCAGTCCAGCAACAGGATGGCATTTTTGGCCACCAGCCCCATCAGCATGATGACACCGATAAAGCTCATCAGGTTCAGGGTGCCGCCGGTGAGCAGCAGGCTGATGACGACACCGATCAAACTCAGCGGCAAGGAGAGCATGACTGCCAGCGGCGCGGTGAAGGAGCCGAACTGCACCACCAGAATCAAGTACATCAGGCCAATGCCCATCACCAGCGCGATCGCCATTTCGGTAAACAACTCTTTCTGGTCGCGCGCCGAGCCCCCCAGCTCAATGCCATAGCCGCTGGGAAACTCGATCGCCTTGGCCAGCTTCATGGCATCGCTGGTGACTTCACCGGCCGAGCGGCCCTGCACGTTGGCTGACACCGCCATCATGCGTTTGCCATCCTGGTGCTCGATTTTTGCCGGGCCTTTGCCCATCGTCAGGGTGGCAACCTGACCCAGCGCAACGCTCTGGTCGCTGCCACTGATCGCCATTGGCAAGGTCTCGATGTTGTCGGCGGTGCGCCGGTCGTCGGGGTGTAGTCGCAGCGCCACGTCGCGCGCTTCGCCGGTGGGGTCCACCCAGTCGCCCAGTTCAACGCCAGCAAAAGCCACGCGCAGCGTTTGTGCCGCGTCGGCCACTGAAATGCCCAGCGAATTGGCCAAGCCGCGTTTGAGCTCGATCTGCAATTCGTCCTTGGGCTCAAGTTCTGACAGCCCAATATCCACCGCTCCCGCAACGTGGCGCAGTTGCTCCATGAAGGCGTTGGCAATGCGAATCAACTGGCGCGCATCGGGGCCGGAAAACTGGATTTGCACCGGCTTGCGCGTGCCGTTGTTCAGGTCGTCCAGCACCACGTACTCGGCGCCCACCAGACGCGCCATCTGCAAGCGCAAGTCGGCGGCAATGGTTTGCGCGCTGCGCTTGCGCTGTGTGCTCTTGCCGATATCGACGTAGATGCGACCGCCAGCGGCGTTGATGTTGCTGTTGGTGGCGAGCGTCTCTGGCAAGGTGCGCGCCAGCGTGGCGGCTTGCTCGACTTTGAGCCGCGCCAACTCCAGACTGGCGCTCGAGGGCGTGCGCACTTCGATCGCCAGCGTGCCCTCGTCCGACGTGGGCAGAAAGCTCGAACCGCCAAATTTGGCGTGCAG
Organism: Rhodoferax sp.; assembly: GCA_036171375.1. Classification (GTDB taxonomy): domain Bacteria; phylum Pseudomonadota; class Gammaproteobacteria; order Burkholderiales; family Burkholderiaceae_C; genus Rhodoferax. Next base: position 4,934 of record JAVHQY010000067.1, on the reverse strand, counting down.
ACCGAGCGCCGCAATCAGGCTGAATACGGCAATGAAGGCCATCGAGCGCCGATGCCTGAGCGCCCAGGAGATCACCAGACCGTAGCCGTTGGCCTGCCGGTTAAACCAGTTGTTGAAACGCTCCAGCAGCGCACCGACGGCGTGGCGCTGCTGGCCGCCCAGTGCCACCGGGTCGCCCCAATAGGCCGACAGCATCGGGTCCAGCGTAAAAGAGATGAACAGACTCACCAGCACCGAACTGGCCACGGTCAGGGCAAACGGTCGGAACCACTCGCCCGCACCGCCGCCCATGAACGCTACCGGGATGAACACGGCGATGATAGAAAAAGTGGTGGCGGCCACCGCCAGACCGATCTCCTGTGTGCCGTGGCTGGCAGCGCTGCGCCGGTCTTCGCCGCTGGCCATGTGGCGCACGATGTTCTCGCGCACCACAATGGCATCGTCAATCAGCACACCGATTGCCAGCGACAGTCCCAGCAGCGTCATGAAATTGAGGGTAAAGCCGCTCAGCCAGACGGCAATGAATGCGGCAATCACCGAAGTCGGCAAACTCAGCGCCGTGATCAAGGTCGAGCGCCAGGAGTTCAGGAACACATAGACCACGAAGATGGTCAGCACGGCACCAAACAGCAGCGACTCAATGACATTGTTGAGGTTGCTCTGCGCTTCTTCGCCGCCGTCGCGCGTCACTTCGAGCTGTGTGCCCTTGGGCAAGGTCTTGTTGATGTCGCGCATCAGCTCACGCACTTTGGCTGCCACCGCCACCGTGCTGGCTTCGCGCGATCGCGCCACGCTGATGCCGACGTTGGGGTGGCCGTTGCGAACGCTGAACCCCGACAGTTCGGCGTAGCCGTCGGTGATGCTGGCGACCTGCCCCAATCGCACCACGTCCGCGCCGCGGCGGCGAAGCACGATTTGCTCGAACTCGGCCGGCGATTCAAGGCGCCCCACCAGCCGAATGCTTTGCTCATCGAGTGGCCCTTTGATGCGGCCGACCGGAGCGGTGGTGTTCTGGTTGCGCAGCGCCGCCGCGACTTCGGCCACCGAGACGTGGTACTGGCGCATTTTTTCCGAGCGCAGCAGCACGCTGAGCTCGCGGCGCAGCGAGCCGTTGATGTTGACCACGGCAACGCCCTCGATGGCGCGAAAGCGGTTGGCCAGGTCGTCTTCGGCCAGGCGCGAAATTTCACCGTGGTTCAAGTTGTTCGAGGACAAGGCCAGCTGCATGATGGGCTGCGCCGACGGATCAATGCGCACCAGCACCGGCTCGCGCATTTCCACCGGCAGCTTGTAGCGCACCGCGGCGATGGCATTGCGCACCTCGTCCGAGGCTTCGATCATGTTCTTCTTGAAGTTGAACAAAATCACGATGCTGGCGTTGCTCTCGCTGGCGGTGGCGCGAATCTGGTACACGCCGCTGATGCTTTGCAGCGATTTTTCAACCCGGTTGATGATTTCGCGCTCGACACTTTCGGGCGAAGCGCCGGGATAGGGCATGTTCACCACCAGCACCGGCATTTCCACATCGGGTATCTGGTTGACGCGCAGCTTGTTCAGCGCCAGCAGCCCCACTGCCATCAAGCCAATGATGATGACCACCATCGCCACCGGGCGGCGAATGCTGAAATCAGACAAAAACATTCTTATTGTCCCGCGCCTGCCAATTGCACTGGCTGGCCATCCTTGAGGCTGGGGCCGGGATTGCGAAGCAACAAGTCGCCGGCGTTCACGCCACCCAGCGCCACGTAGTCGCCGCTGCGCAGGTCACGCTGGCCCAACAGCACGGCAACCTTTTGCAGTCGGGATTGGCTCAAGCGCCAGACAAAAGCCTTGTCGCCCTCGCGTGCCAGCACCAGTGCCGGCAACATCAAAGTGGGGCGAGCGCTGGCCTCAATATGCCCTTCGGCATACAGACCGGCCAGTTGCAGTCGGTGGCTGTCGGCAAAACCAACCAGCACTTCAATTTGCCCGGTGGTGGCGTTGGCAGCCGGGTTGATGCGCTTGACAGTGCCGCTGAATTCCTGAGCGCCAGAGCCGCTCACCTGAAAGTGGACGGCCTGGCCAGGCTTGATCTGCCCGACGGCATCCGCTGACACGCGGCCCTCAAAGCGCAAGCTGGCCGGATCCATCACCTTGAGCAGTTCCTTGCCGATCTGGGTGGTGTCACCGACCGACACCTTGCGCTCGCTGACCACGCCGTCAAACGGTGCGCGTGCCAGCGTGCGCTCGAGTTGCTGGCGCGCCTGCACGACGCGGGCTTTGGCAGCGGAGAGTTCGCTGCGTGCCGCGTCCTCACGCGCTTGCGCGTCTTCGAGTTGCTGCACCGATGCCATGCCCGATTCGCGCAGCGTCCTGAGCCGCTGCCACACGCGGCCGCTCTGGTCAAAAGACAGGCTGGCAGCGCGCACCGCTTCCTGCGCCGAAGCCAGGTTCTCGCGTATCGCCGTATCGTCCAGGCGCACCAGCAATTCGCCGCGCCGGACCTTGTCGCCATTGTCCTTGAGCACTTGCAACACCACGGCCGGCACTTCAGCGCGCAAGTCGGCGCGGCGTTCGGGCTCGATGCTGCCAGTGATGGTCGGCCCGGAAGTCAGGCTGCCGGGTTGCAAAGTGAACACGTCGTGTGCGGCGACCAGCAGCGTCGGTTTGGCGCTGCTGGCGTTGGGTGCGACCTTGCTGCAAGCGCTCAGGCTCAGTGCCAGGGCAAGGGTAAAAATGACCGGATAGTTCATAGGTGATCAGGTTTTGGCAGAGGCGCTTTTGAAAACGCCGGAACACGCTTGGCGCGCATCGTCATCGGCGCTAAGTTTGCCACACACGCCCGCGAGCTGCTGTGCCAGCCGTTTGAGCGTCGGGGCGTGCTGACCTCGTTGGTCCCACGACTTGAGTTGCAGCGCCATTTTCTCCAGCCCACGCCGGTTGCGTTCGTAAAAAGTCTCAGCTGTGGCATCGAGCTCGGCCAGCACGTCGCTGGCCGCCTTCTCAATGCGCGCTGCATCCCGCGGCGCGAGTTCGATCAAGCGCTTGACGTGCGCGCTGCCCCATTGCAGGCGCGTGGCCGGTCCCTGTGCGGCGTGCCAGGCTTTCTCCGACCAGTCCAGACTGCCCGCCTTGTCGCCACGCGCCTTGGCGTTGGCTGCCAGCACCAGCATGTGGTAGTAGGGCGAAAGCGCCGTTGGCAATTCGGCTTTGAGCATGGTGTCGGATTCGTCGAGCAGGCCGACTTCACTGAGCAGATCGGCAGCGTTGGGAACGATGGCCTGGCGCTCATGCGCCGTGACACTGAGTCGCTGCGCGTCGGCCGCAGCCTGGCGTGCCTGCGCCACCAATTCTGGCGCCAGCGTGGCTGACTTGGGCAGCGCCAGTTTGGCCAGCACCACTTTGGCACCAATGGCGCCCAGCCGGTCCGACTGCGACAGGCTGGTATCGGCATGCAAGCGATCGAGCGCGGCGTTGAAGTCAAGCAGCAATGCCGAATGCTCGGGACTGCGGGCTGGACCGGCTGCAGCCAGCAGTTCTGTCGGGTAGTTGATCAGCACGTCGGCGCTTTCGCGTGTCTGCACCGGATCGGACAAAACCAGCTTTAGGTGGGCCAGACTGGCAGCGGCATCGGGCGCAGCAGCTTTGCTTTGAGCGCGCGCAACGATGGCTCTCAAAAACAGCCGGTTGGCGGTTTCGCGTTGCGCCGATGGGCAAGCACGCGCGAGCTGCGCCAGCGTGCTGGCCAGCTTGTCCTTGGGAACCAGTTGTGCCTGATCCTGATCCCAGGAGTAGTAAGCCAGCAAGCGCCAGGACGCGGGTGTGAGCTCGGCCCCACTGAGCGCCTGGGTCAGCGACTGCTTGATGGTGGCGTTGCTTGCCAGACCCAGATCGAGCAGCTCCATATATTTGGCGGCATCGACTTCACCGGGAATGCGCATCAGCTCGTTGCCGTCGCTGTTGAACAAAATCATGGTCGGGTAGCCGCGCACCTTGAAGCGGGTGCCCAGCTTTTGCGCCCCCGCCGTGTCACCGTCGAGATAGACCGGGACAAACTGTTTGCTGCGCGCAATGAAATCGGGGCGGTTGAACACGGTGGCCTTGACCTGGTTGCAAGGCGGGCACCAGACCGCACCCCAATACAAAAAAACCGCCTGGTGATTGGCTCTGGCCTGGGCAAAAATCGGCTCGATGTCGGCACCGGCTGGCTTGACCCAGGCCACCGCTGCTGCCGCCGCGGCTGCGGTGGCAACCGGTGCCGGCGCAGGCGCTTTGGAGCAGGCCTGCAACGCCAACGCAAAGGTCAAGGTCAACAGGGCTTGCCATGTCGTTCGGCCACGGCGAGCGCAGCGTGGCACGCTGTCACCGCGATTGCCAGCTTGCAGTGCTCTTCGCAATGACGCATCGGAATCGTCAAAGTGCGTGCAACGCGGCAATCCATGTGTTTGTTTTTTGCTCATGGTTTAGTTTAGTTGACAAATGTTGTCCGAGATGCCCCAGGGCCGGGTTTCGCCCCGGCGGGGGAGCTGGCCCAAAAGGGTTATCGGGGTCGGATCCCAATTCGGGGCAGAGCTTGCGAGCTCGCCAACAAAGCCTTACCGAATTGGGCTCTGACCCCAATAACCCGGGGTTGGTTGTTTATCGGATATGCGCTTGCCAGCGCGCGGCAGGCCGGGTCTCGCCCCGGCAGGCGACTCACTTTCTCTTGCTTCGCCAAGAGCAAGTAAGCAAAGAGAAGGCGAGCCGGATTCGTCGCCCGGCTGCGCCGGTAAGCTGCGTTGCTCGGGTTTGACGGGGTGCGCGTAAACTCGCTTCGCTCAAACATACGCGCCCCTGATCCGCCAAACCCTGCGCTACTCGCCTCCTCATTACGGCGGGGGAAAGTGGGTTCAAATTCAAATTCAAATTCAAATTCAAATACCGGGGTCAGAGTCCAATAACTGTCGATGGGTTGT
>JAVHQY010000066.1:0-4276 GCA_036171375.1 Rhodoferax sp. | reverse complement strand
AACTTTTTTGTGGCGGGCGTGAGCCGTTACACCACGTTTGACGCGAGGCATTGTGTTACTCCTTGTTCGTCGTTAATTAAATTCCACGGCCGGGCAACATCTGTGCCATGCGACCCATGTCGGTCTCATGCACAGCCGTCGCACCTCGCAAGTGGCGTTTATTTTTGGTGGTTTTCGAGGTCAGAATGTGACGCTTGAAAGCTTGACCGCGTTTGACGGTACCACCGGGACGAACGCGAAAGCGTTTCTTCGCCGCGCTCTTGGTCTTCATTTTGGGCATTTGCATGCTCCTATCTTCATTGTGCTCGTGAGGCGTTTGCAAACGGTTTGCAAGCTTGTTGGCCCCGAGCCACTTCTTGGGCGATGCGCGTGAACGCAGCACCAAACTGCTAAGCCGCCGACACTGTTTCGGTTGCCGGCTTGGCCACTATTTTTTTCTTCCCCGGCGCGATCATCATGATCATTTGCCGTCCTTCGAGCTTGGGAAACTGCTCGATCAAAATCAAGTCCCCCAACTCACTGCGAATCCGGTTCAACAACGCCATGCCAAGATCCTGGTGCGTAATCTCGCGACCCCGAAAGCGCAGCGTGATCTTGCACTTGTCGCCTTCCGACAAAAAGCGCCTGACGTTGCGCATCTTGATGTTGTAATCACCTTCGTCCGTGCCGGGGCGGAACTTGATTTCCTTGATTTCGATCACCGTCTGCTTGGCTTTGGCTTCGGCGGCCTTTTTTTGTTCCTGGTATTTGAACTTGCCGTAGTCCATCAAGCGACAGACCGGTGGAACAGCGGTGGCTGAAATCTCGACCAGATCCACATCAAGCTCGCCCGCCATTCGCAGCGCTTCAGCAATGCTGACGACCCCAAGCGGCTCATTCTCAATTCCAGAGAGTCTGACTTCCGGAACCATGATTTCACGGTTCAGGCGATGTTTGCGTTCTTCGCGGTGACGACGGTCACGAAATTCAGTAGCGATGGTTCATTCCTTCATATATTTCACTACAACGATGTAGCCCAACCCGAATCTGCGCGCCGACCCGGTGTCAAACTGGCTCACTGCCAATCTCAGTCAACCGATTTTTGGGCGATATCGCGGGAGATGATTTTTGCAAACGCATCAAGGGACATCACACCGAGATCCTGACCACCCCGGGCGCGCACGGCAACGGTACCAGCCGCCTTCTCCTTGTCGCCAACGACCAGGATATAGGGCAACTTCTGCATTGAATGCTCGCGTATTTTATACGTGATTTTCTCGTTGCGAAGATCGGTTACCGCCCTAAGGTCTTGATTTGGCATTGATTTCTTTAATCTATCAACAATTTCACGACAGTAATCGGCTTGCGCATCGGTAATGTTGAGCACCGCGAGTTGCACCGGTGCCAGCCAGGTCGGCAGTGCACCGGCGCTCTCTTCGACCAATATTCCGATAAAACGCTCCAGGCTGCCAACGATGGCCCGGTGCAACATGACCGGGCGATGGCGAGCGCCATCCTCGCCGACGTATTCGGCATCCAGCCGCTCCGGCATGGAGAAATCGACCTGGATAGTGCCACACTGCCATTGCCTGCCAATGGCATCCTTGAGCGTGTATTCAATCTTCGGCCCATAAAAAGCGCCCTCACCGGGGGTGATTTCAAACTCGCAACCCGAAGCGCGCAGGCTTTCCATCAGCGCTGCCTCGGCCTTGTCCCAAATTTCGTCGGAGCCGATGCGCTTCTCCGGCCGGGTGGCAATTTTGTAGATGATGTTTTTAAAGCCGAAGTCGGCATAAACTTTTTGCAGCAACGTCGTGTAATCAACACACTCCTGCAAAATCTGGTTTTCGGTACAGAAAATGTGACCATCGTCTTGCGTGAAGCCGCGCACGCGCATGATGCCGTGCAAGCTGCCCGAAGGTTCATTGCGGTGGCACTGGCCAAACTCACCGTAGCGCAGCGGCAGGTCGCGATAGCTCTTCACGCCCTGCTTGAAGATCAGGATATGGCCCGGACAGTTCATCGGCTTCAAGGCGTATTCACGCTTTTCCGATTCGGTGGTGAACATGTTCTCACGGTATTTGTCCCAGTGCCCGGTTTTCTCCCACAGTGATTTATCCAGAATTTGCGGTGCCTTGACTTCCTGGTAACCGTTATCGCGGTAAACCTGACGCATGTACTGCTCGACCTGCTGCCACAGCGTCCAGCCTTTGGGGTGCCAGAAAACCAGGCCGGGTGCGTGATCGTCCACATGAAATAGGTCAAGCTCACGCCCTAATCGGCGATGGTCGCGTTTCTCGGCCTCTTCGATCATTTTCAGGTGTTGCTGTAGTTCGTCCTTGCTGGCCCAGGCCGTGCCATAAATTCGTTGCAACATCTCATTGCGGTGATCACCGCGCCAGTAGGCACCCGCCAGTTTCATCAACTTGAAAAATTTCAGCCGGCCCGTGCTGGGCACGTGCGGCCCGCGACAAAGGTCTTCAAACTTGCCCTCGCGGTACAAGGACACGTCCTCGCCGGCCGGGATGCTGCCAATGATTTCAGCTTTGTAGTTTTCGCCCAGGCCCTTGAAATAACTCACCGCTTCATCGCGCGGCAGCACACGCCGTGTAATTGGTTCATCTTTGGCTGCCAACTCTGCCATTTTTTTCTCGATGGCTGCCAAGTCTTCCAGTGTGAACGGACGCTGGTAGGAAAAATCGTAGAAAAAACCGTTTTCAATCACTGGGCCGATTGTCACTTGGGCGCTGGGAAACAATTCCTTGACCGCGTACGCGAGCAAATGGGCGGTTGAGTGCCGAATCAGTTCCAAGCCAGCGCCATCCTTGGCCGTGATGATGGCCAGCGGGCTGTCAGCGCGGATGACATGACTGGTATCGACCACTTTGGAGCCGACCTTGCCGGCCAGCGCCGCCTTGGCCAGGCCAGCGCCGATCGATGCCGCCACTTCGGCCACCGTCACCGGGCCTGGAAAATCTCTTTTTGAACCGTCAGGAAGGGTAATCTGAACCATTTTTTTCACTTCTAAAAACCACCACAGGGTGCAGCCATTCTAGACTGCACCCTGCATGTGAACTGGTACCAACGCAGTGCTGGAGGCCCAATTTTAGAAGTCACCCCGCACCGCCACTGGCGGGCGGCTGGTTGCGCAACGGATGTCAGGCCAGCGCCTGCACTATGGCATCATTCCTGGCATCGGCACCCGGGTCAATGTTGACGCTGGCGGCACGACTGATAGTCTGTTGGCGGTTGTGCGCCAGCCAGCCATTGACGCGGTTGACGGTTTCGTCGACCACATCCGATTGCATCCCCTGTTGGGCCGCAACCAGCTTGATCAGCAAATCGATGCGCTCGATATCATTGGCACCGGCAATCAGTGCCCGTGCCGCAGAAGACGGCTTGAGCAGTCCTTGCGCGGCACTGGCATATTTCTCGAACGCCACCATGTCTTCCTCGCCAGCGCCCAGCCTGATGCACAACGATGACACCCAGGCATAGACCTGCCGTGACTTCGCAATATCAGTATGCACCGCGGCCGCAATTGCGCGCATGGAACCGGTCTCGACGCAGCGGTAATTGCCGGTCATCAGCATGCTCCATTTGGCCAGCGGAACATAAAGCGAATCATGCACTTTGAGTTTCACTGGCAGTTCCACTTCGGTGCCATCGAGCAACAGGCGTGCGCCCTCGATGTCAGCGGCAAGCTGATGGAGCATGGCGTTATGCTGTGCATTGTCAAAACGCGCCGCCTTAAAATTGGTGGGCAGCCCAACCTGCAATACGTTGGCAGGCTCAGTAGGCGGTCTAAAGGCTTGCGGATCAGGACTGCAAAGGGTCATCAATGCGGGTTCAAAATCGTCCCACAAGTTGGGTTCGGTGAAACAGGCGCGCAGCTCATTGACGTCAACCCCGCGCAAACGTGCCAGATAAGGCGGTGGCGGCATATTCATGATCGACATGCAGGGCACTTTGGCCAATGCGACCAAGCGCAACAAATCGCGCACGCCACGGGCACTGTACTGGGGTTCCTGCATCGCCAGGCAGACCAAGTCGTACTCTTGCGGCCGCGCCTGATCCGGTGTCAGCGCTTGCAGCCGACCTGGCAATTGGCGCGAATCAATTTCAACCTGACCCCCTTGGGCTTTCAGCGGCAGACGCACCCGTGTGCCTTCGCGGTTGATCAAGTCAGCCGTCTCCTGGCGGCAAACCAGACTGACGCGGTGCCCTGCCAACAACAGCTTGCTGCCAAGCAAGGAGCCATAGGAGGCACCCAAAATCAGGATATTGAATTGTTTTT
>JAVHQY010000065.1:2951-4338 GCA_036171375.1 Rhodoferax sp. | reverse complement strand
CAACTGCCCTACGGCAAAATGGTGACGGGCGCGGGCATCCCGGCCGTGATGCGCGACGTGGTGGGCGAATGCCTGGCGGTAGCGCAGGCCGAGGGCGTGGCGGTGCCGGGCGACGCGTATGCTGCGGTGGCCCAACTGGCGGCCAGCATGCCCGGCCAGTATTCGTCCACCGCACAAGACATCAAACGCGGCAAGCGCAGCGAGATTGATTACCTCAACGGCCTGATTCAGCGCCGCGGCGAAGCACTCGGGATCGCAATACCGGCCAACCGCGCGTTGTGGGCGCTGGTGAAGTTGCTCGAGGGCAAGCAAGGTTGAGTGGCTGCACGCCGGGGATGTCGTCACGATCCGAACCGCCCTGGCCGAAATGGAATGCGGGGCGCAAAATCCAGGGCCGGACCGGCCCATTCTGCCTGGATCAGGCCCTCTTGGCCGTCACAAAATAATACGCGCCAGCCACAAACAGGCTGAAGAACCAGCCAAAATCGAACAGGCTTACCAGTCCCGGGTTGACCGAGGCACGGTCGAGCACACCCGACACCACCAGGTAACCCGGCAGGCAGGGCAGCACGCCCAGGGCAAAAGCGATCAAGGCCTGAATGTTCCAGCCGCCGCTGTATTCAAACGCACCGCCGCGAACATAAAGATCTTCGACTTTGAGTTTGCCCTGGCGCACCAGGTAAAAATCGACAATCAGGATGCCCGCGATGGCGCCGAGCAGAGTGCCGTAGCCACCGAGCCAGGTGAACAGGTAGCCGCCTGATGTGGCCAGCAATTTCCAGGGCATGAACAGCAAACCGATCACGGCAGCGATCAGGCCACCGCTGCGAAAGCTGATTTTTTCCGGCGAGAGGTGCGAGAAATCGTACGAGGGTGAAACCAGATTGGCCGCCACGTTGGTCGTCAAATTGGCCAGCACGATCACCAGCAAGCCGAGGGCCGAAGCAAAAGTACCCATCTGGGTCAGCAAGCCGTCCGGGAACAACTGGGCTTTGCCGTAGAGAATTTGCGACACCGAAAAACCGATGATGCCAACCATTGAAAATAGCGCCATTGGAATCGGCAGCCCAATGGCTTGCCCCACCACCTGGTCGCGGTTGCTTTTGGCAAAGCGCGTGAAATCAGGAATGTTGAGCGCCAGCGTGGCCCAGAAACCCACCAGTCCGGTCAATGCGGCCCAAGTCTTGGGGCCGCCCTCAACCACTTTGGCTGGCAGATCAAACAACTTGCCGCCAGGCACTTGCAGCACGGCCCAGATCACCAGCGCGATCGAGGCCAGGATCATGAGCGGTGCAGCGACCACTTCGAGCTTGCGAATCGACTCCACCCCATTCCAGATGTAGTAAATGTGCAGCGCCCAGAAAGCGTAGAAGCACACCAGTTGCGA
>JAVHQY010000065.1:0-2851 GCA_036171375.1 Rhodoferax sp. | reverse complement strand
ACCAGCACGATGCAGTTGGCCAAAAACACCAGCCAGATCGCCGCTTGCCAGGTAAAGCCCTGGTCGAGCATCGAGCTGGCCATGGTATAGGTCGGCACGCACACCACCATGCCAACCCACAACGCAGCGTAATCCCAGGTTCGCCAATGGCGCTGGGCAGCGGTGGTGGGTTTCAGGTCGTCATTGCTCAGACTGAGGTCGGTGATGGCTGAACTCATGTTTGTCTCCAGTGGGTGGTAGTGAATTTTTTTCGGTTCAGGCAGAGCGTCTAATCCTTGAAGTCACCGCCAAAACCATAGACGAACGCGCCCGGTTGCAAGTGTTTGCGCGCGACCGCGTTGACCTCGGCCAGCGTCGCGGCGGCGATGGCGTCGTCCACTTTTTGGGCCGTGGCAAAAGTGCGGCCGAGTTTTAAATTGGCGGCCAGACTGCTGGCCAGGTGCGCATCCTGGGCGCGCGCCAAACGGCGAAAGTTGAGCAGACTCTGTTTGGCTTCGGCCAGCTCCTTGGCGCTAAAGCCGTCTTTGAGCAAACGCTCCAGCTCCTCTTTGAAAGCGGTCTCAACCTTGACGCGGTTTTGCGGCGCAAAAATGGCGCTGGCGCTCCAGCCAGAGTTTGGCTCATAGTTGTTCCAGCGCACGCCACTGCGCACGTCGTAGCTCAAACCGCCTTTTTCCCGGATGCGAACCCACAGCCGCGAACTGCCGCCTTGACCGAGCATGTAGTTGGCCAGCGTGAGCAGTGGATAGTCGGGATCGTTGTCGCTCAGCGCCACCGCCTGCTCGACCCGCATGTAGGCGTTTTGTTTGTCAGGTGTCTTGAATTCGAGTCGCGCGGCCTTGACCGCCACCAACGGGTTGGGAACGCGGGTGTAGGCGGCGCTCGACTGCCAGCCGTCAAAACCTTTGTTGAGTGCAGTCCTGGCCGCTGCCGGGTCAAAGTCACCGACCACCGCGGCCTGGCCAAATTGGGCACCATAAAACTGGCGATGAAACACCTGCAATTGCTCGCTGGTCAAACTTTGCACGCTTTGCACCATCTCATCAAAACTCTCGGCGTAGCGCAGGTCGCCCTTGGGGTAAGGGTTGCCATAGCGCGCCAGCTCGACTTGCACGACAGCCTGCGGATCTTTGCGCTGCTCGTCGATTCCACTCAGCACCTGACGCTTGTATTCCTCCAGCGCACCCGCCGGAAAGCTGGCCTCGCGCAACACTTCAGCCACCAGCGCAATCACGGCGGGCAAATTGTCACGCGTGGTTTTGATGTTCACGCCCACGCCGCTGGCGCTGCCACCAAAATGAACTTGCGCCTTGAGTCGGTCAAACTGATCCTGGATCTGCTGACGGCTCAAATGCGCCGTGCCTTTGTTGAGCATCGCCGCCGTGGCAGCACCCACCGTTTCCAGATTGAACAGGCTTTTCTCGTCGCCGAAATGCAGGCTGATCTGGCCGTTGACCACCTGGCCGCGCGCGCCTTTGGGCAGCAAGGCAAGTTTCATTCCGCTGTTCAAGACGCTGATCTGGCTGCGCTTGTCAATGTTGGCAGTGGCGGCATCAAAAACCTCCGTCGCCGCTGCCGCCGCGTCACCCTTGTAATCCTTGGTCAGCGCGGCCACATCGACCCTGGCCGGTGCCGGTGCGCGCACGGGTTTGTCTGTGGGAAGGTAAGTTCCCAGGGTGCGGTTGGCGCGCAGCAAATAACTGCTGGCGACGCGGTTGACGGCCTCCAGCGTCAACGCACGCACCTGGTCACGGTGCAGAAAAAACAAGCGCCAATCGCCTTCGGCAATGGTTTCCGACAAAGCCACGCCAACCTGCTCGGGGTTGGTGAAACGCAGCTCCCAGGCGGTGGCAAGTTTGAGTTTGGCGCGATCCAGTTCTTGCTGCGTCACCGGTTCACGCGGGAGCGCTTCGACGGTCTCAAGCAGGGCTTGGCGCGCTTTGTCCATGTCCTGCCCCGGAGCCAGTGACAGGCCCAGCAGCGTGAAGCCGGGGTCTTGCAGACCCTGCGAAAAAGCAAAAGACTCGGCCGCCAACTGTTTTTCCACGATGCGCTGGTGCAAGCGACCTGAAGGCGTGTCGCCGAGCACCACGTTGAGCGCTGAGATCGCCGCGTAATCGGCGCTGGCACCGGCCGGTGCGTGGTACAGCGCGTACAGCGTGGGCGTGCCGCCGACGCGACGCACCGTGACGCTTTTTTCACCGTCTTGCGCCGGGTCGATGGTGTAGAGCGGCGGCAGCGCCGTTTTGGGATTTTTCAGCGGGCCAAAATACTGCGCCGTCCACACCAGCACCTTGCTCGGAACAAACTTGCCGCTGACGATCAGCGTGGCATTGGCCGGGCGGTAGTAAGTGTGGTAAAAATTTTGCAGCCGCCCGATGTTGACACCTTCGACATCGGCGCGCGCGCCGATCGTGCTCTTGCCATAGTTGTGCCACTGGTAAGCGGCGCTGAGCACGCGCTCGAAAAGAATGTTGCCAGCATCGTTTTCACCCATTTCCATCTCGTTCCTGACCACCGTCATTTCGGTGTCGAGGTCTTTGCGGGCGATGAAGCTGTTGACCATGGCATCGGCCTGCCAACCCAGGTACCAGCGCAGGTTGTCCTCGTTGGCCGAGAAGCTGGCGAAATAATTGGTGCGGTCGAGCCAGGTGCTGCCGTTGGCGCGCAAGCCGCGTTTGGTGAACTCGGACCAGACCTCTTTGTGTTTGGGCGAGCCCTTGAACATCAGGTGTTCGAGCAAATGCGCCATGCCGGTTTCGCCATAGTTCTCGTTCTTGCTGCCAACGCGATAAGTGACATTGACCGTGGTGGTGGGCTTGCTGTCGTCCTGGATCAGCAGCACTTGCAA
>JAVHQY010000064.1:0-4363 GCA_036171375.1 Rhodoferax sp. | reverse complement strand
TGCAGGTCGGTGTGCAGGGGATGTTCCATGACAGCACTCATCTTGATTTCCTTCTCGCTGCTTTGATTGATGCCGGTCGCGCTCATTGACGCGCCGCGCGGATGTCGGCGGGTTGAACCAGTTGGCCGGTGTGGTTGGACCAACTGTTCTTGGTGTAGGTGATGACCGCTGCCAGGTCGGTGTCGCTGAGCTGCTTCCAGGATGGCATGGCACCCTGGTTCTGCCCACCCAGCACCACCGCAATCTGCCTGCGCTTGTCGGCATCGAGCACCACGGCAGAGCCATCGAGCGGCTTGATCGGCCCCGCGCCTTTGCCATTGGGCTGGTGGCAGGCAGCACAGGTGCTGGCGTAAACTTTTTCACCCTGCGCAGTGAGTTCGGCAGCGCTCCACACCTTGCTTGCGTCGTCCGCGTGGGCGGCCAATTTTTGCTGCTCGGTGCCAACCCACTGCGAGTACTCCTGCGCCGTCACCACTTTGACGTGAATCGGCATGTAGGCGTGCTCTTTGCCGCACAACTGCGCGCATTGCCCGTAGTAGTCACCGGTTTTTTCGGCACGGAACCAGGTGTCGCGCACAAAGCCCGGAATCGCCGCTTGCTGCACGCCAAAAGCCGGCACGAACCAGGCATGAATCACGTCGTTGGAAGTCAGCACCAGGCGGATTTTCTGCTTTACCGGCACCACCAGCGGGTGATCGACCTTGAGCAAATAGTCATCAATGTCTTGACCCGCCCGCGGGCCGCCAGCGCTTGACAATTCGCGCTGCGCGCGATCAATCGACGAGATGAAGGCGATGCCCTCGCCTTCCCCGCGCAGGTAGTCGTAGCCCCATTTCCACTGCATTCCGGTGACCTTGATGGTGAGGTCGGCGTTGGTTGTGTCCTTCATCGCCAACACCATTTTGGTGGCCGGCCAAGCCATCACGATGGTGATCAAAAAAGGCACGGCGGTCCAGATCACTTCGACCACCACCGATTCGTGGAAGTTGGCAGCCTTGTGTCCGACCGATTTGCGATGCTTCCAGATCGAATAGAACATCACGCTGAACACGGCGACAAAAATGACCGCGCTCAGAATCAGCATGAACCAGTGCAGTCCGCTCTGGCCAGTGGCAATCTCGGTCACCGGCGGTGCCAGATTGAGCTGGTTGACCGACGGTCCGCCCGGTAAATCATTGACCGCGTGCGCCAACGACAAACCGGCTGACCCGACCCAGGCACTGACGCTGGCGAGCAGCACGCTGGCCGGTTTGAAACTTTGTCTCTTCTTTAAACTCACTTGCTCACTCCCTCGACGCAAAGCGATTTGAACCCGGATTGAATTGGTGGCAGCGCAGGTGTCAGCGGTGTTTTCCAAGTCAATATCGGGGCGTTTTTTTGATTGTATCCGGCAGCAACAATTGCTGCTTTGTGTCAAGCCCTTTTCGCAAATGCCACAAAATTTTCGATTGAGACAAATCAAATGTTGGTCACTTTTCCTGCCAGTACACGCCACCGAGTTCCAAAAAAGCCCGGTGCGCTGGCCGCGTCCGCGCCGCGGCAGCGTGCAGTCAGCCGCGGCTTGTCCAGGGCAGCAGCGCTACTTGAATTTTTTCTGCGGCACTGACTTGAGCTCACCCGGCAGCGCGCTCACATAGTCAGCCAACTCTTTGAGTTCGGTCTTGGAAAACTGCTGGACCACCCCGCTCATGATCGCTTGCGTGCGACCGATCTTGGGGTTGTTTTCAGTCTTGTAGGCTTTGAGCGCGGCCCACAGATAGTCGCCGTGCTGTCCGGCAATCTTGGGGTAGCTGGGGTCGAGCGGGCGACTGAAATTGTCACCATGGCAAGCCACACAGCCGCCTTTGGTCAACAACGCTGTCACGCGGGCGCTGGCGGCCACCGCTTGTCCGGCAGCGGCAGCGCCTGCCGTTTTTCCGAGTGCTTCATAGTAAGCTGCCAGATCAGCCTTGTCCTGCTCGCTCAGGTCAGCGGCAATGCCACGCATGGTGGGGTGTTTGCGTTCGCCTTTTTGATAGGCACCGAGCGCCGCAACGATGTACTTGGCTCCCTGTCCGGCGATCATGGGAACCCGGTAGATCTCCGGGAAGCTGGCTCGATAGCCCTTGATACCGTGGCAGCCGATGCACAACGTGGCTTTTTTCTCGCCCGCGGCAGACGTGCCCTGGATGTCTTGTGCAAAAGAAGAACAAAAAGGCAGCCAGGCCAGCGCAAGCACGGCGAACGACATCAGCGGTTGGTTCATTGCAGTATCCATCAGTGAGTTAAACAAGGTTTGGGTGGCTCAAATGTGCGGTGAATTATTGCCCGAGCGAAAAAATCGTGCTGGGGCGCAAAATATCGCCCTATGAATGAAGCCAAACCAGTCGCCAATTCAACCCGTGACCGCCGTCGCTGGATGATCGCCTCCGCACTCACGGCATCAGGGGCGCTGCTCGCCGGGCTTGGCTTGGCGTGGCGCAGCCGCCAGCCACAGAGCACGCGATCGACTGCCGAAACCGCACTTTGGCAGTTGGTGTTTTTGCAATCGAATGGCCAGAGCCTGGCACTGAAGTCGCTGCGCGGCAAGCCATTGCTGCTGAATTTCTGGGCACCCTGGTGTGCACCCTGCGTTGAAGAGCTTCCCTTGTTAAGCCGTTTTTACCGTGAACATTCAGCCAGAGGCTGGCAAGTATTGGGTCTGGCGATCGATCAACCCGAGCCCGTGCAACGCTTTCTAAGCCAGACCCCGGTCAGTTTTCCGGTTTTGTTGGCCGGCCTGCCCGGCGTTGAGCTCAGTCGATCGCTGGGCAATCGGAGCGGGGCTTTGCCGTTCACGGTCATGTTCGGGCCCGATGGCCGCCTCGCCCGGCAGAAAATGGGTCAAATGTCGGCCGACGATTTGCGCGCATGGGCCCTGCTGGTCTAGATTTTGGATCGGTGCGTGGCCCACCAGCCGCTGCCAAGAACACCGGCCACGGCCAAGGCGTAGGTTGCCCACTGCGCCGCGCTGTGCAGAGTTTGGGCTGTCGGCAGGGACTCGGGCCCACCGTAAATGAGGTCCAGCAGTGGTTCGCCGACAATCATTTTGGCGGCGGTAAAGGCCAGCACTGCGGCACCCAGATTGATGATGGCGGGAAAGCGTTCAACCAGTTTGAGCACCATGGTGCTGCCGGAAACCACGATGGGAACACTGACCAGCAGACCGATGACCACCAGGTCAAATGAGCCATGTGCGGCACCCGCCACGCCCAGCACGTTGTCAACGCCCATCAACGCATCAGCCACCACAATGGTTTTCATGGCACCCCAAAAAGTACCCGAAAGCGCGCCACCATGGGGCTTTTGGTCATGTTCGGCCATCAGCTTGTAGGCGATCCAGAGCAAGCCCAATCCACCCAACAGCAACAAGCCGGGAATCTTGAGCAACCAGACCACGGCGACCGTCATCCCCGCGCGAACCACAATCGCCCCGGCTGCACCGAAAATAATGGCCTTTTTTTGCAGGCGGGCAGGTAGATTGCGCGCCGCCAGCGCGATCACGATGGCGTTGTCGCCGGCGAGCACCAGGTCGATCAAAATGATGGCCAGCAAGGCCGACCACCAGGGGGTAGAAAATATTTCCACAGTCACACTCCAGCATCAAGTTGCAAACGGAACACCCGGTCTGCGGATTTTTCCGACGGTTTTGAATCGGCTTGTGAATGGGTTACCAAAGGCGAGCCACCAGCAACACATCAATCAAACCGGTTCAGGTTTCAATCGAAGGTCTGGCTCGACACACCGCTTGCCGGTATGCCCAACAAGCCGGAAGTGTGACTTCGTATTGACGACTTGTTGAATCAGGGAGTTACTCCCCTTCGCAACACGATTGGACATGAAAAGCAAATTCCAGGCAAGCGTCAGGGTTATACGCCTTGGCGAAATGTCACGGTGACGGGCCAGCCGTCGGGGTTGGGCTGGCTGCCCGACGGCCGCTTTCCATTGCAACGACATGGTGGTCGCTGGTCACCCGGCCCGGCGCCAATTGAACCCCCGCAACGCTTTGACAATACTTGGCACAAAAAGTCCGCTCAGCCTTTTTATGCTGGCTTGAAGTTCAACGCGGCCGAGTTCATGCAGTAGCGCAGCCCCGTGTCACCGGGGCCGTCGTCAAAGACATGGCCCAGGTGCGCGCCGCACTGCGCGCAGACGGTCTCCACGCGCGCCATGCCATGGCTGCGGTCGGTGATCTCGGTGATGGCACCGGGCAGAGCCAGCGAAAAGCTCGGCCAGCCGCAACCGGCATCAAACTTGGTGCCCGAGTCAAACAGCTTGTTGCCGCAACAAATGCAGTGGTAGCTGCCGTCGGCCCAGTGGCGCTCGTATTTGCCGCTGAACGCTG
>JAVHQY010000063.1:0-19146 GCA_036171375.1 Rhodoferax sp. | reverse complement strand
CAGCGTTGCTGACGGATCATTGGTTGGTGCTGTTATTGAGGTCAGCACCGATCCTGGCAAGCAAGTGCCAATGAGTATTGCGTTCAACGGTAACAATTACGTGGTGACTTGGGCCGACATGACCAACAATTCAAACTGGGATATGTATGGGCAGTTTGTCGGTCGGGATGGGGTTCTTGTTGGCAACAAGTTTGCGATCAATACCGATGCTGGCAACCAGATGGGCGGGGTCGGTTGTTTCAGTGGTCAATGTCTGGCCCTCATTAGCAGCGGCATTGTGATGGGCCGCGGCGGCCCCTCCCAGGTGGGTGAAGTTTATGGCGCGTTTTTAACGCCTACTTTTACCGCCACCTACCTTGATCCTGGCTATACGGCAACATCGTTTACCACCTTGCCCTTTGATACCCGTGCCATTGCCTTTGACCAGTCGCTCAACCTTTACACAGCATCCGCTGCGAATGACAACTCTGGGCACGTCAGCATAGTGGCATTTTCTGCGGCATCAGGCTATGTCAGCGCCAGCACCGTTTATTCATACGTCAGCAGCGCCTCCAGCGTCACTGGCCTTGATTTTTACGGCAGCCAACTGCTGGTCAGTGAATCCTATGCAAGTGGCAACAGCGGCAAAATTTCTGATGCAAAGACCGGCGTTGCGATTAAGGATCTGGCAAGTTTTCGACCGAGTGGGTTCGATGCCAGGGATTCGACTTTGTTGACCACACGGTTGGTCTCCGACCTCGATTTTGGCAACGTCTATCGGCTAAATTCTGATGGCACACTTACAACACTCATTGCCAACATACCCCTGCGCGGTATTGCCACCGATGCCGCCGGAAATATTTTTGTCTCGACCCGAAATTCTGATTTCGGCTCCTTTCTTGCCAATTCGATATACAAATTTTCAGCGGCAGACAACTTCCTCCCAGCGACTGCTACCCGCATCGTGACCCTGGGCGGTGGTGGTAGCACAGAACTGTCGTTTGACAACCTAGGCAATCTCTACACGCTTTATACGGCCGACCCATTGGCACCCACGTCAACTGAAATCATCCGAATCAGCCCGATTGGGTCCAATGCTTCCACTTCGGTCAATCTTGTACCAGGCTGGAACCTGCTCGGCAACAGTGTCAATGCACCCTTGACAGTAGCCACAACTTTTGGCGATGCCGCCAAAGTTTCAACGGTCTGGAAGTGGGTTGCCAGTGGCACTACGCCCACAGTCACTTACCCGAACTGGGCTTTTTATTCACCCGCGCAAAGCGATGGCGGGCAAGCTTATGCGGCGAGCAAGGGCCTCGATTTTCTGACCACCATCAATGCGGGCGACGGCTTCTGGGTCAATGCCGCAACCGCCTTTACGGTGCAGTTGCCTGCGGGCACAGCGCTTACCTCGGCATCATTTCAGGGCATGGCCTCGGGCTGGCATCTGATTGCCACCGGCGACGCACAAACGCCCAACGCCTTTAACACAGCCTTGAGCCTGACTCCTCCTGGACCTGGTTCCGTGGCGCAGAATGTCACCAGTCTATGGGCTTGGGACAACACCGCATCGAAATGGTATTTTTACGCGCCAAGCCTGCAAGCGCAAAGTGCCAATGCACTCACAGACTACATCAGCGCCAATGGCTATCTGGACTTTACCCAGGCCAGCAAGACCCTGGGCCCGGGTGTGGGCTTCTGGGTAAACAAGCCCTAACCGCCATCAGGAGATAAAAATGCCAACTTTTTCTGAACCCCCCAGCATCGATCTGACTGCTCCGACAGTCGCTAGCTTCAGTCCCGCGGATGATTCTTTTGGTGTCGGCATAGGCACCAGCATTGTCGTCACTTTCAGCGAGGCGATCGTGCGTGGCAGCGGCAATATCACGCTTGAAAATGCCGCCGGCAGTGTTATTGAAACCCTGGATGCCACCCACAGCGCCGGTCTTTCCATCACGGGGTCAACGCTGACGATTCATCCGACGGTGGCACTGAGCTACAGCACGGGCTACAAGCTTGAATTTGCTGTTGGCAGTGTGACGGACATGGCGGGCAACCCTTATGCCGGCAATACCGATTACAACTTCACCACGCTGGCCGATACAGCCAACCAGAGCTTCACGGGTTCCGACGGCAATGAGACTTTTAACAGCAGCTCCGGCAACGACGATGTCGATGGCGGTGCCGGCATCGACATCGTGGCCTACGGCATCAACGGCAGCAACTTTTCGCTGACCAAATCTGGCGCTGGTTTTACCCTGGTCGATAACACCGGTGCGTCAGGCACTGACTTGCTGCAAAACGTGGAACGCGTCAAATTCGCCGATGGCAATATCGCCTTGGATCTGGCCGCCAATCAGTCGTCTGGTGAAACCGTGTTGTTGTTGGGCGCCGTCTTGCCCGGCGGCCTGGTGTTGGCGCAGGATAAACAGGCACTGCTGGGTGATGTAATCGATCTGTTTGACCAGGGCTACTCTCTGGCGCAACTCTCCGGGGCTGTCATGCGGCTGCCGATCTGGGACGTGTTGACCGGCAAGAGCAATTACACCAATACCGACATCGCCAATTACCTGCTCACCAACGTCAATGGCACAGCACCCGATGCCGCGACGCTGGCTACCGGAGCGGCAGCACTCGATGCCCAGTACGATATTGGCCATTCACAGGGGGATTTTCTGCACCATCTTGCATCGTCGAGCGCTTTTCAGGCGCGGGTCGGACTGATCGGTCTGAACGCGCTCGCTGACGCTGGCCTGCATTACCTGTGATTTTTTGGGAGACAGCAGCATGAAATTATTTGCAGTGATCGTAACCTGCCTGTGGCTGCTTGCAGCCTGCGGTGGTGGCGCGGAGCTTTCAGCAAAAACAGATTCCAGTACCGGCAGCAAAGCACAAGCCGGTTTTGCCACGCCACCGCAACCGGGACACTGAGCCCAACTTCAGACTGGTCCGTGATTTGAGTCTGCGCTGCGGGTGCCGTTGGTGACGTGAATGCCCAGGGCGGCGGCCGGTTGTATCGGGCTACTGAAAAGCCACTTCGGCGAAGCTGCGCAACTTGCGGCTGTGCAATTTGTCCACGCCTTGCGATCGCAGCAGCTCCATGGCGCGGATGCCAATCTGCAAATGCTGATCGACGCTCTGGCGGTAGAACTGGTTGGCCATGCCTGGCAGCTTGATCTCGCCGTGCAGCGGCTTGTCGCTGACGCATAGCAGCGTGCCGTAGGGAACGCGGAAGCGAAAACCGTTGGCGGCGATGGTGGCGCTTTCCATGTCCAGCGCGACGGCCCGGCTTTGGCTGAAGCGCCGCTGATGGCCGTTGTCGGGCAGCAGTTCCCAATTGCGGTTGTCGGTCGAGCCGACGGTGCCGGTGCGCATGATGCGTTTGAGCTCCGCCCCACTGCGCTGCGTGACCAGCGAAACGGCGCTTTCGAGCGCACGCTGGATTTCAGCCAGCGCCGGAATCGGAACCCACAGTGGCAACTCTTCGTCGAGCACATGATCGTCACGCACGTAGCCGTGCGCCAGCACGTAGTCACCCAACTGCTGCGTGGTGCTCAGACCGGCGCAATGGCCGAGCATGATCCAGGCGTGCGGTCGCAGCACGGCGACGTGGTCGGTGATGGTCTTGGCGTTGGCCGGGCCGACGCCGATGTTGATCATGGTGATGCCGCTGCGGTCGGGCCGCACCAGGTGGTAGGCCGGCATCTGCACCCGACCGACTGGCTCCACCAGCGCGCTGTAGTTGTTGCTGGAATCGGCCACGGCAGCGCGACCCAGACGGGCAAACTCGTCGATGTAAAACTGGTAATTGGTAAACAGCACAAAGTTCTGAAAATGCTCCACCGCCGTGCCGGTGTAGTGGCGCAGGCGTTGCAGCGAATAATCGACCCGCGCTGCGGTAAACAAAGACAGTGGTCGGGCTTCACCAGGACGCGGTTCGTGTGTACCATTGGCGATACCATCGTCCATCGCGCTCAGGTCGGGCAAATCAAAAACGTCACGCATCAATTGCCGACGCGCAGCGCTCAAATCAACTTGCAGCGGCTCATTTTCACTGAGTGAAAAATGCAAGGGGATGGGCTGCGTACTGGTTCCCACCTCCAGCTCGACTTGATGATTTTGCAGCAGCAGGCGAAACTGTTCGAGGTAATAGTCGGCGTACAGATCAGGGTGTGTGAGCGTGGTCTCGAAGCGACCAGGTCCGGCGACAAAGCCGTAGCTCAGACGGGTCGTGTCAAGGCTGGGGCTGCGCGAGACGGTATGCGTCTGGATGCGTACAAACGGGTAGCAGGCGCGAACATGGCCCGGCAGCGTTTCACCGGCGACAAAGCGCTGCATCGACTGGCGCAGATGAGTGATGCTGGCAGCGTAAATTTCGCGCACCCGTGCCAGCGCCAGCGCCGGATCGGAAAACAGTGCGGGAGCGAAAAATACTGCTAGGTCGGACATGGCCGCATTGTTTCATGCCTTGGCATTGCGCGCTGCAGTTTCAGCTTCCGGTTTTTTTTTGCGCTGCGGCCCAGGCGGTGACGATCGCCCGGTGCTCGAAGACATCGTTCAAAAAACTTTGCCGCAGCGCGACCGGGTCGAGCATGGCAGCTTCGGCTTGCAATTTGTCGTGCGCGGTTTGCAGCAACGCCTTGGCTGTCGCGTCGTCCGTGGCTGCCAGCACCCGGTAGCAGGTGAGCCAGATCAGGTAGGGCGCTTCCGTGCCTTCCAGTGCTTCGTCGTAATTCAGCATCTGATGCAGTCCAGCCACGGCTTGCTGCGCTGGCAGCAGCTGGCCCTGGGCTAGCCAAGCGCGTGCCAGACCGGTGCTGGCATCGTGTGCGGTGGCGCTGCCAATGGCCAGCGCGACGGCGTGACTACCCTCAAAAGCGACGACCGCATCACTGTAGGCACCACGCGCCAATTCGGCGTTCCCCAGCGCCCACCAGGCGACGGCTTGGACTTCCGGGCTCTTCACTGCCACGGCCGCATCGAGCGCGTTGCTGGCATGGGTCAGAGCCAACTGCTGTTCGCCACTGCGCAGGGCGAGAGTTGACAGGTGGGTGAGCGTATTGGCCTGGGTGATGCGGTCGCCGACGGCATAGGCCAGTTGCAGACCGTCTTGCAAGTATTGCCGGGCGCGATCGTGCGCACCCAAGCGCAACCAGCCGCTGCCCAGATTGACCAGCGCAATGGCCTGGTAGCGACGGTTGCCAAGCGCACGGTTGAGCGCCAAGTCCTGCTCGTCCATCTGCAGCGAAACCAGGCGTTCGCCCAGCATGTCGGCGATCACCGACAGGGCGTTGAAAAACAAGGCCTCGATGGCGTGCTGGCCCAACCGGTGCGCGCGCTCCAGACCCTTCTGCGCCAGTGCTTTGCCACGCGCCGATGCCCCCAGATAAGTCATTGCCAAAGCCAACCGGTGCTGCCCGCGCAACACCAGCGTGGCATCGTTTGCCGCTTCAGCCAGGGCGATGGTCTGGCGTGCGTCATTCTCCATTGCAGGGTAATCGCCGGTGCGCATCGCCAGGGTGCTGCGGCGCCAGGCGGTATCGGCGCGCAAGCGATCACTGTCAAGCACGTCAGCCAAGGCTTGCAAAGCAACCAGCGCCGCCTGCTGTGACTTGCGCTGACCCTGGAGGTCGAGTGTTCGTTCGCGGACATCCAACAAACGCCAGCGCAGCCGGTGCTGCTCTGGCCCGTCGCTGGCAGGTGCTCGCTCGCTCAACGCCAGTGCCTGCTCGACGTAGCGCAGCGCTTGTGCGTGGGCATGGCGGGCGCAGGCATATTCGCCCGCACGGGCGAAAAATTCGGCTGCCTGTAGGACTTCGCCGCCCTGCTCAAAATGTTCCGCAGTGACCGCCAGAAAATCGTTTGCACGGGCACCCGTCAAACCGCTGAGCCAGTGCGCTACCGCGCGATGGGCTTGGCGCCGAACCGGCTTGAGCACGGTGGCCAGCGTCACCTGGTGCAGCAACTGATGCTTAAAGGCAAATTCGCGCACGCCGTCAAGCTCCGAGTGCGTTTGTCCCAGCACCAGGTCGCGCCGACTTAGCACTGGCAACAGCACCAGTGCTTGCGGATCGATCGCCGCCAGCGCCTGATCCCAGAATACATGGCCGATCACCGAGGCCTGTTGCAGAGCAAGTTTTTCACCGATTTGCAGGCCATCGAGGCGGGCCTGTAGCACGCCGGTCAGTGTCGTCGGAACGTGCAGCCGGTCGAGCCGGTCGGTTTTGAGTTGCCAGTGTTCACCGTTGGTCAGGATGGCACCATCATCGACCAGCATCTTGAGCAGTTCTTCCATGTAAAACGGGTTGCCATCGGCACTGCCGGTGATCAGCTCGAGCAGATGGGCTGGAACTTCAGGCATGCGCTGTAGTAGTTCGAGCGCCAGCGACCGACTCGATGGCGCATCCAGTGCGGTTAGCTCAAGGCGTTCGATGTTGGTGCTCCGCAACCATTGCGGGTGCCGCTCGAACAACACCGGGCGCGTCAAGCCGATGACCAGAATCGGTGCGTCGTGATTGACTTGCAGAAAATAGCTCAGGAACTCGATCGAGCCTTCATCGGCCCAGTGCAAATCATCGAGCAGAACGACCGCCGGCTTGTGGTGCAACAGAGTCAGGCGGCGCACCAATTGCGCGGCAGCGTGGAAGCCCCGGTTGCGGATTTGTTCGCTGTCGCGCTGGATTCCAACGATGTGCTTGCTGGCGCTGAAATCGATGCCGATCAAATGACCCAACAGGTGGCTGTGCGCCTGTGCCAAACTGGCGCTGTGGTCGTTGAGGAACAGCGGCGTGATGCCCTGTTCGAATTTTTCCCGCGCTGTCTGCATGCTGTCGCTGTCGGCGATCTGTAGCCGCCACGCCAGTATGTCGCGCAGCAATCCATAGGGTTGACTCTGTGTGCTAGGTCGGGCACGACCGCAAAACAGCAAAAAAGGCTCTGGCATCGAGTCGGCCCAGTTCAGGAACTCGTACAACAGCCGGCTCTTGCCCAGGCCCGCATCGGCGGCCACGGTCAGCGTGATCAAGCATTGCTGCTGGTGCAGCCGAAGGTAGGCCGACTGCAATTGTTTGAGTTCTGCGTCGCGTCCGACCATGCGGGTCTCGACTCCTTCAACACCGCGGCTGGCAACGCGAAAAGCGCGCGGCTTGCGGCGTTGCACCAGATAGGTGAGCATGGGTTCGGCCACACCCTTGACTTCGATCGGCGCTTGCCGCGTCAAATCGAACACGCCACGCACCTGTGCGTAGGTCGCATGACTGATGCGCAGAGCGCCGGCCGGAGCGCTTTGTTCCATGCGGGCTGCCACGTTGACGGCAAAGCCGCGCACATTGTTGTCGCCATCGATGCCGCCGCCGAGCAGCACCGCTCCAGTGTGGATTCCCACGCGCACGGCAAAACCAGCCTGCCCGAAGCGTTGGCGAATCAACGCTTGCTGCCGTTTGGATTCCTCGATCAGATCCAGTCCGGCCAGCACGGCGCGTTCGGCATCGTCTTCACGCACTTCCTCAGCACCAAAGACCGCCAGCAGGCTGTCACCGGCGTAGTTCAATACCCGGCCACGGTGTGCCAGAACAATGGCAGTGCACTTTGCCAACGCGTCATCCATGCTGGCGTGAACGTCCTCAGGGTCGAGTCGGCCACTCATCGCAGTGGAGCCCACCACATCCAGAAACAAAATGGAGACCTGTTTGAGCGCCTGTGGCTGCTGCCCAGGGCTGGCATTTTCTCCGGCGGCGGCTTGCAAGCAACGCAAACGCTCCCGCAGCGGTGCAATGGCGGCATCGACGATGCTGGCACCGAGAATCGTTCGCCGCGATTCGAGTTCGGCGATCGCGGCTTCGAGCTGCTGGCGTTCAAGCGTCATCGGGCACCCGGCATCGTGAACGTCGCTGGCTCAGTCCTGATCGGGGTGCAGCCGCCGGTAAATGCGCCCGGCCGTCGCCTGGCCCTTGATATTCTTGCGCATCATGGCAACTTTGTCTCCAGCACGCACCGGCTGTTCCCAACGGCAGCTCTTGGGGTCAAACAGGTTCAGATAGCCACCCGGATTCATGCCAAACGAGAGCAGGGTTTGGCCATCGTGTGAACGACCCAGAAAATCGTTGCGCCGTCCGCTTTGCTCACCGGCGCTGAAGTAGCTCGGCAAAACAAAATTGGAAACCTCGATGCCGTCGATCGGGTAGTACTCGGTTTGCACCGCGTCGCACATTTCAAACAGGTGAAACGCCTTGCGCCGACGGTCCATAGGGTGCGTTCCTTCGACCAGCAGGTTCCCCATCGGGTCGCCGATCAACTCCAGCGCTTCGTGCGACAGCGTGATCGACCAGGGTTCCTTGAGTTGCTCGCACAAACCCAGAAACACCAGCCCGTAGGGAATATCGCGGTAGTTGGCGGTGTGCCAACCGCTGGCACCGAGTGAATTGGTGCCATCGATCAGGTAAATCACCGCGTCGCCGCGCATGTCGCTTGCGTTGCGCGTGCTGGGGCGTTTTCCGATGGCACCTTCGAGCCGCAGCGTGGCACCGAAACTCCAATACGGTTCGAAGTCCTGCCCGATCTGGCGATTGATTGCCCGGATGACCGGTTGTACCGCCTCGTCGTTGAGGCTGCGCGAGTGATTGATGACAGAGATAATCATCCTAGATTCCTCAGTTGACCGCTGGGCATTTTCAATAACTTCGCATGAACACTGACTATCTCAGCTTCGATGGCGTTCACCTTTTGGGTGACAGCGCTACGTACCCGATTGAACCACTGGCAACGCGCCCGGGGTCGTTGCTCCTTCTTGCGGGCATGAGCCCGCAGCGTCGTCGCGTCTACCCGGACACGCCGCCAGCGGCCCACTCGGGTGCGTCCAACTGAGGAATCTAGGATCATGGCAATCCAATCAAAATCTGGCTCACAAGTATCGCACCGCCAACCCGCCTACAGCACAGCCAGGCGGGCGTGTTCTGTTTTTGCCGCAGAATACAGGCCATGACTCAACACTCTGCCGCGCCCGAAGAAATCGTTTTTGAAGCTGAATTTGTCAGCGGGTTGAAAAAAGTTTTCGAGGAAATGATTGTTTTCAACCAGGTGCTGGGTCTCAAAATCACCTCGCTCAAACCGACGCTGGTGCAAGCGCGCATCGACATGAAACCCGAACTGGTGGGACACTTCAGTTTCAACCGCGTTCACGGCGGCGTCATCAGCGCCGGACTCGATGCCATGGGTGGACTGGCGGTGATGGCGGCAATTGGCGCGCGTCACATGGATGAAACACCGCTACAGCGGCTGCAGCGTTTCATCAAACTGGGAACGATAGACCTGCGTATTGACTACCTACGCCCCGGCATTGGCGACTGGTTCGAACTGCGCGCCCAGGTGATGCGACTGGGCTCGCGCGTGGCCTCGACCCGCATGGAGTTTCTCGGAGCCGATGGCAAGTTGCTCTCCACCGGCTCCGGCGCGTACATTATTTCTTAGGGGGGCATCGTTGACCGTCTGGGCCTGGTCAATCGTGTCGTGCCAGCCGAGCAGCTGGCGGCCGAGGCGGCGGCGTTTTCCGAGTGCGCCCAAAGCGCAGACTTCAAGGCGGGGGTGGATGCCTTCTTCACCAAGACTCAAGCAAATTTTACCGGTCGCTGACGTTCCAGGCTGGGCCCACTACCTGGCTGCTCGAACCAACTTTTTTTAAAAATTTTTCAGGAGATAGACCATGAGTCGTGACGTTTTTGTTGCCGGGGTTGGCATGATCCCCTTCACCAAACCCGGGGCCAGCGAGCCCTACCCGCAGATGGCCAGCAAGGCCACCCAGCGCGCGCTGGCCGATGCCGGCATCGGCTATGAACTGGTGCAGCAGGCCTACGTGGGCTATGTCTATGGCGACTCCACCGCCGGCCAATGCGCGCTCTACGGGGTGGGCATGAGCGGCATTCCCATATTCAACGTCAACAACAACTGCGCCACCGGATCGACCGCACTATTCCTGGCCCGCCAGGCGGTGGCCAGTGGTGCGGCCGACTGCGTGCTCGCCCTGGGCTTCGAACACATGAGCCCGGGTGCGCTTGGCGCGGTATTCAAGGACCGGCCCAGTCCCTTTGATCGTTTTGATGCCGCCACCGAAGCGCTGGTCGGCCACAGCGAGATCCCGCTGGCGCTGCGCTACTTCGGCGGTGCGGGCCTGGCCCACATGCAGCAATACGGCACCCAGTTGTCAACCTTCGCCAAGATTCGCGCCAAGGCGAGTCGCCACGCGGCGAACAATCCCATGGCCATGTTCCGAACCGTGTTGACGGAAGAAGAGGTGCTCAACTCGCCGCTGCTATGGCCCGGCGTCATGACCCGCCTGATGGCCTGCCCGCCGTCCTGCGGGTCGGCCGCGGCCATCGTCTGCTCGGACGATTTCGCGCAACGCCACGCACTCAAGCGCAGCGTGCGCATCAAGGCCCAGGCCATGACCACCGACCGAGCGATCACCTTCGAGTCCCACGACATGCGTGAGGTGGTTGGTTTTGGCATGGCGCAAGCCGCCGCGCAACAGGTCTATGCGGCAGCGGGTGTCGGCCCAGAGGACATCGACGTGGTCGAGCTGCACGACTGCTTCGCCCAAAACGAGCTCATCAGCTACGAAGCACTCGGTCTGTGCCCGACGGGCGGCGCCGAGAAGTTTGTCTGCGATGGCGACAACAGCTATGGCGGCAAGGTGGTCACCAACCCGTCGGGCGGCCTGCTGAGCAAAGGCCATCCTTTGGGTGCCACCGGACTGGCGCAGTGCACCGAACTGGTCGAACAATTGCGCGGCACTGCCGGACAACGCCAGGTTGAAGGTGCCCGGCTGGCGCTACAGCACAACCTCGGCCTGGGGGGTGCCTGCGTGGTGACGCTGTACGAACGGGTTTGAAGACACCTGGCGTGCCAGTCAATGGGCCAGGCTCATGGCTTGCCTGGGTTTTGCTTGTGGGTGCTCAGCCACTGGGCGTAAGAGATGCGCGCCCTATCAAACCGATCCGTGGTCCGGCAATAAACCGAAGGCGAGCCGAGGCGGCCGAGCGGCGCAAAATTGTTGATGCGCAAACGCGGCCCGATCAAATCATCGGCCACATGGAACATGACCACTTCGCCGATAAACAAGGTGTGCGTGCCGAGCGCCTGCGCGCTGAACAGCTTGCATTCAAGACTGGCCTGCGCCTCTTGCACCCGTGGTGTTTTGATGTGAACGCCGGGCACCGGGTGCAGGTGTGCTGCTTCGAGTTCGCTGGTATCCGCCGGAAAGTCGGTCGCCGAAATATTCATGGCATCAAACAACTCTTCGGTCACCAGGTTCACCACAAACTCGCCGCTGGTCTGAATATGATTTGCTGTATCTTTTGGCTCGCCGTTGTCGTTCTGGCCGATGCTGATGATGACGTACAAGGGGTCACTGCCAACCGCGTTAAAAAAGCTGAAGGGCGCAAGATTGACCACGCCCGTTGGACTTAGGCTGGTCACCCAGGCGATCGGGCGCGGCACCACCAGATTGGTGAGCAGTTTGTAGTTGTCGAGTGCCGAGTGAAGGCTTGGGTCAATTTGCATGAAGCTGGCTCCGGTAAAAATCATGAGTTTTGGAAGATAGCATAAAGAGCATCGGTCACCAACGCAGACTTGCCGAATTCACCGGCGTTAAGCTAGCCACCATGGTAAATCGCAGCCCGGGATAAAACAATAAAGCACATGTTTGAACTTTTGGTCCATGTCCCGCAACAGCGCAGCGAATTTGGGGTCGGATCCAAGCCCGCAGGGCGCAGGCTCAGACCCCAATTTCGCGGGTTCGGCGCGCGCGGCGGGCGGGCTGGCTGATGACGGGCGACAAGAACTTGCTGGTTTTGGCTGAAACCATGCTGCTGCTGGGCGTGCGCATCTTGTCCCCAGCGGATGCCATCGCTTGGCCCGCATTTTTACCCCTTCTGTGATCGGCAGCGAGGGCGACCTGGCGCAATACCCGAGCCCGATTGATCTGTGGAACCGGACCTTTGCCGAAACCAATGTCTGGCGCGACCTCAGCTCAACAGATAACGTTGTTCGAGGTGGCGGCGGAAGTGCTGCGGGTTGAGCACTTCGCCAGTGGCGCGCTGTAGCAGCTCGGACGTTTCCCAGCGGCTGGCCTGCTGCCAGATATTTTGCTTTAACCAGTCGAAAACCAACGACAAATCACCCGCTGTAATACGCGCATCCAGGTCGGGGTGCAGGTGGCGCAGCGTGGCAAAGTACTGTGCTGCATTCATGGCCCCCAAGGTGTAGCTGGGAAAATAGCC
Source organism: Rhodoferax sp. (assembly GCA_036171375.1). Lineage (GTDB taxonomy): Bacteria > Pseudomonadota > Gammaproteobacteria > Burkholderiales > Burkholderiaceae_C > Rhodoferax. Next base: position 6,895 of record JAVHQY010000063.1, on the reverse strand, counting down.
GAAGCTGCCGCTGGTCCAGTGAATGTCTTGCAGGCAACCGTTTTGATAATCGCCGCGGCTGTTGACTCCCAAATAGGCCAACATTTTTTCATCCCACAGCGCCGGGATGTCCTCGGCTTGAATTTCGCCCTCAATCAAGGCGCGCTCAATTTCGTAGCGCAGCATGATGTGCGCCGGATAACTCAGCTCATCGGCATCGACGCGGATCAGGCCGGGCTCAACGCGCGTGTACAGCAGCGCCAGGTTGTCAGCGTCGAACGCGGCTTGCGTGCCCAAATGCTTTTTCACCAGCGGCGCGATCAGCGCCAGGAAAGCCGGGTTGCGTCCAAGCTGCATCTCAAACGACAAGCTCTGGCTTTCGTGGATGCCCATCGAGCGCGCATGACCCAGCGGCAGATGCAGGTTCTGGCGCGGCAGGTTTTGTTCGTAGCGTGCGTGCCCGGTTTCATGCACGATACCCATCATGGCGCGCATGAAATCAATTTCGCTGTAGCGCGTGGTGATGCGCACGTCTTCGGCCACGCCACCGCAAAACGGGTGGGTTGAGATGTCAAGTCGGCCCGCGTCAAAATCAAAGCCCAGCAGCGCCATCAGCTCCAGTCCCAGGGCACGCTGATTGGCAATTGCAAACGGCCCGTGTGCCGGTAGCACCACGTCCTGCGTTTGCTTGGCGCGTACTTTGGCAATCAAACCAGGCAACCAGCTTTTCACGTCGGCAAAAATGCCGTCGAGTTGGGCGCTGCGCATACCGGGCTCGAAGCGCTCGACCAGCGCATCGTACGCTCCAATACCCAGAGCTTGCGACAGCACGCTGGCTTGTTCGCGCGCCAGTCTGACGACCGGGCGAAAGTTTTCCAGAAAGCCCGACCAATCGTTGGCTTTGCGCTGGCTGCGCCAGGCGTGTTCGCAGCGCGAGCCGGCCAGACTGCTGGCCTGCACCAGTGTGTCCGACAGCAAACAGGCCTGTTGCCATTCGCGGCGCATTTCACGCAGGCTGGAACGCTGGGTCTCATCAAGTGGCTCCTGTTCGGCGGCTTGCAGCAAGCCGGGCAGCGCCTTGTCGCTCAGCGTCTGGTGCAGCAACACTTCGAGTTCCGCCAGTGCCGCAGCGCGTGCTTCATTGCCTTTGGGCGGCATCATGGCGGCCTGGTCCCAACCGGCCATGGCCGAGAGGTGCTGAAAGTGGTAGAGACGGGTAAAAATGGCGCTCAAAGCGCTGTAAGCCGGTAATTTCATGTGGTCAATTCGGAGTCGATGGCGCATTGTCCCACCTTGGTCTTGCCCTGATGACGAGGGGCTGCCACAATGACCCCATGAACTACGAACATTTACTCGTCTCCCGGGCAGACACCATCACGACCATCACTTTGAATCGTCCGGAAAAGCGCAACGCACTGGCGCAGGACGTGATGCTGGAACTCACCCGTGCGCTGAACGAGGTGGGGCAGAGCGACGCGCTGGGCGTGATTCTGGCGGCCAACGGTCCGGTCTTCAGCGCTGGTCATAATTTTGGCGACATGGCCGGGGCCACGCTGGCGCAGGCGCGTGAACTGTTTTGCATTTGTACCGACATGATGGCGGCCATCCAGTCCCTGCCGCAACCGGTGATTGCCAAAGTGCACGCGCTGGCCACGGCGGCCGGCTGTCAACTGGTGGCAACCTGTGATCTGGCAGTGGCGGCCGACACCGCCGGGTTCGCCATTCCGGGTGGCAAGGGTGGGCTTTTTTGCCATACGCCGCTGGTGGCGGTGGCGCGCAGCATCACGCGCAAGCGCGCGCTCGAGATGGCCTTCACTGGCGATGCCATCGATGCCAATACGGCGGCGGCCTGGGGCTTGATTAACCAGGCCGTGCCGCCGGATCAGCTTGACGCAGCAACGCTTGAGCTGATTGGGCGCGCCACACGCGGCAGCGCCTTGTCCAAAGCCATGGGCAAACAGGGCTTTTACCGGCAAATCGGTTTGCCGCAAGAGCAGGCCTATCAGGTGGCAATCGATTTGATGGCCTTTGCGGCCATGACCGAGGATGCACAAGAAGGCATTCAGGCCTTTTTGCAGAAGCGACCGGCGCGCTACCAGCAGCGTCCCGTCAAAGCCTGATGCCGGGTGCGGGTTGGCAACCGCCATCAAAACGCTGCTTTGATTAAACTCGCTCCCTTTCTGATCGGAGATTCGGCTTTTGCTGAAGAAATTCTATGAGCGGGCGAATTGCATTTATTGGCGGCGGCAACATGGCCAGCGCCATCATCGGTGGACTGATCAAACAGGGGACGCCGCCAGCGCAGATCGATGTGCTGGAACCGTCGGCGCAGGCCAGGGAGAAACTGCGCGAGAGCTTTGCCATCAGCGCCCAAGCCGAACCGGGTGTTTTTTTAAGTCAAGCCGCGCTGCTGGTGTGGGCCGTCAAGCCGCAACTGTTTCGGTCGGTGGCAGCAAGCGTGGCGGCGCACCTGAAAGACTCCTTGCACTTGAGCGTGGCCGCTGGTATTCGCAGTGACAGCGTTGCGCATTGGCTTGGAACCGAGCGCGTGGTGCGTGCCATGCCCAACACACCGGCCTTGATCGGTCAAGGAATTGCCGCACTGTTTGCGCGCGCCGCGGTGACACCATCTGAGCGCGAGCGCATTGCCCAAGTGATGTCTGCGACCGGTCAGTATCTGTGGCTGGAGTCTGAGGACAAGCTCGATGCGGTGACCGCGCTGTCGGGTTCCGGCCCGGCCTACGTTTATTACTTCATGGAAGCGATGATCACCGCCGGGATTGAAATGGGGCTGCCGCGCGAACAGGCGCTCCAACTCACACTGGCCACTTTTGCCGGTGCCAGCGAGATGGTTCGCCGTACCGGCGAATCGCCCAAAGCATTGCGGCAACAGGTCACTTCAAAAGGCGGTACCACTTTTGCCGCCATTGCTTCGATGGAAGATGCCGACTTGCAGGCTGAATTCATCAATGCCATCTACGCGGCGCGCCAACGCGCCCGCGAGCTTGGTGATGAATTCGGTGCTGCATGAAGCCGTGAGAATTCAGCGCCAGGCATAGTTGGCAGCAATGCCGGCAAACAGGGTGAAACCGAGCCAATGGTTAAGGCGAAAGGCTTTGAAACAACCCTCACGTGAACGCGTGCGGATCAGCACAAAATGCCAAATCACCTGCACCAGTGCGAGTGCAACGGCGATCAGAAACAGGGTTGACGACAGCAGCGGCGCAAGGGTGATGCTCCAGCTGGCCAGATAAACCAGATAAAACAGCATGATGGCCGCCACGTCGAAGCGCCCCAGTGTGATGGCCGATGTCTTCATGCCCAGTTGCAAGTCATCGTCACGATCCACCATGGCGTATTCGGTGTCGTAGGCCAGTACCCAGAACAGGTTGCCCAGCAACAAAATCCAGGCCAGCGCTGGCACCCGCGATTGCAGCGCCGAAAACGCCATCGGAATGCCAAAACTGAAAGCCACACCCAACACCGCTTGCGGCATGGCCACGTAGCGTTTGGCATAGGGGTAAACCACGGCGATGCTCAGCGCGACAAAAGACCAGGCAACGGTGTTGGCGTTGGTGGTCAGCACCAGGACAAAGGCCGCCAGCGCCAGCAGCGCGCCACAGACCAGCGCCTGCCGGACCGACAGCGCGCCCCTGGTCACCGGGCGCTGCGCGGTGCGTTTGACGTGGCGGTCAAAATCACGGTCGGCGACATCGTTGAGGCAACAACCCGCGCTGCGCATCAGGATCGTGCCCAAGGTGAACACCGCCAGCAAATGCCAGCCCGGGAAGCCCCCGGCCGCCAGCCACAGGGCGCTCAGTGTGGGCCACAACAACAGCAGCCAGCCGGCGGGGCGGTTCCAGCGAATAAGGTCCAGGTACAGGGCAAGGTCAGTGCGCGACATGCCGCGATTGTCGCCCGGCAGCGCTGCGTGCGGAATGCGGCTGGCTGGGGGGGTGCCGGCCAAGGGTGAACCCGTAGCGCAATGCAAGAAAGACTTGATTTGCGTCAATAGCAAAAATCAAAACGCGACTAGCATTGACACAGGAGAATTCAATGTTCGATCAACCGCTGAAAAATGTCATGGAGCAGAAGAAATTTCTGACTGCTTCACCCCAAACCACGGTGCGCGATGCGGCCAAGCTGATGGCGCAAAAAAATGCCGGTGCCGTGCTGGTGGTGGACGCGGGCGAGTTGCAGGGCATTTTTACCGAACGTGACGTGGTGTTTCGCGTCATTGCCAAAGGGCGCGATGCCCAAGCTACCCTCCTCAGCGAGGTCATGACGGTCAAGCCAAAAACCCTCGGTCCGGGCAAATCCTATGGGCACGCGCTGGTGCTGATGCAGGAAAACGGTTTTCGTCACGTGCCAGTGGTGGAAAATGGTCGCGCCATCGGCATCATCTCCTCGCGCAATGCGATGGACCCCGACCTGGAAGAATTCGTTTCCGATCAACGTCGGCGCGAACACTACCGCTGAGCGCCGGTTCGGTCTGACTCCAGTCCGATCAGAGTTCGGTAATATCGGCGTAGCGGCTTCGTCCACTGCTGCGCTTCAAGGAAGTGCAGTGCGATAAAGCCGCACAGCATGCCTCAGTCGCACGTTAAACCCTTCAGCTACTTCACATGTTCAAGTTTGAATGGAATGATCAAAAGGCCGCCAGCAATTGGCTGAAACATGGTGTATCGTTCGACGAGGCGGTTAGCGTTTTTGGCGATGGACGGGCGCTGACATTTTCTGACACCGATCACAGCGGGATCGAGGATCGAAGCCGAACTTACGGCATGTCAAACAAGACACGTCTCTTGGTGGTAGTGCACACCGAACGGCGCAATGCTATTCGAATCATCAGTGCGAGAACGGCGACACGGTATGAGAAAGGAATATATGAAAATGGCTGACCAGAACATTCCGGAATTGAAGCGCAATGAGCTTGGCAAGGGCGTACGGGGCAAGTACTTGAAACCCTTTATGCAGGGCAGCAATGTCGTGGTGCTCCAACCTGAAATCCAGAAGGCATTCCCTACCTCTGAGGCCGTCAACAAGGCGTTGGCAAGCATGTTGGCTTTTGCGCAAGAAACGCAGGGTTTAACCGGTCGCTCGGGTCGAACGACACGCAAACGCGTCGCCGCGTAGCTCCGCTTGTTTGATGTCGAGATGAGGGCTTGATCAGGCCAATTAACTCGATTGCATGTTTGGGTATTCGTGCTTGCGCAGCAGGTTGACGCGCATGGGGCGCAGAAAATCTGCGCCGCTGGCCGTCATGTGTTGTTCAAAACGCTGGCGCACGGCTTGCAAGGTGCTGGCATCGAGCTGGTGATTGGCGTAAGTGACAGCTATCATGCGCTGCGTGAAATCCTCGAAGTCGCGGTAATGCACGGGCGCTTCAAAAAACTGCTCAGAGCTTTGTTCCCAGGCACCTGAATTCACCGCTGCCTGCACCGCTCCCAGCGCTTGCGCGCGCACCTGCTGCTCGTCGTTGAAGAGGCGAATAACCTCGTTGTAGGCACCGGCAAATACCGGCTCAGAGACATACAGCCAGCCGCCGGTTTTGAGCACCCGGTGCACCTCGGCCAGCGCCTGCGCCATCAGACCCACCGGCACATGGTGCAGCGATTTGAGCATCAGCGCCAGATGAAAGCTGTCGGCGGCAAACGGAATGGCCTGCGCACCGGCGCTGACGAAGTGCAGACGCGGCTGGGGATGGTCGAGGTTGAGAGCCTGTTGCCGCTGGTCCACTTCCAGCGCCGTGACTTCGCACTGCGGCCAGCGCGTCAGCAACTGGCGCGACAGTTGTGCCGCACCACAGCCCAATTCAATAATCGAGCGCTGCTGTTGCAAATCGACCAGCTTTTGCAGCAGGTCGAGCTCATCGGGGATCAGGGGTGGTTTCATTGAGCGTTCCTTGGTGGTTTGCGGGTGAGTGTTTGTTGCGCCAGCTTGAGCACCGGCGCATCGACCATGCGGCCGTCCAGGCTGAAGGCAGCGCCTTCAGCCGCGACCGAGGCGTGCAGCACGCGCTGCGCCCAGGCCAGTTCAGCGACGGTGGGCGCAAAAGCGGTATTGACGGTGGCCACTTGCGCCGGATGAAGGCACAGCTTGGCACCAAAACCGCCGCGCCGGCTGCGCGCTGCGTCCGCCTGCAACCGGTCCAGGTTTTTCAGATCCGCCGTCACGCCGTCTATCGGCGCTGCCAGATTGGCGCGGCGCGATGCCAGCACCAGCGCCAGTCGCACCGGTGCGAGTTCGGCTTCATCGCCGTCGCAGGCCAGACCCAGATCCGCCTGAAAATCGAGGTTGCCAAAAGCCAGCCGCAAAACGCCCGCTGTCGCTGCCAGCGCGTTGGCACCATCGAGCCCGGCCACCGATTCGATCAGCGCCAGCACCGCGCAGCCAGGACCTAGCGTTTGTGCCAGCCGTTGCAAGTCGGCCACACGCTCGGCTTTGGGCAGCATGACTGCCGCCGGTGTGGTTTGTGCCTGAGCAAGCCAGCGCAGGTCATCGTCGTGCCAGGCAGTGGCGCTGGCGTTGATGCGCACGACCAGCCGCGCGCGCTCTGCAGCGCTCAGTCCAGCCACAGCGGCAGCCAACTGGTCGCGTGCGCTGACTTTTTCGCTGACCGGCACGGCATCTTCAAGGTCGATGATGACGGCATCGGCACCGGATGCAAAGGCCTTGGGAAAGCGTTCTGGCCGGTTGGCCGGAACAAACAGGAACGAGCGCGCTGCGGCCAATTCGCTCATGTCACATGCTCCAGCAATTGGCCCACGCGCGGCCACTGGACCACGCGCCACAGCCTTTGAATGGCAAGCTCCATCTCGGTGGCGCTGGCGCCGCCGCTAAAGGCTGCCAGTCGCAGCGCCTTGGCGGTGATTTCGGCGCGGCTGAGCGTGTTGCCAGGATCGCCCTTGGGCTC
>JAVHQY010000062.1:0-19279 GCA_036171375.1 Rhodoferax sp. | reverse complement strand
CGACAACAGGAATCACAATCCTGGACTCTACCAACTGAGCTACAGCCACCGTTGGTTTATTGTAACCGGTGAGCGCCGTCTGCTGCTACTGCTGCTGCGGACTCGTCAACGCGGGTGGTGCCACCATGATTTCGGCTTTGAATTTGTCCTTGAGCAGACTGTAATAGGCCTGACTTTCGGCTTCGCTCCACCACTTGGCAAGCTGCTCGCGGTCCTGCTGCTGCACTTGCGCGCTTGGCGGTGTGCGCGCCACAATTTTGTTGATCCGCACCACGTCATAGCCGGCCGCCCCCAGATCGACCCCAACCCAGGTGGGCAATTTGCTACTGTCGGCGCGCAATACGGCCGTCAGCACCGGCACCGCCACGTTTTGTGCCTGGTCGCGGGAAACAATCTGCGCAGCACCCAACACGGCAGCGGCCGGATTGGCCTGCCAGGCCTTGAGTTTTTCGCTGCCGTCCTTGCGCGCCAACTCGGTTGCACGCTGCTTCACAAGGCGTTCACGCACGGCCGCCTGCACCTCGGAAAACGGCAGTATCCTGGCGGCAAAATGTTGCACGATGCGCCCCGCCGTCAATTCGTTGGGAGCTGTCTCGACGGCTTCCGTATTGTGTTTTTTCTGAACCGCATCGGGGCTGAAAATAGCGGCCAAAAATTTGGCATTGGCAAGCACACCGGTCACACCCGCGGCCGGCTTGACGAGCAGCTGGTTGGCGGTTTTGATCTGTAGTTTGAGTTTGTCCGCCACTGGTTTGAGGCTGTCGGATTGCTCATAGACACCATTGGTGAAAATTTCGGCCGTTTCAGCAAACTTGGCCTGTGCCTGCTGTTTTTTCAAGTCGGCTTCGATCACCGGACGTAGTTCTTCAAAACTGGTTTGCCGAGGTGCCTTGATCTCAGCCAGCACGATAATGTGGTAGCCGAAATCAGACTCAACCAACTCGCTGATATCACCCTGTTTCATGGCAAAAACCGCATCTTCAAACGGCTTGACCATGGCACCACGACCAAAAAATCCAAGGTCACCACCCTTGTTGGCTGAACCACTGTCCTGTGAATTCTTTTTCGCCAGGTCAGCAAAACTCTTGGGTGCCTTGCGCACTGCTTGCAAAAGCTCCTGCGCCCGCGCTTTGGCTTTGTCGCGTTCCGCCGTCGGGACATCCTTGGCGGCTGCGATCAGGATATGGCTGGCCCGGCGCTCTTCCTTGCCGCTTAGGCGTGCTGCATTCTGCTCGTAATACGATTTAAGGTCGGATTCCTTGAGCGAGATATTTTTTTTCACGGCTTCCAGATCCAACGTGATGTATTCGATGTTGGCCTGCTCCGGGGCCTGGAACAGCGACTGATTGGCTTTGTAAAAGGCTTCAAGCTCGGCCTGCGTCGGGCTGATTTTTGCTTCGTAATTGACGCTGGCAAACGTTGCCAATTGCACCTCGCGCTTTTCAAAGAAGGCATTCAGTGCCAAGTCCGCCACGGCAGCGGTGGAAAAACCGCTGTCGATGATGCCTGACTCAACCTGGCGCAGTGACAGGTCGCGCCGCACACGGGCCTCAAAACCCTCTGGCGTGTATCCCTGGTTGGCGGCCAACTGCCGATAACGTTCCATGTCAAGTTTGCCATCCGCTTTGCGCAACGCAGCGATCGTTGGATCTTCCTGTAGATCGCGCGCCAGACGCGCATCACTGGTGATCAACTGCAACTTGTCAGCCGCCTGCGCCAACACCCGATCACGAACCAATCGCTCCAGACTGGCGTAGCGCGCTGCGGGTGAGTCAAACGCTTTGGGATCGATTTTCGGATTGGCAGCACGCACACGATCCGATTCCGATTTGTGCGCCGCATCCCATTCACCCTGGTTGATGTCAAAGCTGCCAACACGCGCCACCACAGCGCTGTTTTCTCGCGAGCGGTTGTAGCCGTCGATACCAAACAGGACGAATGAAGGGATGATCAACAAGAACATGACAAACATCATGATTTTCATGTGCTTGCGGACAAAATCAAACATGCGTGACCTCTGCAGTTAAACAACAAAAAGGCGAACACTTGGTTCGCCTTTACCCAGGTGGTTGTGGTGGGTGCTGACGGTCTCGAACCGCCGACCTACGCCTTGTAAGGGCGCCGCTCTACCAACTGAGCTAAGCACCCCACCTCGATGGCAATTAGTTCAGTGCGTCCTTGAGCGCCTTGCCGGGACGGAATTTGGGCACTTTAGCGGCCTTGATTTTAATCGCCGTGCCGGTGCGCGGATTGCGCCCAACGCGCGCGGCACGTTTGCCGACGACAAAAGTGCCAAAACCCACCAGCGAAACAGAACCACCCTTTTTCAGCGTTGTTTTCACAGCGCCAATGATGGATTCCAGAGCACGGGCCGCAGCCGCTTTGGAAAGATCTGCATGGTTTGCAATTTGCTCAATCAGTTCGGTTTTATTCACAAAGAACCCCTCAGGAAAAACGATTGTTAAACGGATGTCTCATCAAAAAAGTATTCGTTACGATCTGCCGCCCGGATCGCCGCTTCGGCGGCACACTCGCCCAGCCCATGCGCGACACTCGGGGCTGGAAATTCTAGTTCATAGCGCAGCAGCGATGGCAAGTCCGACATCGCGCGTGCTGGCAGTGCCGCCCAAATCAGCTGTGCGCGGTGCGCCACTGCCAGGCTCGAGCACTTTTTCCACTGCCCTGAGCACCGCATCATGCGCCTGACGATAGCCCAGAAAATCGAGCATCAGAGCACCACACCAGATCTGGCCAATCGGGTTGGCAATGCCTTTGCCGGCAATGTCTGGGGCGGAACCGTGGACCGGCTCAAACAGCGAGGGGAACTTGCGCTCGGGGTTGAGGTTGGCGCTGGGCGCAATGCCGATGGTGCCAGTGCAGGCCGGGCCCAAGTCGCTCAAAATATCGCCAAACAGGTTGCTTGCCACCACCACGTCAAAAAAATCTGGCCGCTGCACAAAGTGCGCGCTCAGGATGTCAATATGGAACTTGTCCACCTTGACTTGCGGGTAAGCCTTGGCCATTTCGGCCACCCGCTCATCCCAGTACGGCATGGTGATGGCAATACCGTTGGATTTGGTGGCGCTGGTCAGGTGTTTTTTGGGACGTGACTGGGCCAGTTCGAAAGCAAATTTCAACACCCGATCGACACCAACGCGCGTCATCACGGTTTCTTGCATCACCATTTCGCGCTCGGTGCCAGGAAACATGCGCCCGCCAATGCTGGAGTATTCCCCTTCGGTGTTTTCGCGCACGATGAACATGTCGATTTCGCCGGCCTCGCGCCGGCTGCCGTCACGGCGCACCACCGGCGCAATGATTCCCGGCATCAGCCGCGCCGGGCGCAAATTCACGTATTGATCGAACTCGCGCCGAAACAGCACCAGTGAACCCCACAGCGAGATGTGGTCCGGCACTTTCTCCGGCCAGCCCACGGCGCTGAAATAGATGGCATCATGGCCGCCAATCTGCTTTTTCCAGTCATCGGGCAACATCTTGCCGTGCTTCTCAAAATAATCGCAACTGGAAAAATCAAAATGATCAAACTGTAAATCGAGATCAAATCGGTCCGCCACCTTCTCCATCACACGCAGACCCTCGGGCATCACCTCCTTGCCGATTCCGTCCCCGGCAATGACCGCGATTCTTTTTTTACTCATGAATGGCTTCCTTTGGATTGAACTTTGGCACGAATTTCAGGCAGCGCCTTTTGCAGGTAATAGACCATCGACCAGACCGTCATCACGGCGGCGATCCAGATCATATAGACACCCCACAAGTGGGTATCGATGGTGTCCATCAGTCGGCCGTCAAACAGCAAAAACCCAATGGCCACCATCTGCACCACGGTCTTGATTTTGCCGATCATGTGCACGGCCACGCTTTTGGCAGCACCAATTTGCGCCATCCACTCGCGCAGCGCCGAGATGGCAATTTCACGCCCGATGATGATAAGCGCGACAAACACATCGGCACGTTTCAGATAGACCAGAACCAGCACGCAAGCGCAGACCAGGAATTTATCGGCCACCGGATCAAGAAAAGCGCCAAAGGCTGATACCTGGTTAAGCCTTCGCGCCAAATAGCCGTCGGCCCAGTCGGTGGCGGCAAAAACCACGAACATCACCGTCGCCACCCAGTTTTGTGTGGCCTGCGGCAGCGGCAGATAGAACACCCCAACGATGAGCGGAATGGCCACGATGCGGGCCCAGGTCATCAAGGTTGGAAGGTTGAAAAACATGAGTTATTGTGGCACGACTTGGGCAGCGTAACCTTATGGCAATCAATGCAGGCGGCGATAAATTTCCTCAGCCAGCGAGCGTGAGATGCCATCGGCTTTCGCGATGTCTTCCACGCTGGCCAAGGCAACGCCGCGCACACCGCCAAAGCGCTGCAACAATTTGGCGCGACGCTTGGGGCCGATGCCCGCAATTTCCTCCAGTTTGCCGCCATCAACGGCAACCCTGGCGCGCCGGGCACGCATCCCTGTAATGGCAAAACGGTGCGCCTCGTCCCGAATTTGCGCCACCAGCATCAGGGCGGCGGAGTCGGGTGCCAGCGTGAGCTTGGCTCGGCCATCGGCAAACACCAATTCTTCGAGGCCGACCTTGCGTCCCAGGCCTTTTTCAACGCCCACAATCAGCGATAGGTCCAAGCCTAGCGATTTGAACACCCCAGCCGCTACCGCCACCTGACCCCGGCCACCATCGATCAGCACCAGATCGGGCATACGATCGCTGACCGGTGCCACCTGCGTTTGCGCTTGCCCCGCTTGCATGGTCTGCGTTAGCTTGCCGTAGCGCCGTTGCAACACCTGGCGCATGGCAGCGTAATCGTCCCCCGGCGTGATGCCTTCGATGTTGTAGCGACGGTATTTTGAACTTTGCATTTTGTGCTGTTCAAACACCACACAGGAAGCCTGCGTCAGTTGACCCGCGCTGTGCGAAATATCGAAACACTCAATGCGCAAGCGCTCGGGCAAAGTCACTGGCAAATTCAGCGCCTTCAGCAAGGCACGCGTGCGATCCTGCTGCGAGCCTTCCTGACTGAGCAGCCGTGTTAATTGCAAATTTGCATTGGTGCACGCCATTTCGAGCCAGGCGCGGCGATGGCCGCGTGGATGTTCGATCACACTGACCTTGATGCCAGCGTGGCTCGACAGCAGGTTTACCAGCGACCGACTGATACCGGCGCTGACCACCAGCACGGGTGGCACCGGCAGGTTCACATAATGCTGGGCAATGAACGCCTCCAGCAGTTGCTCCTGCGCGGTGCCGGGCAGCGGCTTTGACAACCCAGCGCCACTGTCGTGCGTTTCAGCAGTCGGCTCGCCTTCGAGCGCCAACGCATGCTGTAGATGCGCCGGAAAATACGCGTGATCGCCTAGATGCCGACCGCCGCGCACCAGTGCCAGGTTGACGCAGGCACGCCCGCCCTGCACCGTCACTGCCAGGATGTCCACGTCGCGATCGGTGACGTTATCCACCGACTGCTGGTGCAGCACGTTGGACAGGGCGGCAATCTGATTGCGTAATTCGGCCGCCAGTTCAAATTCCAGGTGCTGCGCGTGCGCCGCCATGCGCTGTTGCAGGTCGGCCATCACCTGACCCGCGTCACCGTGCAAAAAACGCTGGGCATCGGCCACGTCCCGCGCATAATCGGCGGCGCTAATCTGCCCCACGCAGGGTGCCGAACAGCGTTTGATCTGGTACAGCAGACAGGGCCGCGTGCGGTGCCGGAAGATGCCATCGTCACAACTGCGCAAATGAAACACCTGCTGCATCAGCAAAATTGCCTCTTTGGCCGCGCTGGCGCTTGGGTAAGGTCCAAAAAAATAATTATCCCGGTCAATCGCCCCACGGTAGTACGAGACGCGGGAAAAGACATCCGCCTTGCCCGTCATCTTGAGATAGGGGTAGCTTTTGTCGTCCCGAAACAAAATGTTGTACTTGGGATCGAGCTTCTTGATGAGGTTGTTTTCCAACAGCAGCGCTTCGGTCTCAGAGCGCACTACGGTGGTTTCCAGTCGCGCAATCTGGCTCACCATGTGACCGATGCGCGTGCCAGCGTGGTTCTTTTGGAAATAGCTCGACACGCGCCGCTTCAAATTGATCGCCTTGCCAACGTAGAGCACGCTGCCAGCGCTGTCAAAGTAGCGGTAAACACCAGGCAGCGCAGGCAAACTGGCCACCTCATCGAGCAACGCTTGCGAATGACTGGGAGCGGCGGATGATGGCAGAAGTGACATGTGACGTATTGTGGACAATGCCGGAGTGAAAGCAGAAAAACTATGGGATATTTTTTGCCAGGTCGTTGACAATTTTGGCGACCTTGGCGTGTGCTGGCGTTTGGCGGCCGATCTGGCCGGGCGCGGTCAGCGTGTGCGCCTGTGGATCAGTGATCGCAGCGCCCTGCAGTGGATGGCACCGCAGGGTGCAGCAGTAGTCGAAATCCGGGACTGGCTCGAACCGATTGACAGCCGGGGGCTGGTTCTTGGCGACGTGCTGATCGAAGCTTTCGGCTGCCGGTTGCCAGCGGAAATCATCAAGACCTTTGCCACCCAGGCCGCCGCCAGAGGGGGTCTGGCTGCCTGGATCAACCTTGAATACCTCAGCGCCGAAGACTATGCCGGGCGCAGCCACGGCCTGCGCTCGCCGCTGCTGCAGAGTCCCGGCAAGGGTTTGATCAAACATTTTTTTTACCCTGGTTTTACGGCGCAAACCGGCGGCTTGCTGCGAGAACCGGGTCTGGCACAGCGCCAGCGGCAGTTCAACCGCGAGCGTTGGCTGGAGTCGTTGGGCATCGCGTTTGCCGGCGAGCGACTGATTTCGTTGTTTTGTTACGAGCCTGCCGCGCTGGGCGCGCTGCTGGAGCAACTTGCCAGCAGCAGGCAAACGACCCGGCTGCTGGTCACCAGTGGACGAGCAACGGCAGCGGTGATGGCTTGCGTGGCCCACAAAAATCAGCACAACCCGGTTTGGAATTCGTCTGGTACGCTGTCCATCTGCTATTTGCCAGCCCTGACACAAGTCGCATTCGATCACCTGCTATGGGCGTGCGACCTGAACTTTGTTCGCGGCGAAGACTCGCTGGTGCGCGCCCTGTGGGCCGGCAAAGCCTTTGTCTGGCAGCTTTACCCGCAACACGATGCCGCCCACCACGCCAAGCTGGAGGCTTTTTTGGCCGTGCTCGGTGCCCCATCCGGGTGGCGCGATTTTCATCGGGTCTGGAACGAAATGCCCCAGTGTGATGCGGCGCAATTGCCCACCCTGGACGACGCAACGCTGCGCCAGTGGGAGCAAACCACAAGCGTCGCACGCCAACGCCTGTGGGCGCAGGACGATTTGGTGACACAGCTCATGGCATTTGTTGCAAAAAACCGCTGAGCCAGTGCGATACCGCGTGATACAAATCAATCCGTGGCAGTCAGGCAGACGCGAGCAACCGGCAGCCCGGATTGACTTTTATCTCGGGTAGAATTCGACACTTTGCGAAATCTGGTTCACACGGCTGTCGCCGTTTGCAGGGCCACCAACTTTCCAATTACCGCTATGAAAACCGCTCAAGAAATTCGCGCCGGCAATGTCATCATGCACGGCAAAGACCCAATGGTCGTCCTGAAAACCGAATACAGCCGGGGCGGCCGCAACTCGGCCACCGTGCGCATGAAGCTCAAAAGCCTGATTGCCAACTTCAACACCGAAGTCGTGTTCAAGGCCGACGACAAGATCGAACAGGTCATCCTGGACAAAAAGGATTGCAGCTACTCGTACTTTGCCGAACCGATGTACGTCTGCATGGATGCCGACTACAACCAGTATGAAGTGGAAGCCGAGAACATGGGCGACGCGCTCAATTTCCTCGAAGATGGCATGGAACTCGAAGTGGTGTTCTACGAAGGCAAAGCGATCTCGGTTGAAATGCCCACTAGCGTAGTGCGCGAGATCACCTGGACCGAACCCGCGGTCAAGGGCGACACCTCCGGCAAAGTCCTCAAGCCGGCCAAGATTTCGACCGGATTTGATGTCGGCGTACCGATTTTTGTGGCGCAAGGCGACAAAGTCGAAATCGACACACGCACCGGCGAATACCGCAAACGCGTCTGACAGCGCTGGTTGACCCAATCCACAGGCTTCCTCGGAAGCCTTTTTTGATGCTTGAGGGATGCGGAAATTGCAAATGTTCCGTTTATGGCGAGTGCTGACAGGAGGCAGTGCTAGGCGCAAAGGGTGCCGTGCAGCTCGGCTGCACAAACGCTTTGCAACGACGCAATGCACCTGGCAGTGCCGCCAGAAATGGGATATTCGTGATTTCCGCATCCCTTAGTCCTTAACAAATATCAAACCGCCACCGCCATCCGGTACTATCATCGCAGTGCCAACCAACCAAAGCGAGGTATACCATGACAGAGTTAGCGACTGCGGGCAAAGACAAACTAATGAATGACTTGCGGCTGGTCATTGCCGATGCGGAAGAACTGCTGCGGCTGAGCGTCGATCAAGTCGGCGAGCGTGCCACCGAGGTACGCGCCCGTGTGCAGGATCGCATCGACCAGGCCAAAGGCGATTTGCTGCAATTGCAGGAGTCGGCGCTGACCAAGGCCAAAGAGGCCGGCCACGTCGCCGACGATTATGTCCAGGACCATCCATGGACGGCAGTCGGTATCGCCTCCGGTGTCGGATTGCTGCTGGGTTTGTTGCTCAGCCGGCGTTGACGGCGGCCAGCCCATGAGCGACCCGGTTCAAAATAGCGGCCTGCTGGCATCGCTGCGGCAGTTGCTGAGCACTGTGCTGGAGATCGCACAGGTGCGGCTGGCGCTGGTTGGCACTGAGCTTGAACTGGAAAAACAGCAACTTTTTGATGCCCTGTTGTGGGCCGCATTGGCGCTGCTGCTGTTTGGCGTGGCACTGCTGGCGCTGGGCGGTCTGATCGTGCTGGGGCTTTGGGACAGTTATCGTCTGACCGGCCTGGCCGTCGTGGCGCTGCTTTTTTTCGTAACTGGCGCACTCATGCTGCGTCATGCGCGCCAGCGCGCACGCAACGCGCAAGGGCTGTTTGCCGCCAGTCTGGCAGAGCTCCAGCGCGATCACTCTGCGCTGAAAGCGGCAGCCTCCCATGACGCACTCTGAAATCGTCTTGCGCCAACTGCGACTGCAACGCCGCAGCGCTGAGCTGCGACGCAAATTGGCAACACAGACGCAGGCCTTGCAACGACCGCTGGCGCTGGCCGACCGGCTGCGCACTGCGCTGCAATGGCTGCACCAGCACCCGCTGGTTCCTCTGAGCGCTGTGGTGTTGCTGCTGGCGTTGCGGCCGCGCCGGGCACTGCTTTGGGGTAGTCGCCTGTGGTGGGGCTGGAGCGCGTTGATGAAATTCCAGCGTTGGTTGGCCAAATTGCCATCACGACAGCAGGTGTCCTGATTTGTTCTGCGCAGCCTTTTTCATGCACAATGCACAGTCATGAACGCGCCACCACTGCTCTCTGAATCACGCCTGGCCGATGCCTGGGACGAACTGCAAAGCCGTTTCGACAACGGCAACATGCTCGAGGCCAAATCCAACCGGCTGGCTTTTGCCGACCCCGAGTTTTTAACGCGACCGGAAACCCGCGGCATCCGTTTTCAACTTGAAATGCTCAAGCCCGACCTGACGCAGGCCGAGCTCGGCATTGACAGCACCGTGGTGGTTTTTGGCAGCGCCCGCTTCGTCTCGGCCGAGCAGGCACAGGCCGCTCTGGAGCAAGCCCAGCGCAGTGGCGATGCCAACGCGTTGGCACTGGCACAGCGACAACTCAGGAATTCGCACTACTACGAGCAAGCGCGCCAGTTTGCCCAACTGGTCGCCAACCACAGCGCCCAGCGGCGGCGCAGCGAACGCCTGTACATTGCCACTGGCGGCGGCCCCGGCATCATGGAAGCTGCCAACCGCGGTGCCAAGGAAATGGGCGCGCTCAGTGTCGGTTTGAACATTGCCTTGCCACATGAGCAACACGCCAATCCCTACGTCAGCCCGGACTTGAGCTTCAAGTTCCACTACTTTGCGATGCGCAAAATGCACTTTGTTTTGCGCGCCAAAGCACTGCTGGCATTTCCGGGGGGCTTTGGCACTTTTGATGAATTGTTTGAGATCATCACCCTGGTGCAAACGCGCAAATCCAAGCCGGTGCCGATTTTGCTGTTTGGCAGCGATTACTGGAAACGCCTGATCAACTTTGACATGATGATCGAAGAAGGTGTGATTTCCAAAACGGACCTGGAACTATTTTCTTTCGTTGACGATGCCGAGCAGGCGTGGGAAAAAATCCGCACGTTCTACCTGCTGTAATCACAACGGCGGCTATTGCACGCTGCCGCGTTGGCGCAGCGCTTCGTACAAACACACGGCGCTGGCGGTAGAAACATTCAGGCTCTCGACCGCACCGCGCATCGGGATTCGCACCAGTTCGTCGCAGGTTTTGGCCGTCAACTGGCGCATGCCCTCGCCTTCGGCACCCAACACCAGCGCCACCGGTCCTTTCAAGTCAGCCTGGTAAATCGACTTGCTCGCCTGGTCGCTGGTGCCGATGATCCAGATGTTGCGCTCCTTGAGTTCGTTCAGAGTGCGCGCCAGATTCGTCACCATGAAATAGGGAACCGTCTCGGCCGCGCCGCTGGCCACTTTGGCCACCGTCGCGTTGATCCCGCTGGCGTGGTCCTTGGGAGCCACCACCGCGTGCACGCCACTGCCATCGGCGACCCGCAAACAAGCACCCAGATTGTGCGGATCGGTGATGCCGTCGAGCACCAGAATCAGTGCCACTTGGCGCTGTGCAAGCGGTTTCTCGGACTCGGTCGCCTCCAGTCGTTCCAGCAATTCGTCCAGTGAAGTGAGCTGCGCCAGTTCCTGCACACGCGCCACCACGCCTTGATGCCCATGGCTGCCGCACAGCTTGGCCAAGCGCAAACCATCGCTTTCCAGCAGCCGCACACCGGCTTCTCTGGCTTTTTCCAGAAAACCGCGCATCCTTGCGTCACGGCGCGCCGGGTCAAAATGAATTTCGACGATCGACTGCGGCGTGGTTCGCAGACGCACGCCAACCGCATGGAAACCAAACAACACTTTGACAGCAGCCATGCCCGACTTTCAGGGTTAAGGGTTTACAACAGTTGCGTCACCAGTTTGAAATCCGCATCCTCGGGAAACGCTTTGACACTAAAGCCCAGTCCCTTCATCAGCTTGAGCATGACGGTGTTGCTGGCCAGCACCAGGCCATTGATTTCAGTCATGCCCTTTTCGCGTGCCACTTCCATGATGGAAAGCATCAGCCGCGAGCCCAGCCCACGGCCCTTGAAATCGTCGGCAACCACCAGCGAAAACTCACAGGTGTCGCTGTCCGGGTTGGTGATGTAACGCGAGACACCGACGATACGCGACACTTCAACTGACACGCCATCGGCATCGGTTTGCATCTCGCGATAAACCGCCACCAGCGCCATTTCACGATCATAGTCAATCAACGTGAAACGCGACAACAGCGTTGCCGGCAACTCCTGCATGTAGGAGACAAAGCGGAAATAGCGGCTCTCAGGCGAGAGGCGGCGCACGAATTCTTGCAGCATGCCAGCGTCGTCCGGATGGATTGGCCGCACCGTGTAATCCCCGCCACCCGACAATGGCCAGAGCTGCTCATGGCGCGACGGATAAGGCAGAATCGCCAAGTGGTTGTACTGGCGCGCCTGTGGCGGCGTGTTGGCCACCACGATGCGCGCATCGACTGCCACCGCGCCACTTTCATCAACAATGATGGGATTGATTTCAAGTTCGCGCAGTTGCGGCAGTTCGCACACCATTTCCGACACCCGCAGCAGCACATGCTCCAGCGCTTCCATGTCCACCGGCGGTGCTGCGCGCCATTCACCCAGCGTTTGCGCCACGCGTGCGCGCTCGATCAATCGGCGCGCCAGATACTGGTTCAGCGGCGGCAGTTCCATGACGCGATCATTGATCAGCTCGATCATCGTGCCGCCGGCACCAAAGGCAATCACTGGACCGAAAGGCTCATCGATCACCATGGCAATACAGATTTCGCGGCCACGCCGGTGACCCGACATTTTCTGGATCGTCACGCCATTGATGCGGGCATCGGGACGCAGCCGCGCGACCACCTGCATCATTTCAACAAAAGTGTCGCGCACCCCGACGGCATTCATCACATTGAGTGCCACGCCCTGCACGTCAGACTTGTGACTGATGTCGGGAGAATCAATCTTGAGCGCCAGCGGAAAACCCATCTGGGTGGCGATCATGATGGCTTCATTCACGTTGCGCGCCAGAATGGTTTTTGTCACCGGAATGTGGAACGCTGCCAGCAGCGACTTGGATTCCATTTCGGTCAGCGCCTTGCGCCGCTCCGCCAGCACGCTCTCGATGAGCATGCGCGCACCTTCAATATCGGGCTTGGTCAGATCGGACAGCGGCGATGGGGTCTGCTGCAACAACAACTGGTTCTGGTAAAACGAAGCAATGTTGCCAAACGCGCCCACCGCCGCTTCCGGCGTGCGAAACGTCGGAATCAGCGCCTCGCTCAAAATGCGCCTGCCCTCACCGACACTGGCATCCCCCATCCAGCAAGTAAACAGCGGTTTGCCAAGTTGCTTGTGCATGTCCGCCAGGGTTTGCGCCACCTGCGCGCTGTCACGGCCAACCTTGGGCGAAAAAATGGCCAGCACGCCATCGATCTGGGATGCATAGGCGGCGGCCTGCACGGCCACGCTGAACTGTTCGGCTGTAGCCTCTTCCGAAATGTCGATCAGATCAGACAGCGAAGCCAACGATGACAACTGCGGCTGTAGTGCTTGCGCCTGCTCCGGTGTGAGGCAACCCAATTGCAGATTGATTTCACTGATCCAGTCGGCTGCCAACACACCCGGGCCGCCACCGTTGGTCACCACCGCTAGCCGTCGCCCGACCGGCCGGTAACGTGAAGCCAGGCATTTGGCAGCCGAAAAAAGTGCCACGAATGAGCGCACCCGCACCGCACCGGCGCGGCGCAAAGCGGCATCAAACACGATGTCGCTGCCAGCCATCGTGCCCGAGTGTGTGAACGCGGCCCGGTTGCCGAAGCTCAAACGGCCGGCCTTGAGAACCACCACCGGCTTGGCGTTGGCAGCCGCACGCAGCGCGCTCATGAAACGGCGCGCATTGCTGATGCCTTCGAGATAAACCACAATGCTTTGCGTGCGCGCATCGTGCGCCAGAAAATCGAGCACCTGCACCATGTCAACAGCAGTATGTGGGCCGAGCGAAATGACGGTTGAAAAGCCAACCCCGCTTTTCTGCGCCCAATCCAGGATCGAGGCCGTCAGCGAGCCCGACTGCGACACCAACGCCAGTGTTCCCGGCGCGCTCAGGCTGCCTGCCACACTGGCGTTGAGCATCAGGTGTGGACGCTGAAAACCAAGCGTATTGGGGCCGAGCAAATGCACACCATCACGCTTGGCAATGCGTTGCAGTTCAGCCGCCTGCGTGGCGTTGAACCCATTTGAAATCACCAGCGCGGCACGGCATTTGATGCGTCCGACGACCTCCAGCGCTGCCACCACTTCAGCCGCTGCCACCGCGACGATCGCCAGATCGGCCTGGGTGTTGGCCAGATCGGCCAGCGTGCCGCTGGTATGCAAGTCCAGAAAAGTAAGCGTGCCGGCAAAGCGCTGCGCGCGCAAAGCCTGCCGCAACACCTGGCTTTGCGCTGTCTGCGAATCAACTTCGTCCCGGTTACCGGCGATGACAATGATAGAAGCAGGAGAAAACAGTGGTGTCAGAAAGTGCTTGTCCATAGCGATTGAACCTCAAACTTGGCCCAGGTGGGGAGCTTAACGCTTTCAGCATCCACCAGCATTGACCTGCGGCAACGCCACTCTAACGAACGGGCATTTCAAGGGATAATCTGGTTCTGAAAGACGATTCTCATGACCCATCCCAAACCTGTTGCCATTTCACCCATCGAAGATCTTGTCAGCGACATCGCCGCTGGCCGCATGGTCATCCTGGTCGATGAAGAAGAGCGCGAAAACGAAGGCGACCTGGTGCTAGCCGCCGACCATGTCAACGCCGCCGCCATCAACTTCATGGCCCGCTTCGGGCGCGGACTGATCTGCCTGACGCTCACGCGCGAGCGCTGCGAGCGTTTGCAACTGCCGCCCATGACGCTGCGCAACGGTGATAAAAAAGGTACGGCTTTTACCGTTTCCATCGAAGCTGCCGAGGGCATCACCACCGGCATTTCAGCCGCCGACCGT
Source organism: Rhodoferax sp. (assembly GCA_036171375.1). Lineage (GTDB taxonomy): Bacteria > Pseudomonadota > Gammaproteobacteria > Burkholderiales > Burkholderiaceae_C > Rhodoferax. The sequence continues at coordinate 5,003 of JAVHQY010000062.1, read as the reverse complement.
GCGCGCACGGTGCAAGCCGCTGTGGCCCGGGATGCCAAGCCGCATGATCTGGTGCAGCCCGGACACATTTTTCCGCTGCAAGCCGTCACTGGCGGCGTACTGATGCGCGCCGGCCATACCGAAGCTGGCTGCGACCTGACGGCGATCGCCGGTTGCTCGCCGGCGGCCGTGATTTGCGAAATCATGAAAGACGACGGCACCATGGCGCGGCTACCAGATCTGCAACTGTTTGCTGCCACCCACCAGCTCAAGATCGGCACCATTGCCGACCTGATCGCGCACCGCAGCCGGGTGGAGTCGCTGGTGGAGCGGGTGGGCGCGCACGTCATCCAAACGGCGGTGGGCGAATTCACGCTGCACGCTTTCAAGGACAAGACCTCACACGCCGTTCACATGGCGCTGGTGCGCGGCGAGTGGAGCGCGGATGAGACCGTGCTGGCGCGCGTGCACGAACCACTGTCGGTGCTGGACCTGCTCGAAATCGGCCGTCCCATGCACTCCTGGAGCCTCGATGCCAGCCTGGCGCACGTGGCCAACGCTGGCAAAGGGGTGATCGTGCTGCTTAACTGTAGCGAGTCCGGTCGGCAATTGCTGGCGCAATTTGACGGCACCGCCCACTCCAGCCACGGCCCGGAGCGCGGCCGACTGGATCTGCGCAGCTACGGCATCGGGGCCCAAATTCTGCGTGAATGCGGCGTGCAAAAAATGAAATTGCTGGGAACCCCCAGGCGCATGCCCAGCATGGCTGGCTACGGTTTGGAAATCACCGGCTACGTAGCCCCCTGAAGCGAAAGTTACCGATGCAAAACGCCGATCTTGGCAGCCCCGACCCCAAGCGCAACTTGCTCGACGGCAAGCAGTTGCGCATCGGCATCGTGCAGGCGCGCTTCAATGATGCTGTCACGCAAGCGCTGGTGCAGGCCTGCTGCACTGAGCTGGCAGCGCTGGGCGTGGCGGATAAAAATGTCACGCTGGTGCAAGTGCCCGGAGCGCTGGAAATACCGGTTGCGCTAATGGGACTGGCTGAGAAGATGAAATACGACGCGCTGGTCGCCATCGGCTGCATCGTGCGCGGCGAAACCTACCACTTCGAGCTGGTCGCCAACGAATCCAGCGCCGGTGTCAGCCGCGTTGCACTTGATTACCAGTTGCCGATTGCCAACGCCATACTCACTACCGAAAATATGGCGCAGGCGGTGGCGCGGCAAAGCGAAAAAGGTCGCGCTGCCGCCGCTGTGGCGGTCGAAATGGCCAATCTACTTAAAGAAATTTGATGAACCCTTCCAGGCCCGCACTGAAGCGACCGCCGCGCCAATCCCGCACCGGCCTGACCAGCACCGGCGCGCGCAAAGCGGGCAGCAAGTCGCCACGCTCGCGCGCACGGGAATTTGCGCTACAGGCGCTGTACCAAAAACTGGTGGGCCGCAACGAGCTCTCAGACATCGATGCCTTCACGCGTGACCTGGCCGGTTTTTCCAAGGCCGATGCGCTCCATTTCGATGCGCTGCTGCACGGCTGCGCCGCGCAGGCCGACGGGCTCGACGCGCTGCTCGTCCCTCTGCTGGATCGCAAACTGGTCGAGATTTCACCGATTGAACACACCGTTTTGTGGATTGGCGCTTACGAATTTAAAAACTGCCCGGACGTACCGTGGCGCGTGACCCTCAACGAGTGCATTGAACTGGCCAAGGAATTTGGCGGCACCGACGGCCACAAGTACGTCAACGCCGTGCTCAATGCATTGGCACCGCAACTCAGGCCGACTGAAGTGGCCGCCGATCGCAGTTCAGAGCGGCCATGAGAATCTCCGCTCGCGCCGAGCGTATCGAGCCGTTTTATGTGATGGAAGTGGCCAAAGCGGCCGCCAGCCTGGCGCAGACGCTGCCGGTCGGCGTTGATCCGGTGCTTGCGCTCAACATCGGCGAGCCCGACTTTACCGCTCCGCCCCTGGTACAGGAAGCCGCCGTGCGGGCGATCCGCGATGGTGCCACGCACTACACGCATGCCACCGGCTTGCCCGACTTGCGCGAGCGCATCAGCCAGTGGTACCTGGAGCGTTTCAAGGTCACGGTATCTGCCAACCGCATCGTTGTCACTGCCGGCGCATCGGCGGCCTTGCAACTGGCCTGCCTGGCACTGATCGAAGCCGGTGACCAGATCCTGATGCCCGACCCCAGCTATCCTTGCAACCGGCATTTCGTCACAGCCGCCGATGGCCAGGCCGTGCTGTTGCCAACCACGGCGGCGCAACGGTTTCAACTAAGCGCGGATCAGGTCGAAGCGGCCTGGATGAACAAAGCCGCTCGCCACAGCACTGGCAGTCGCGGCGTGCTGCTGGCTTCGCCGTCCAACCCCACTGGCACCTCCATGACGCACGACGAGTTGCGCCGCATTCATGCCTTCGTTGCCAGCCATGACGGCGTAACGCTGGTCGATGAAATCTACCTCGGACTCAGCTTTGAAGAGCAGTACGGCCGCACAGCGCTAAGCTTGGGCGAGGACATCATCAGCATCAACAGTTTCAGCAAATACTTCAGCATGACCGGCTGGCGGCTGGGCTGGCTGGTGTTGCCACCGGCGCTGGTTGCAGTGGTCGAGCGGCTGGCACAAAACCTCTTCATTTGCCCCAGCGCCATCGCACAACACGCCGCGCTGGCATGCTTTGAAGCGGACAGTCTGGCCGAATATGAGCGTCGGCGCGCTGAGTTCAAAGCGCGGCGCGACTACTTCATTCCGGCGCTCAACGCCCTGGGGCTGAGCGTTCCGGTGGCCAGCGATGGGGCTTTTTACGCCTGGGCCGATGGCACCCAAGCCTGCCAGCAACTAGGTCTCGAGAGCAGTTGGGAACTGGCTTTTGACATGCTGCAAAAAGCCCACGTGGCGGTGGCACCGGGGCGCGATTTCAGCCCCGCCCAAGGCCATCGATTCATCCGTTTTTCCACCGCCAATTCGCTGGCGCAACTGCAACAGGCGATTGCGCGTCTGAAAATCTATTTGTCTGCAAAGTCCACAACATGAACCAAGATCTCTCAATTCTTCATCTGGTGCTCAACGCCAGTCTGGTGGTGCAGTTGGTGATGCTGCTGCTGATGCTGATCTCGGTGGCCAGTTGGGCGGCCATTTTCCGCAAACTGTTTGGGCTTGGACGGGTCAACAAGCTCAACGACACGTTCGAGCGCGAATTCTGGTCCGGCACCAGTCTGGGCGAGCTCTACGCCGCCGCGGTGAAGAACGCCCGCAATGCCGGTCCGATGGAGCGCATTTTTGCCAGCGGCATGCGCGAATTTCAAAAGCTGCGTGAAAAACACATCACCGACGCCAGCGCCCTGATGGATGGCGCACGCCGCGCCATGCGGGCCAGCTTTCAGCGCGAGATGGATGTGATTGAAACCCATTTGTCGTTCCTCGCTTCGGTCGGTTCAGTTTCTCCCTACGTTGGTTTGTTCGGCACCGTGTGGGGCATCATGCACGCTTTCAATGGACTGGCAGCGCTACAGCAAGTCACCCTGGCGACCGTGGCTCCCGGCATTGCCGAAGCGCTGGTGGCCACCGCCATTGGTCTGTTTGCCGCCATCCCGGCGGTGGTGGCCTACAACCGTTTCGCACGCGATATCGACCGCACTGCCATCCGGCTGGAGACCTTCATCGAAGAGTTTTCCAACATCCTGCAACGCAGCGTAGCGGCGCAGTCGGCATCGGGCAAATAAGGGGTTCTGAACATGGCATCTGTCGTCAGTCGCGGTCGCGGCCGTCGCACCATCAATGAGATCAACATGGTGCCGTTCATCGACGTGATGCTGGTGCTGCTGATCATTTTTATGGTCACGGCGCCGCTGATTGCGCCCAGTGTGATCAACCTGCCCAGCGTTGGCAAAGCCGCGCGCCAGCCTGACCAGGTGATCCAGATCGTGCTGGGAAAAGACGAATCGATCACGCTCAAAATCAAGGAAAAATCGAGCTCGCTCACCTTACCGGAGGTGCTTGCCGGTGTGCGACAGGCACAAGCAGCAGTGCCCAACTCGGCGGTCGTCATCAGCGCCGACAAAGCCATCAAGTATGAAGTCGTGGTAAAAGTCATGGACGTGCTACAGCGCGGCGGCATTCAGCGCGTCGGCTTGTCAGTTCAACTCGTCAATTAGCTTCCCATGCTCAGCGCTGCCGAACGCTTTGAATTCTCACCGCCCCCGACCAAAGGCCTGCTGCGGGCGCTGACCCTGGCGCTGCTGGCCCATGCATTTTTGCTGGCCGCGCTGACCTGGGGCGTGCACTGGAAAAATGACAGCCAACTGGTGAGTGTTGATGCCGAATTGTGGTCAGCGCTGCCACAGGAAGCCGCACCCAAACCAGTGGAGACACTCCCCGACCCGGAGCCTGCGCCGCCGCCAGTGCCAGTTGTTTTGCCGCCAGCACCACCGGTGGTGGACATCGCCCTTGAGCGTGAAAAGCTGCGCCTGAAAAAGGAGCTGGAGCGCAAGAAGGAATTGGCGCAACAGCGGCTGCAAGCGCAGCGACTGAAACAGGAAAAATTGGCGCTGGAAAAAAAGCGCCAACAAGAGCTACGCGAGAAGAAAATTGCCGAAGACAAAGCGGCCAAACGCAAACAAGCTCAGCTGGAACAACAAAAGACCAAAGAGCTTGAGGCCCAGCGCCAGGCCAACATGAAGCATATCGCCGGGCTTGCCGGCGCTACCGGCGCACCAGGTGCCAGCGGCAGTGCGCTGCGCGCGGCCGGCCCGTCGGCCAGCTATGGCGGTCGCATTCGCGCCCGCATCAGACCCAACATCGTGTTCACCGACAGCATCGCCACCAACCCGCAAGCCGTGGTGCTGGTCAAAACAGCACCCGACGGCACCATCATCAGCCGTGAGCTCACCCGCTCCAGCGGCAGCAAGGCATGGGACGATGCCGTGCTCAAAGCCATCGACAAAACCCAGGTGCTGCCGCGCGACACCGACGGCCGCGTGCCAGCCGAACTGGAAATCAGCTTCCGGCCCAAGGATTGA
>JAVHQY010000061.1:2973-4435 GCA_036171375.1 Rhodoferax sp. | reverse complement strand
ATACATTCTTATCACTCACTGCAACGCAGTTCGATGCCACAGGTAATGCGGAACACCGGGTTATCAGGGTCAGAGCCCAATTCGGTGATGCCCAATTGGCAAGCTCGAACGCACGGCCCCGAATTGGGATCCGACCCCCATAACCCTTTTTGGCCAGCTCGCAAGCCCTAGCGCGAATCGGGGTCTGACCCCAATCATCTGCCACAGCCGCAGGCACGCGAGGGCTTATCCGGGTGAAAGACATCAGTTTCACTGCGTCAACTCCTCACAGGCTGCAACGATTTTTTCTACGGCATCGAGCTTTTCAAGTTTTTTTGCCGCCAGCGCGCGCGCCAGCAATTCGGCGCGGCTGGTGGTTTGCAGGAACTCAGCCAGCCACTGCGGACTGAGCTCGCTTTGCGCGCGCAGCCAGGCGGCACCGCCAGCGACCAGAAACTGCGCGTTGCGCGTCTGGTGATCATCGACAGCGTAGGGAAACGGCACCAGCAGCGCGGCAGCACCGACAGCAGCAATTTCACTCACCGTGCTGGCGCCGGCGCGGCAGATCACCAGATCGGCGCGGGCCAGCGCTTGCGCCGTGTTGTCGATGAACGGTACAAGCTCGGCTTGCACGTCGCAGCGGGCGTAGTTGGCGCGCAGCGCTTCGATCTGCGCGGCACCGCTTTGATGCAGCACGTGCGGCCGCTGTGCCGCGTCGATCAGCGCCAGCGCCAGCGGCACGATCTCGTTGAGCGCACGCGCACCCAGACTGCCGCCCAGCACCAGCACTTGCAGCGGCCCGCTGCGACCGGCAAAGCGGCGCTCAGGACGCTCGACGCCGATGAAATTTTGCCGCAGTGGGTTGCCCACCCAGAGAGCTTTTTTCAACACCGCTGGAAAGGCGGTGAAGACGCGCCGGGCAAAGAGCGCCAGCCAGCGATTGGCCAGACCGGCGACGGCATTTTGTTCGTGCAACAGCAATGGCCGACCCAACAGCGCGCACAGCGTTCCGGCCGGCAACGAGATGTAGCCACCAAAACCAAGCACCACGTCGGGTCGAATGCGACGCACAACGCGCAGACTCTGCGCACTGGCGCGCAGCAGGCTCCAGGGCAGGCGAGCCAGCGTCGCCCAACCCTTGCCACGCACGCCAGAGAATTCCACGGCATCAAAAGCAAAACCCTGTGCCGGCACCAGGCGGCCCTCCATGCTGGGCTGCGCGCGTGATCCCGCACCACCCAGCCAGTGCACGCTCCAGCCACGCTGGCGTAGCGCTTGCGCCAGCGCTAGCGCCGGGAAAATATGACCGCCGGTGCCGCCGGCCAACACCAAAGCGACTTTGCTCATCGCTGGCCTCCGTGCATCAGCCAGGCCGCTAGCGCGCCCTGCAGTGCTACGCACTGGGTTCGATTTTGATGAAACAGAACCCTCATCGCTGGCCTCCGTGCATCAGCCAGGCCGCTAGCGCGCCCTGCAGTGCTAC
>JAVHQY010000061.1:0-2873 GCA_036171375.1 Rhodoferax sp. | reverse complement strand
CACTGGGTTCGATTTTGATGAAACAGAACCCTCATCGCTGGCCTCCGTGCATCAGGGTTCTGTTTTCATGGTCCACACGCAGCACCACGGCAATCGCCACCAGGTTGGCCATGATGGCCGAGCCACCGTAGCTCATCAACGGCAGCGTCAAACCCTTGGTCGGCAAGGCGCCCAGGTTGACCCCCATGTTGACGAACGCCTGAAAGCCGATCCACACACCGACACCCTGCGCGACCAGGCCGGAAAAGACATTGTCCAGCGCAATCGCCTGACGACCGATGTGCATCACGCGCCGGATCAACCAGAAAAACAGGGCGATCACGCACAGCACGCCAACCAGGCCAAACTCCTCGCCCAGCACCGCCAGCAGAAAATCAGTGTGCGCTTCGGGCAGCCAGTTGAGTTTTTCCACGCTGCCGCCCAGGCCGACACCAAAAATTTCGCCGCGCCCGATGGCGATCAGCGAATGGGTGAGCTGGTAGCCCTTGGCCAGCGCGTTGCTTTCGCTCCACGGATCGAGGTAAGCAAAAATGCGCTCGCGTCGCCACTCGCTCAAGGCGATCATCAGGATGAAAGCCACCAGCAAAACGCTCACGATCAACAGGAACATGCGCGCGTTGACACCGCCCAAAAACAGGATGCCCATGGCGATCACGGCGATCACCATGAACGTGCCCATGTCAGGCTCAGCCAGCAGCAGCAAGCACACCAGCACCATCGCCATGCCCATCGGCAAGACGGCGCGCAAGAAGTTCTCTTTGACTTCCATTTTGCGCACCATGTAGTCGGCCGCATAGAGCAGCACGGTGAACTTGGCCAGCTCGGAAGGTTGAAAGTTCAGCGGCCCCAGCGGCAGCCAGCGCCGCGCGCCATAGACCACCTTGCCAACGCCCGGAATCAAGACCACCGCCAGCAGCAACAGCGTGAGCACGAACAACGGCCGCGCCAGCCGCTCCCAGCTTTGCATCGGAAGCTGGAATGCGAGCAGCGCAATCGCCAGCGCCAGCACCAGCCACAGCGCGTGACGGGTGAGGAAATAGGTGCTGGAGTAATTGGCAAAGCGCGGGTTGCCGGGCATCGCGATGGAAGCCGAATAAACCATCACCAGACCCCACATCAGCAGGGTCAGCGTCACCCACACCAGCGGCTGGTCAAAACCCATGACACGGGTCAGCCGGCTGCCACTGACGTTGCGCTGGCTGGCCCCCAGGCGCAGCGCCAGCAGGTCGGGCGCGGCGGGGCGCAAACCACCCCACCAGGCGGCAAAGCGTTGCGTCACGGCGCTCATGCCACTGCCCCCATCGACGCGCCAGCTGGCAGCGCCAGCACCGCTTGCCGAAACTCCCGGGCCCGGTGCTCGTAGTTGTCAAACATGTCAAAACTGGCGCAGGCGGGCGACATCAACACCGCATCGCCCGGCTGCGCCTGCGCGCGCGCCAGCGCCACCGCCTGCGCCATCGATGCGGCATCCAGCAGTGGAATTTCGACACTCGCCAGCGCAGCGCGAATCAGTGGCGCGTCGCGCCCGATCAGGATCACGGCGCGCGCGTAAGCGCACAGCGGCTGCGCCAGCGGCGTGAAGTCCTGCCCCTTGCCTTCGCCGCCCAGCATCACGACCAGCTTGCGCTCCGGTCCCAGCCCCTTGAGCGCTGCCACGGTAGCACCAACGTTGGTGCCTTTGCTGTCGTCAAAGTACTCAACCGCGGCAAAAACGCCGACCGACTCAACCCGGTGCGGCTCACCGCGGTAGTCACGCAGCGCGCGCAACATCGGAGCCAGCGCGGCACCGCCTGCACGTGCCAGCGCCAGCGCTGCCAGCGCGTTGAGCGCATTGTGGCGGCCGCGAATCTGCAGCGCGTCGGCCGGCATCAGGCGTTGCAGGAACAGCTCTTCATCGGGGTCCGCTTTGGCACCGGCAAGCGCTGACTGAGCCGCCACCAGCCACAGCATGCCACCGGATTGCTCCAGCCCAAAGTCGCCTGCGCGGCGCGGCAGATCGCTGCCAAAAGTAACCCAGCGGCGCTGTTGCAGACGTTGTTTGACGCGCACCGGGGCTGGCAGCAATGCCATCACGGCGGGCTCGTCGCGGTTGAGCACCAACAGGCCGTGCTGACCAAAAACGTTCGCTTTGGCAGCGCTATAGCCAGCCATGGAGCCGTGCCAGTCCAGGTGATCTTGCGTGATGTTGAGCAGCGCCCCGGCGCTGGGCTCAAACATGGTTTCTGCGTCGAGCTGAAAACTCGACAGCTCCAGCACCCAGGCCTCGGGCAAGCTGTTGGCATCAAGCCGCTGCACCAGCGTATCGAGCAGCGTGGGGCCGATGTTGCCCGCCACCGCCACCGTCTGGCCAGCGCGTTCAAGCAGTTGCCCGGCCAGCGCTGTCACCGTGGTCTTGCCGTTGGTGCCGGTGACTGCCAGCACGGTGGGCGCATAAGCGCGCTGCGCTTTCAAACTTCTGAGCGCGCGCGCAAACAGACCGAGCTCGCCGCTCTGCCACAGACCGAGCTTGGCGGCCGCCTGCAGCAGCGCTGCCAGTTGCAGCGGCGACAGACCCGGGCTTTTGAACAACGCGCGTGCGCCAGTGCTTTGCAGCAGCGCCGGCTCCAGCGCCGCGCAAAGGAAGCGCGCCGAGGGCAACTCTTGCGCTAGCGCTGCCAGTTGTGGCGGGTTGGGGCGTGTGTCAGCCACCGTCACCTGGGCACCGGCGCGTGCGCACCAGCGCGCCATGGCCAGACCGGAGGCACCGAGCCCCAGGATCAAAACGTTTTGGTCGCGCAATGAATCCATGGCTATCTCAGCTTCAGCGTTGACAGACCGGCCAGACACAACAGCATGGTGATGATCCAGAAGCGCACCACCACCTGGGTTTCTTT
>JAVHQY010000060.1:0-4488 GCA_036171375.1 Rhodoferax sp. | reverse complement strand
CCTCAGCCACGCGGCTCGATCAAATTCAGCTTGAGCTGCAAACGCTGTTGCTGGCTGTGCCCAACCTGCCGCACGAAAGCGTGCCTGTCGGTGCCGATGAAAAGGCCAATGTCGTGGTGCGCCGTTGGGGTACACCCAGGGTTTTTGATTTCGCCGTGAAAGACCATGTGGACGTGGGCACCCCGTTGGGGCTTGATTTTGAATTGGGGGTAAAGCTCACCGGTGCGCGCTTTACCGTGATGAAAGGCCAGGTCGCGCGCTTGCACCGCGCGCTGGCGCAATTCATGCTCGACGTGCAAACGCAGGAGCATGGCTACCTGGAGTGCTATACGCCCTACATCGTCAGCGGCGAGACGCTGCGCGGCACCGGCCAGTTGCCCAAGTTTGAAGGTGATTTGTTTGCCGCCAAAAAAGGCGGCCAGGAAGGCGAGGCGCAACCCGACCACACGGCGCTGTACCTGATTCCGACCAGTGAAGTGCCGCTGACCAATTTTGTTCGCGATGTGGTCGTGGCCGAAGCCGAGCTGCCGATCAAGCTCACCGCACACACGCCGTGTTTCAGGTCCGAAGCTGGCAGCGCCGGGCGTGACACGCGCGGCCTGATTCGCCAGCACCAATTCGACAAGGTCGAGATGGTGCAAATCGTCCATCCCGACAAGAGTTATGAGACGCTCGAGCAGATGACGGCGCACGCCGAAGCGATCCTGCAAAAGCTCGAGCTGCCCTACCGCGTGATGTGCCTGTGCAGCGGCGACATCGGTTTTGGCGCGGCCAAAACCTACGACCTTGAAGTCTGGTTGCCGGCGCAAAACACCTACCGTGAAATCAGTTCGGTCTCCAACTGTGAAGCGTTTCAGGCGCGCCGCCTGCAAGCACGCTTCAAGAATGCCCAGGGCAAGAATGAGCTGGTGCACACGCTCAACGGCTCCGGTCTGGCGGTCGGGCGCACGCTGGTCGCGGTGCTGGAGAACTATCAGCAGGCGGACGGCTCGGTCACCGTGCCAGCGGTGTTGCAGGCCTATCTGGGCGGGCAGCAAGTGTTGCGTCCCTGAACGCTCAGCCAAACAGGCCGTGCAAATACCAGCGTGATGCAAGGCTGGTGCGCTGGCGAAAAATCCACAGCAGTCCCATCTGTTCGCTGCGGGCCAGAAAATAGTCGCGCGCTGCCGCCTTGCCATCGCTCCAGCCGGCCGCTTCCAGCCGCTGCGGGCCTGCCAGCAAGGTGAGCGGCCCGTGGCATTGCAGTTGTCCGGTTTGCACGGCAAGCGGCAACGGTGTTGCCAGCAACCAGGTGGGGTAAAGCTGATGGTTGTCGGGCACCGAATCGGGTTCGGCACCGGTCAGGGTTTGCGCGTCCAGGGCCGGGCTCCAGCGCTGCATGCACTCGGGCCGGTGATCGGCTGTCAGGTGCATTTGCAAAACCCTGTGCTGGCCAAGGCGCGCGCCCAAGCGCTCCAGCAACTGCTGCAAACTGCCGCCGCTGCGCTGCTCATCGCTGAGCAAACTGCGCGTTTCAGCACTGATTATTTGCGTCTCCAGCGTGGTCAGACGCAAGCCCAGCGCCGGTGCGATCAAACGGGTGCGCGCCAATTGCTCCAACAACAAGTACTGCAAGTGGGCCATGTCCTGTGTCGCCTGGGCACAGCGCAGCACCAACTCAGCCTGGTTCGCCGCGTTGCGCCGGGTCTCCATGGTCCAGCGCAGGGCCAGCGCCAGTACACCGCGTTGACGCAGTTGCAACCACCAGCGCAATGACTCCAACATGCGTCGTGCAGCAAAGACCAGCGCTGGTGCCGTCTCGACCGCCGCATTGAGCTCCAACGTGGTATCAAAAACATCGGGCAATTGGAGCCAGGGGTAGATTTCGGGTCGCAGCCCATAGGCCACATCGAGCGCCGCCAGCAGCGGCGTGCCAAAACGCCGTGCCACACCGGCACGCGGCAGCGCGCGCAACTGGCCCCAGGTGTGGCAGCCGATTCTTTCGAGCACGTCCAGGTGCGGTCGCGCGGGTGCCAGCGTGCACAGCGGCAAATCATCCACTGCGGACTGCACCAGTTGCTCGTCTGCCAGTCGTGCCGCAGCCACCAGGGCGCTGGTGCCGCGCGCATAGCGGACGATGGGCACCGGTTTGCTCGATTGCAAGATCTTTTGCCACAGTCCTTTGCTGCCACCCCAGAGGCGCTCGCTGGCTGAGACTTCCAGCAACAGCGCAGTGTCAAGCCACACCACTTTGGGCGTGAATTGCAGTGCCCACCAACCCAAAGCGGCCAGCGAGTTGCCCCAATCAGTGGCAGCGATCGTCCGGCGGTCGCTGGCGCTGTGGGACCCATCTTCTTCAGGCTGCGGCTGCAAAGCAATCCAGTGCATCACCCGGCTCCTGCACAGCGGGCCGCCGCCAGGGCCAACAGCACCGCCAGGCGTGACGGGCGGGCTGACAAAGCCAGGGCGCGCGCCAGTGGTGGACCGCGGCGCTTGAGAATGTGCACCTGCAAAATGTCGTCTGCTGCGGTCGCATCCACGGGGTGTGAAAGCGACAGTCGCAAACGCAAGACTGCGGGTGAAGATTCGTTTTGGATCGACGTTGGCCGCAGCACGAACAAAAGCTTGCTGTGCGTCTGGGCCGCAATTTGCAAACGCCGCAAGGACTCCGGGCGCACTGGCCCCAGCCAGACCAGCATCGCTGCCACCCCGGCGCAACACAAGCCTTGCTCTGTTGCCCACAAACGCTCTGTCGGCGTGTTAGCGCTCACCCACAACAAGCGACGCGGTGCCAAACCCTGGGCTGCAAGTCCGGGTCCGAAGGGCGTCTGGGGCGAGCCCACCAACACGATGCAGCCGCTGGCAGCGCGTACCAAGCGGCTCAAGACCGGCAGCAGCAAGCGCCATTCATGGCAACTGTCGGGCTCCTGCAAAATTTCACAAATAGCCCCCACCGGCCAGCCGCCACCGGGCAATTCAGCGTCCAGTGCCGCATGGCCACTGGCCAGGGTGGCACCGGCGGCGCAGGCCAGCGTGTCGGCGCGCCAGACGGCAGCACCGAACTCGGGGACAGCGATGGCGTTGGCTAGGATCAATGGAACTCCCGGCTGGTGGTGACCAGGTTACCCAGCATGGGGGTCAAATCTTTCAGGCGGCTGGCGATCAGGTGGCACACTTCACCGCCGCTGTCGCGCTGCCAGGTGCCGTGGACGGCCAGCAGGCGTGCGTGCAGCAGCACGGCACGTTGGCGCTCCTTGAGTGCTTGCCAGACAATCACATTGACCGGGCCGGTTTCATCTTCAAGCGTCACAAACGTTACCCCGTGGGCGGTCTGTGGTTGTTGGCGCATGATGACCAGTCCGCAAGCCGCCACCCGGCAGCCGTGTGGTACCAGGTGCAATTGCGCTGCCGTTTGCAGTTGCTGCGGCAGCAAACGCTGGCGCAACAGTGCCAATGGGTGAGAGCGCAAGGTGAGGCCGGTGGCGGCGTAATCGAACACCACTTGTTCGCCCTCGGTGGGTGTTGCCAGTGGCAGCGGCTCTTCAGAGGGCACCAGCGCGCGCAGCAAACCCGGCACCGGATGCAACGCGCTGGCTTGCCAAACCTGTTGGCGACGATGACCCGACAAGCGCAGCAGCGCATCGGCGCTGGCCAGCGCTTTGAGATCGCCCTGATTGAGCCCGGCGCGCAGCGCCAGATCATGGACGCTGGCAAAAGCTGCCTGACTGCGCGCGGCAGCGATGCGCTCGGCACCGGCGCGTGACAGGCCGCTAACCATGCCAAGACCGAGCCGCACCGCCAGTGGGTCGCCGGCAGTGGCTGACTCCAGCGTGCAATCCCAGTCGCTGGCGGTCACATCGATGGCCAGCACCGCAACGCCGTGGCGCCTGGCATCCTGCACCAGTTGTGACGGGCCGTAAAAACCCATCGGCTGGCTGCTCAGCATGGAGGCCAGAAAACACGCCGGATGGTGGCGTTTGAGCCAGGCGCTGACGTACACCAGCAGGGCAAAACTGGCGGCGTGGCTCTCCGGAAAACCGTATTCGCCAAAACCTTCGATCTGCTTGAAAATATTCTCGGCAAAGTTTTGCGTGTAGCCGTTTTTGAGCATCCCGCCAACCAGCCTGTGGTAGAACTTGTGCACGCCGCCCTGGCGTTTCCAGGCTGCCATTGAGCGGCGCAGACGGTCGGCTTCACCGGCTGAAAAATCGGCCGCTGCCATGGCGATCTGCATCACCTGTTCCTGAAAAATTGGCACGCCCAACGTGCGCTGCAAAACTTTCTGGAGCGCGGCGCTGGCGTAGTGCACCTGCTCCGGGTGGGCGCGCGCTTTCAGGTACGGATGCACCATGCCGCCCTGGATCGGCCCCGGGCGAACGATCGCCACTTCCACCACCAGGTCGTAAAAGCAGCGCGGCCGCAAGCGCGGCAACATGCTCATTTGTGCGCGGCTCTCGATCTGGAACACGCCCACCGTGTCGGCCTGACAAATCATCTGGTAAGTTGCGG
>JAVHQY010000059.1:0-4519 GCA_036171375.1 Rhodoferax sp. | reverse complement strand
GCCAAACGGGATGCGCGCGCCCTCGCTCTTGAGCAGCGCTTCAACGCGCGCCAGATCGATATTGCCTTTGAACGGGTAAATCAGCGCCGGTTGCAGGCCTTCGGCGATGACCAGATCGACGGCTTCAACGCCGAGATATTCCAGGTTGGCGCGGGTGGTGTCAAAGTGCGAACTGCTGGGAACCAGATCGCCTTTCTTGCAAGCCGCAGTGAACAGCACGCGCTCGGCGGCGCGGCCCTGGTGCGTCGGCACAAAATGCGCCATGCCGGTGATGTCCTGGATCACCGCCTGTAGCCGGTAAAAGCTGCGCGCGCCGGCGTAGCTCTCGTCGCCTTCCATGATGGCGCCCCATTGTTTGCTGGACATGGCACCGGTGCCGGAATCGGTCAGCCAGTCGATCAGCACGTCTTCAGCGCGCAGTTGAAAGACGTTGAGCTTGGCCGCGGCCAGCAGTTGCTCGCGCTCAGGCCGCGTGGTCATGCGGATCGGCTCAATGCTCTTGATGCGAAAGGGTTCTATCAGGGTTTTGGGCATGATGCGGGTTCGGAAAAAATAACAAGGGCCGAAGGTAGCACCGCCGAAATCAGCGTGGTGTCGGGTATCTCCAACAAGTCAAAAATAAACCGGCAGCGTCATCGCGAGCGCAGCGCGGCGATCCATGAATTCCGAAGGCATGGACTGCCGCGTCGCTGACGCTCCTCGCAGTGACGATATCTTGTTCAGTGCACCAACACTGCATCCATGCCGACCGCCTGCAACTGCGCCAGCACATCGGCGATGTGCTGCGGTGAGCGCGTCTGGATCACCAGCTCGACTTCGACGTTCTGCGCTGCCAACGTGGTGAAGGCGCGCTGGTGGTGAACCTCGTTGATGTTGGCACCCGCTTCGGCCACGGTGGCGGTGATTTTGGCCAGCGTGCCGGGAATGTCGCGCGCGCTCACGCGGATGCGCGCCAGCCGACCGGCGCGCACCATGCTGCGCTCGATGATCGCCGCCAGCAAGAGCGGGTCGATATTGCCGCCGCACAGCACCAGCCCGACTTTCTTTCCCTTGAAGCGCTCGGGGTATTTGAGCAGCGCCGCCAGTCCCGCCGCGCCAGCGCCTTCAACCAGCGTTTTTTCGACTTCGAGCAGCATCACAATCGCTTGCTCGATGTCGCCTTCATCGACCAGCAGCAGGTCATCGACCCGCTGCGCGATGATGGCCTGCGTCAATTTGCCCGGCGTTCCCACGGCGATGCCTTCGGCGATGCTGCTGGCACCCTGCGGATGCTGCGTGCCCTGGATGGCGTTGACCATGGCCGGGAAACGCACGCTTTGCACGCCGATGATCTCGATGCCGGGTTTTAAGGCTTTGGCCGCCGTGGCCATTCCCGCAATCAGGCCGCCGCCGCCCACTGCCACCACCAGCACCTCAAGCTCGGGCACTTCTTGCAGCATCTCCAGCGCCACCGTGCCCTGGCCCGCTGCTACGTCGGCATCGTCGTAGGGGTGGATGAAAACCAGGCCTTGCTGCGCGGCCAAGGCCAGTGCGTGGGCGCTGGCTTCTTCCAGGGTGTCGCCGTGCAGCACGATCTCGGCCCCGAAGCCGCGCGTGCGCTCAACCTTCACGCCCGGCGTGAATCTCGGCATCACGATCACCGCACGCAAGCCCAGGCGCTGCGCATGGTAGGCCACACCTTGGGCGTGGTTGCCCGCGCTCATGGCGATGACACCGCGCTGGCGCTCGTCCGGCGTGAGCTGCGCGAGCTTGTTGCATGCGCCGCGTTCCTTGAATGAAGCGGTGAATTGCAGGTTCTCAAACTTGAGAAAGACTTGCGCGCCGGTGATGTCGGAGAGTGTGCGCGATGCCACACAAGGCGTACGCAGCAGTTGCCCTTGCAGCCGGGTGGCTGCAGCCTGGATGTCGGTGAGTTCAATCATGCCGCATTGTCCCTTTTTGCTGTTCGCTGAGCAGGCCTAGGTTGCGCGCGTTCCCAACAGCGCGGCACCGATAATCAGGCTGGCCGCCAACGCAATGCTCCAGCTCAACGTGCGTCCACTGACCAGCAGCAACAACAGGGTCGAGAACAGCGGCGTGAGATAACTCAGCACCCCGACCTGGCGCACGTCTCCGAGCTTGAGCGCCTTGTCCCACAGAAAAAACGCCGCACCCAGTGGCCCCAGACCCAGCAGCAACAGCAGCAGCCAGTCCTGTCGCGTCAGGTCCACGGGCGCTTCCAGCCACCAGTGGCAGGCCAGCGACAACAAGCCCGAGAGCAACCCGAACAGGCCAATCGCCGCGGTGGGGAAACTGTTGCCGCTCAACTCCAGGCGCTTGGTTTGCAGTGAGTAGTTGGCCCAGATGAAAGCCGAGCCCAGCGCCAGCAAATAGCCCAGGCCAGGCACCCCGCTTGTATTGCTGAGAGACGCGTCGGTGGCCGTAGCTGCGCCCCAAATGGCAAGGGCTGCGCCGACAAAACCCATGAGCGCAGCGCCGACGTGAACACCGCGCAAGCTCAAGCCCGGCAAGTACAGCGGTGCCAGCACCACAATCAGCAAAGGCCACAGGTAGTTGATCAAATTGACTTCCACTGCCGGTGCCAGCCGAAAACCAATGAACAGCAAAAAGTGGTAGCCAAACAGCGTGAATACACCCAGGCTCAAAGTGCGCGGCGCCACCCGCCATTGCCTCCGGTCCCGGAGCACGGCAGGCCAGGCCAGCGAACTGCCGGCAGCCAAGGCTATGCCGGTCAGCAGGAACGGCGGCACGTGGCTAAGCGCAACGCCCAGGGCAGCGAGCGAGGCCCACAGGCCGATGGCGGCGAGCGCAAAGAGATTGGCTTTCAAGAGAGGGAGTCTAGAGCAGCTCGATGCCGAAGCGCCGCAGCGCGAGCGCGAACAGGCCGAAGCAAACCACGGTGATGACGACGCAGGCCAGCAAGGAGGGCCAGAAACCGATGCGCGTCAGCAGCACTGGAAACGCCAGGAACATCGGCAGGGTTGGCACCACGTACCAAAACGTGTACCAGGCATGGTTGGCGATTTTTTCTGGCGGCTGCTGCTCCAGGTGCAGCCAGATCAGCGTCAATACCGTAACCAGTGGCAGCGCCGCCACCAGACCGCCGAGTTTGTCGCTGCGCTTGGCCAGCTCGGACACCAGCACGACCACGGCAGCCGTCAGAAAATATTTTGTGATGATCCAGGCCACGGCTGCTCCAAAAATCTAATCGGCAGAGTTTAGCTGCCGTGCCGCTGCGCTGGTCAGGATCACCGCCGGACGAAAACAGGGTCGAATTCGTTGGTTTGCGTCAACGTCGTCACGAGTCCACTGGCAAGGTCCAGAAGCTTGAGGCTGGTTTGAAAAAAAGCGCCATTCTCGACAAAAACAACCTTGCTGCCATCCGGTGACACCGACGGATGCTGTCATTGGGCTGGCCATGGCGCAACATTTTTTTGCCAACCAGATCGCGGCCGATCTGAAAGGTGTTTGTGGTTGATGTCAACTATCCTGACTCAGGGGGCTGCGGATGACTTAAACGCGAATGCAAAAAATGCTGCACCGCCGAGACAGACAAAGGCCGCTGCATAGTTCCATGCAAATTTTTCCTTCAAAAAAAGCACTGCAAAGGTAACAAAGACGACAAGCGTCACCACTTCCTGAATTATCTTCAGCTGGAAACCAGTGAACTCGCCATAACCAAACCTATTGGCTGGCACCGCCAAGCAGTATTCGAACAGTGCAATTCCCCATGAAACAATGATTGCCTGCCATAAGGGCCAGTCATGACCATACTTAAGATGGCCATACCACGCAAATGTCATGAATACGTTGGAGAGGAGTAGTAGAAGAATTGTGCTCATGCTCCATTGTCTCTTCGAACCCAATCCAATGGCCGGTCTCAGGCAAGACCATCGTAGTTTCAAACTTCCGCATTAGACACGTTGCCGTTCGTGGCATTCGGTAATGTGCCCTGAAGCAGCCGTTGAGTGTCTCCCTGCGGGCCTAGCTGCTCGGCTGGTTTTGAGCGAGCGCTACAGGCTGCAGTTTGGCAGTCTGGTAGAGCCGAACCGTATTGCGCCCGGCATCTTTGGCCTGGTACATCGCAGCGTCAGCCTCCTTGAGGAGGTCGTCGCTGTTCGCCTCAAGACCCAAGAACACAGTCACACCGATGCTTGCTGTGCAGCGATGCTCGACTTCAATGTTGACATGCCCCTCTTGTTCGAGGGTTAACAAATACGGTTTTGCCAACTTGGTGCGAATATTCTCGGCAACGATCCGAGCCTGAGAGATCGATGCGGCCCTGTCCGCAACCAGTTCGCTCAGCAGCACCGTGAACTCATCGCCCCCGAAACGCGACACCGTGTCGGTCTGGCGGACACAACTCTCGAATCGGTGTGCCGCCTCCAGCAAGAGCAAGTCACCCGCCGCATGCCCGTGCGTGTCGTTGAGCGCCTTGAAGTTGTCCAAATCCAGGAACATCAGTGCGCCATGGCGACCGTTGCGTTTGCTGGCAGCCATGGCCTGGCTCAGGCGGTCA
>JAVHQY010000058.1:0-4554 GCA_036171375.1 Rhodoferax sp. | reverse complement strand
CTGTGCGCTGAGCCCACGCTTTGCCGATGTGTACCGCTCGCGCGCCGGTGCCCTGGTGACGCACCAGGCTGCGGCACCGGTTCACGCAGCAACCGGTTAATGGCTATACTTTTACAAAAATGTATTAACAAAATGGATGTCAGTCAAATTTGAGTGGGATGAATTCAAGGCGTTGCGCAATCTGCGCAAGCACGGTGTTGCCTTTGACGATGCCGTCGGAGTGTTTGCGGACCCGTTTGCCGTCACGAAACAAGACCGAATTGAAGGCGGTGAGTTGCGCTGGCAAACGCTTGGAATGGTAGATGACCAGTTGGTGCTATTGGTGGCGCATACGGTGGCAGAAACATCAGGCCCAATGGAGGTTATCCGAATAATTTCAGCTCGACGCGCCGATCGTAAGGAGAGAAAACGCTATGAAGACCAAGATCGTTAGAAAAGAAATCAACTTGCAAAATCTACCACCGCTGACCGACGAACAGCACCTGCGATTGCACGCACTGGCCAAGCTGCCAGACAGTGAAATTGACTACAGCGACATTGCGCCATTGGGAAATGACTTTTGGAAGAATGCAGTTCGCAACCCGTTTTACAAGCCGGTCAAAAAAGTTACTACGGTACGGGTTGATTCTGATGTTTTGCTATGGCTCAAAAGCTGCGGCAAAGGTTACCAGACACGCATCAATACCATATTGCGGGACGCGATGTTGCACTCCGTAAAGCGCCATGCGGATGGGGTGAAGGCAGATCGCGGCAGTTAGCTGCTCAGCAGTTGTTTTTTCCAAATGCTGCCAAGTGAACCGGTGCAATGGCTCAGCGACGGCTGTGCGCTGAGCCCACGCTTTGCCGATGTGTACCGCTCGCGCGCCGGTGCCCTGCAGCAGGCGCAACAGGTGTTTATCAGCGGCTGCGGCTTGCCTGAACGCTGGCAGCAACGCGAGCGCTTCACTGTGCTGGAAACCGGTTTTGGGCTGGGCGTGAATCTTTTCGCGACCTGGGCCGCTTGGCGCGCTGATGCACAGCGCTGCAAGCTACTGCACTTCATCTCGATCGAAGCTTATCCGGTGGCGGCGGCGGACATCTTGCAAAGCGCATCGACCTTGGGCAGCGAAATCATGGCGCTGGCGCACGCACTGGCGCAGTCGTGGCCGCGGCTTGGTGCTGGACTCAACCATTTTTCTTTTGCCCAGGGCCGAGTAATGCTGACGCTGGCCGTGGGCGAAGTCGGTGCCATGCTGGAAGAATTGCAGCGGGCGAGCGAGCGCCGCCAAAGCGCCGATGCAGTCTATCTGGACGGCTTCAGCCCGGCGCTCAATCCACAGATGTGGTCAACCGAAACGCTGCAAGCAACGGCGCTGCATTGCCACGGTGGCACCCGCCTGGCCACCTACAGCGTTGCCAAAGCGGTGCGCGAGCGACTCACGGCGCTGGGTTTTACTGTGACCAAGCGCCCCGGTCTGCCGCCCAAACGCGAACGGCTAGAGGCGGTGTTCCACCGTGCGGGTTCAAGCTGATGCAGTCAATCTTCGAGCGCGTTGCTGAGGTCACCCGCCTTGGCGCGCACACCCGGCAGCGGCTCCAGTGCGAAGCGACGCGTGATGAGCTTCAAAATTGAAGTCGTGTCGTAACCGGTGTGATCGACAAAACCGCGTTTGGCAAACGGCGCAATGACCAGCGCTGGAATGCGATTGCCGGGGCCCCAGCGGTCGCTCCAGCCGTCTCCCGTGGGCGGTGGCACATGATCCCAATAGCCGCCGTTCTCGTCGTAGGTGACGATCACCAGCGTGCCCGGCCATTGCGGGCTTTGGCGCAGGCGCTCCAGCACGGCGGCAATGTGCATGTCGCCCGTCTGGATGTCGGTGTAGCTGGGGTGTTGCGTCAGGCGGCCGGCTGGTTTGTAAAAAGACACCTGCGGCAAGTTGCCTTGCGTGATGGCTTGTAAAAATTCTTCACCATCCTTGAGGTGCAGCAAGCGATCGGGACTGCCGGGCGCAAAACGCTCAAAATAATTGAACGGTTGGTGGTGCGGTTGAAACATCGGCCCGCCCGGCACCGGCGCGTAAATCACGCTGCGCTTGACGGCCGCGGGTTGTCGGCCATCAGTCAACGCGGCATTCCAGCCGCCTGCGTACCAGGCCCACGATATGCCTTTGGCCGAGAGCGTATCCCCGATGGTCTTGGCGTTTTGCGCTGGCAACGGGTGTTTGCCCGGGTCGGCAAAATCAGCGTTGCCGCCAGGTGCCGGTGCAATCCCGCTGGGTTGGTACGGCGGCTGCGACGTGTTGACGGCAAAACCGTCAGGCGAGATGCGGCCGTCAAACAATTGCACAGGACCTTCCAGCACCGATCTGGGCGAACCCGGTTTCACTTGCAATTTGCCCTGCACATCAAGCTTGGCATGGGCTGCCTCAGGCGCATGACGATCCACCGGCGTGCAGGCGCAAACCAGCCACATGTGGTTCAGAAACGAGCCACCAAACGCAGCCATGAAAAAGTTGTCGGCCAGGGTGTACTCGCGCGCCCATTGCCACAGCTTTTGTTGCGCGCCGTCGTAATAACCCATGGTCCAGGCACCGACCGTGGTGTTGGCGACAAACCGGTTGTTCTTGCCACCATTGATCTGCTGCTGGTTCTGGTAGAAGTTGTGGATTGGGCTGGGTACCACTTGATCGATGCGCGCATTCACCGGCTCGGCATCGATGCGAAACGGGCCGTTGGGCAGCGGATCAGGATGCGCGGCATTGGGCGGGTAACGCGGGTCGGGTTTGCCGGCCCGGGTGTACACCGGTGGCAGGTGCGCCAGCGCTTTGCCGTCGTGATCGAGCTGGGTCTTTTGTTCTGGCGTGGCCTGCGCGATGCCGTTGGCCCCCGGGAACAAGCCGTACAAATTGTCAAAGCTGTGGTTCTCAGCGTAGATCACCACCACGTGTTCAATTTTGTTCAGCGGGTTGGCCGCTGCCACCGCTCGGGGTTCGGTCGCCGCGCAGCCCAGCAGCGAACTGGCCGCAACGCCCGCCAGGACCATGCGCTGGCTGAACACTTTGCGCCAGATTGGCTTGAGCGTGGTCTTCATCGCTGCTTTCACCCTTTTCAAGCTAGCTTCAAATCACCGCATCGGCGTTTTGGCGCGTCAAAATGGCCAGCGTATTGGCAATGGTCTTGCGCAGCTCGCGCCGGTCGCAAATCAGGTCAATGGCACCTTTGGTCTGCAAAAACTCGGCGCGCTGAAAGCCTTCGGGCAAGGTCACGCGCATGGTGGACTCGATCACCCGCGGGCCGGCAAAACCGATCAAGGCCTTGGGCTCGGCAATCACCACGTCGCCCAGAAAAGCAAAACCGGCGCTGACACCACCCATGGTCGGGTCGGTCAGGACGCTCACAAATGGCAGGCCTTTTTTGGCCAGGTGCGTCAAGGCAGCGTTGGTCTTGGCCATCTGCATCAGACTGAGCAAGCCTTCTTGCATGCGCGCGCCGCCAGTGGAGGAAAAACAGATAAACGGCACTTTTTGCGCAATCGCGTTATCGACCGCGCGAACAAAGCGCTCGCCCACCACCGAGCCCATGCTGCCACCCATGAACTCAAATTCAAAGCAAGCGCAAACCACGTTGATTCCCAGCACCGCGCCCCCCATCACCACCAGCGCATCGGTCTCGCCGGTTTGCTCCAGCGCTTCTTTCAGACGTTGCGGGTAAGCGCGACTGTCCTTGAATTTGAGCGCATCGACCGGCAGCACTTCCTGGCCGATTTCGTAGCGCCCTTCATCGTCGAGAAAAACGTTGAGCCGCGCGCGCGCGCCGATGCGATGGTGATGGCTGCAAGTGGGACAGACGTTCTGGTTCTGTTCCAGATCGGCCTTGTACAAAACGGTCTCACAACTCGGGCATTTGACCCACAAGCCTTCGGGCACACTGCGCCGGTCAGCCGGGTTGCTGGGTTCAATTTTGGGCGGTAACAGTTTTTCAAGCCAACTCATAAATAAATCTCCGTGAGTTTGCAATTATGGCGTGTGCGTAGCTTAACAACGCCGGTCCGCGCGGCGGCAATGCAGTGTTTGATTCGTTTGTATTCCTTTTTTGCCCTATATATATCCCGTATGCGCTATCGGCTCTGGCATCGAACTGTGTTGTAGGTGTTGATGCGCTTTTATTCGTTTTCATTTCTGGCCCCACTCACACCCCCCGCCCTCTCCCGCCCCGCCGGGCGGAAGAGGGAGCTAATACCATATTTGGCCGCGTCAATAAACAAAGGAAGTACACGCGCCACGGTGCGTTGAGACAAACAAATCAAATTTTTATCTTCTCCAACGTGCTTATCGAACGGGTACTTCTTCACTCTAAACACGCGGCCAAATATGGCTGTTGGCTCCCTTTCCCGCCCGGCGGGGCGGGAGAGGGTTGGGGTGAGAGTGGGGCCAAAAAAAAGAAGGAATATAAGCCTCCCAATCACTCTCATGCCAGAAGGTGGCAGGTCATGCACAGGGCGGGGGTGAGAGAGTGGGGCCAAATTGAAATAACAGAAAAAGCAGAAGCTCGTTTCATGGCTAATTCTCGCGTTAT
>JAVHQY010000057.1:0-4555 GCA_036171375.1 Rhodoferax sp. | reverse complement strand
CAAAGTATGCCGAGTTTGAGGCATCCATCGGTCTTGGCGATGGCGAAATACTTAGCGGTGAGCTACCTCGCAAACAGGTGCGATTGGTGCAGGCCTGGATCGAGCTGCACCGTGATGAGTTGATGGCCGACTGGGAGTTGGCTGTCAGCGGCGAAAATCCCTACAAAATTACTCCCTTGTGAGGCCGCTATGTACTGGGACGCAAAAATAGTCAAGCCACTGACAGACTATCGTATTTATGTCGAAATAGAGAATGGTCGTAAGGGCGTGTTCGATGTGAAACCGTATCTGAATCGGGGCGTTTTCAACGAGTTGAAAAATATCAACTATTTCAACCGGGTAGGCATCGAGTTTGGGGCCGTCACATGGCCGAACGAGCAAGACATCGCGCCCGAGACTTTGTTGGCTGAATTGCAGCCGTTGGACGAACGCGCATCGCTGACCAACACGCAAGCCGTTGATGCAGCTTGGGGCAAGGTAGGCGTGTAGTCGGCTTTAGCCGGTGATGCCTGGGCTTGATTGACCAAGCCAGTCCAGTCCATCTGGTAAGAGCCACCGTCAAGTCGCATGGGGTCAACTTTGACACCGCGGCGCTGTCGGTCGCCGACCGAAAAACCGTTTGTGACGTGGTACTGGCGTTGGCGGTGGCGGCTTCGGTCAAGGGCGGGTGTGATGCGGCTGCGGCAGTGTTAGTATTACCACGTAACACTTTTTGAAAGCTTGTCATGCAAACCACGATTACCAGCAAGGGGCAGGTCACCATTCCGCGCGATGTTCGCCAGCACTTCGGCTTGCAGCAGGGCATGTCGGTCAAATTTGCAGTTGAAGGGGATCACATTGCACTTCGTCCGGCACCTTCGGTACGACAAGGTGCAGCCAGTGGCTTTGGGCTGATTCGCAGCCGCCGCCGGGGCGTGCCAGCGGATTTTGATGTGGCAAGCCTGAGCATTGACGCGCCATGATTGGGCTCGACACCAACGTGCTGGCGCGTTACTACGTGGCCAGTCCTGATGCGCCCTCGCAACAACAAGGCGTATTGGCGCGAAAACTGATCGAAAGCGGCAAACGGTTGTACGTCAGCAAGTCCGTCGTGCTGGAGTTGGAGTGGCTGCTGCGCGGTTATTACAAGAGCCCGGTCGCGGACGTGCTGACCGTGCTGCGCCACTTGCAGGCGCTGCCGAATGTCGAAATCGAGGATCGTGTGGCGGTTGATCTTGCGGTGGATGCTCTGTCCGATGGCTTTGATTTTGCCGACGCTTTGCATCATGCGTCGTATCGACAATGCAGTCAGGTGGCTACTTTTGACGATAGAAAATTTGCCCGGCGGGCAACAAGCCGGGGTTGGAAGCCGCCCGTCAAAGTATTGGTTTAGCTGGCCGGGGTCGATCCTTCTTGCTTGCCCGTTGAAAGGTACGCCGCGCTGGCTCACTCATGCCGCAGCGCCTCAATCGGGTCCAGCCGCGCGGCGCGGCGGGCCGGGAAGTAGCCAAACAGCACGCCGATGGCGGCAGAGAACACGAATGAGAGCAGGTTCACGCCGGGGTTGAACAGATAGGGCACTTGCATGATGGCAGCCAGCAAGACCGACGCCCCGGTGGCCAGCACGATGCCGATCAGCCCGCCGAGCGCGGCCAGCACCACTGCCTCAATCAAGAATTGCAACAGCACTTCACGCTCGAGCGCGCCGATGGCCAGGCGCAGACCGATCTCGCGCGTGCGCTCGGTCACGCTCACCAGCATGATGTTCATGATGCCGATGCCGCCCACCAGCAGGCTCACCGCGGCCACCGCGCCGAGCAGGGTGGTCATCACTTTGGTGGTGCCGGACAAGGTGTCGGCGAGCTGCTTGGTGTCGAGCACGTTGAAGTTGTCTTCATCACCGACGGCCAGTTTGCGCCGTTCGCGCAGCAGTTGCGTGATGCCGCCTTTCACACGATCGGCATCGCTGCCGTCGCTCATCGACACCAGCAGGGTGTTGACGCGGGTGTTGCCGGTGATGCGGCGTTGCAGCGTCTTGAGAGGCAGCAGCACCAGGTCGTCCTGGTCGCCGCCAAAAGCGCTCTGGCCTTTGGCGGCGAGAACGCCGATGATGGTGCACGATATCTTTTTCACGCGTAGTTGTTCGCCCAGTGCTGGCAGCGCGCCGTAAAGCTCGCGTCGCACGGTCTCGCCGATCAGGCAGACGGCGGCACCAGCGCGCAGTTCGTCCTCGGAAAATTTGCGCCCGTCGCTCAGCTTCCAGTTGCCGGTGATGAGCCAGTTGTTGCTGCTGCCGCTGACGCTGCTGCTCCAGTTGCGGCCATTGGCCACCAGCGTGGCAGCGCTGCGCGCTTCCGGTGCCACAGCGGCGACGCCGCCGATCTGGCTGGCAATCGCTTCGGCATCAGTTTCCTTGAAAGCCGGGGCACCGCCACCACCGCCGCCCATCATGCGCTGCCCCGGGCGCACCTGCAGCAGGTTGGTGCCCAGGCCGGAAATCTGGTTTTGCACCGCCAGCGTGGCACCGTTGCCGAGCGTGACCATGGTGATAACGGCGCTGACACCAATCACGATGCCCAGAATCGTCAGAAACGAGCGCATCAGGTTGCGCCGGATCGAGCGCAGTGCCAGCAGCAGGGTGTTGAGAAGCATCAGGCGGTCTCTAAAGTCTGGGCTGTATGCAGCCCGGCCGGGTGCGGGTTGCGCATGTCGTTGTCCACTGTGCCATCGACAAAATGCACGATGCGTTTGGCGTAAGCGGCCATGTCGGCTTCATGCGTGACCATCAGCACGGTGATGCCGTGCTCAATGTTAAGCGCCCACAGCAACTCCATGATTTCATGGCTGCGCTGGGTGTCGAGGTTGCCGGTGGGCTCGTCGGCCAGCAGCACCGCCGGTTCGGTGACGATGGCGCGCGCGATCGCGACACGCTGCTGCTGGCCGCCGGATAACTCAGCGGGCGTGTGATGCTCCCAGCCCGCTAGGCCAACCGATGCCAATGCCTTGCTGGCGCTGGCGTGGCGCGTTGCCGCCGACTCGCCACGGTACAGCAGCGGCAACTCGACATTCTCTTGCGCCGAGGTGCGCGCCAACAGATTAAAACCCTGAAACACAAAGCCCAGGAAGCGCCGACGCATCAGCGCGCGCTGGTCGCGCGACAGGGTTTCGACGTGCACGCCATTGAACAGATATTCGCCGCTGGTGGGCGTGTCCAGGCAACCCAGCGTGTTCATGGCGGTCGATTTACCTGATCCGCTGGGCCCCATGATGGCGACAAATTCACCGGCCGCGATTTTCAGGTCAACCCCTTTGAGCGCCTGCAAAGCTGTCGCCCCCTGGCCATAAACCTTGGTCACCTGCTTGAGCTCGATCAGGCTCGCTGTGCTCATGGGGCTTTGCCTGGGTTTGACGCGTTGCTGCCTGAGCGCTGATCGGTGATGACCAGCATGCCCACCTGTAAATCGCCACCGGTGATTTCGGTCATGCGGCCGTCGCTGATGCCGGTGTTCACGTTGATGGGCACGGCAGCCCCCTCGCGCAGGACCCAGACCGCTTTGGATGGCCCACTGCCGCCAGCGGTTTTGCGTGCGCCGCTGCGCGGCATGCGTGGCAGCAGGCTAGCCATGATGCCGCCGCTTTTTCCCGCTGCCGCGCCGCTCGCCTGACTGGGCGCAAAGCGCAGCGCGGTGTTGGGCACCAGCAGCACGTCGTGGCGCTCGGTCGCGGTGATGGTGGCAGAGGCCGTCATGCCCGGACGCAGGGTCAGGTCGGCGTTGTCCACATCGAGGTAGGTGATGTAGGTCACCACGTTGTCGGTGATGGTGGAGCCGTAGGCCACGCGCGTGATGCGGGCCGGGTAATTGCGCGACGGATAAGCGCTGACGGTGAAGTGCGCTTTTTGCCCGACCTTGACCGCGCCGACATCGGCTTCATCGACGTTGACCTGCAGCCGCAATTGGGCCAAGTCCTCGGCGATGGTAAACAAGGTGACGGCTTGCAGCGAAGCCGCCACGGCGTTGCCGGGATCGACCGAGCGCGTCAGGATGACGCCGTTGATCGGTGAGCGAATCGAGGCTTTGGCCAGATTGGTCTCGTCGGTAGAAGCAGCGGCGCGGGCATCGAGCACATTGGCGCGGGCGCTCAACTCATCGGCCTGGGCCCGAGCCAGCATGGCGCGGCCGCTGTCGAGCTCGGCTTTGGAGGGCACCTTGCCGCCCGAGAGACGAGCCACTTCTTCGAGCCGCGCCAGATTGCCTTGGGCTTCCCTGACCGTCGCCTCGGTCTGCGTGACACGCGCCAGAGCGGCGCTGACAGCGGCGCGCGAGCGCGCCACCTGATCGCTCAGTTTGGCGGTGTCAAGCTCCACCAGCACCTGGCCTTTTTTGACCTTGTCATTCACATCGACCAGCACACGCAGCACGGTGCCGCTAAGCTCACTGCCGATGCTCACCGAGGTAGTTGGCTGCAGCGTGCCATTGGCGGCGACGGTCAGCGTCAGGTTGCCTTTGGCGGCCGGCTCGGTGACAAATACCGGTGCCGCATTGCGCCGCGCATTGGCCTGCCAGAAATAATATCC
>JAVHQY010000056.1:2743-19708 GCA_036171375.1 Rhodoferax sp. | reverse complement strand
GTGCCGACCCAGGCGTAGCCCTTGATGGCGCGACGCACGCGCTCGGCGGTGAGTTTGTCAGCGTAGTCTTCACCTTCAATCAGGATGAATTTTCGCCTGCCACCGTCTTTGGCATTGGCTTGGAGTACCGCGTGAGCGGTGGTTCCGCTGCCGGCAAAGCTGTCGAGGATGAGGGAATCTGGCGATGTAGTGAACTCAAGCAATCCCTCTATCAAGCGCATTGGCTTGGGGGTGTCAAATACTTTCGTACCAAATATTTGTTTGATTTCCTCGGCGGCCTCGTGAGTGTGTCCAAAGTCGGTATGGCGAAGAATCGTACTAACTGGCCGTTCTGTGTCACCTTTGAAAAATTGTTTGACCCAAACCTCCCACTTGCCATCGCTGCTTTTTTCAATTAGCAGTTGTGGATGGTCTTTCTTCAGCTCGGCGATCACATTTTTCTCATCCCAGCGCCACGTTCCTTCCTTGCCATCTGGCTTGATTGGCCAAATCAAGGTCCCGTCAGGCGCAGGAATCGCAAACCAAGTGTTGGGCCGATCTGTCCGAAAAGAGTTGGAGCCCTCCTTGCGTAGTGTCCTCAGACGTGCTCGTTTGCCAGAGTGCGGATCAATGTAGGTAAAAGCCCGTCCGTTTTGCTCTGTAGATTGCAGTGAAAGTGCCACGTCTGCTTTGCTTTTGGCGTAGCCAATTACCGCATCGAAATCTTTACTAAATCCGGAGGCGTCCATTCTCGGGCTATAAACCTTTTCCCATGCCATTTGCGCAAGAAAGTTCTCGTCACCAAAAATCTCATCCAGCACCATCCTTGCGTGATGCACCTCGTTGTCATCCAACGTGATCCAGATCGATCCTTTCTCCGACAGCAGATCGCGCAGCAGCACCAGGCGCGGCCACATCATGCACAGCCATTTGTCGTGGCGTAGCATGTCTTCACCGTCCACCGGATTGGTGGAGAGCCACTCTTTCATGATCGGGCTGTTGACGTTGTCGCTGTAGCACCAGCCCTCGTTGCCGGTGTTGTACGGTGGGTCGATGAAGACCAGATCGACAGAATTAGCGTAGCGCGGCAGCAGGCTTTTGAGGGCGTGCAGGTTGTCGCCGTGAATCACCAGGTTGCTGGCCAGATCCGCCGGGCCAATGCCTTTGGCCTTGTCCACCAGCAGCGGCCGATAAGGCACCGTCAGGTGATGGTTATAGACGTATTCTTTGCCTTTGAAGATGATTTCGGGCATGGTTTTTCTCGCTTTGCGGATTCTGACACGTTGTCTTAACGTCACCACATCGCGCTGTGTCAACACGCGCAAACCAAATTCTTGCAGCTATTGCAGCCGCTCTTTTTTCGATCGTGGTTTTTTCACGCTAGGCTTCGCGCCGCAGCGCCGGGAACAGGATCACGTCGCGGATGCTGGGGCTGTCGGTCAGCAGCATCATCAGGCGGTCAATGCCGATGCCGCAGCCGCCGGTGGGCGGCATGCCGTATTCGAGTGCGCGAATGAAGTCGGCATCGAAATACATGGCTTCATCGTCGCCACCGTCCTTGGCTTCAACCTGGGCCTGGAAGCGTGCCGCCTGTTCCTGCGCGTCATTGAGCTCGCTGAAACCATTGCCGATTTCGCGCCCGGTGATGTAGAGTTCAAAGCGCTCGGTCACGCCGGGCTTGTGGTCGCTTTCGCGCGCCAGTGGCGAAATCTCCACTGGATGCTCGCAAATGAAAGTGGGCTGCCACAGCTTTTCTTCCACCGTTTCTTCAAAGTACAACACTTGCAGGCTGGCCAGACTGCGCGTGCTCAAGTGATGTTTGGCCTCGGTCATGCCAAGTTTGTGCAGCGCCACAGTGAGCCAGTTGACGTTGTCAACCCGCAAGCCACTGCCACCTTCGAGCGCCTGGCCCGCTTCGGTGTGTTTGCAGATCGCTTCGTGAATCGTCAACCGCTCAAACGGCCGCTCCAGATTGACTTCCTGGCCAGCGTAGCTCAAGTGCAGGCTATCAACGGTCTTGCGCGCGGCGTCGCGAATCAGCGCTTCGGTGAAGGTCATCAGGTCCTGGTAGTCCCAATAAGCGGCGTAGAACTCCATCATGGTGAACTCGGGGTTGTGGCGCACGCTGATGCCTTCGTTGCGGAAGTTGCGGTTGATCTCGAACACGCGCTCAAAGCCGCCGACGATCAGGCGCTTTAAATACAGCTCGGGTGCGATGCGCAAGAACATTTGCTGGTCGAGCGCGTTGTGGTGCGTGGTGAAAGGTTTGGCGTTGGCGCCGCCGGGAATCGGGTGCAGCATCGGCGTTTCGACCTCCAGAAACTGGTGCGCCACCATGAAGTCGCGAATGCCGCTGACGGCTTTGCTGCGCGCCACGAAGCGCGCACGCGCCGTCTCGTCGGTCATCAGATCAACGTAGCGCTGGCGATATTTCACCTCCTGGTCGGCCATGCCGTGAAACTTGTCGGGCAGCGGGCGCAGGCTCTTGGTCAGCAAGCGAATTTGCGTGGCGTGGATCGAGAGTTCGCCGGTCTTGGTCTTGAACACCTTGCCCACGGCAGCCACGATGTCGCCCAGATCCCAGTGCTTGAAGCTGGCATAAACGTCTTCGCCAACGTCGTCGCGCTTGACGTAAATCTGGATGCGTCCGCTGCTGTCTTGCAGCGTGGCAAAACTGGCTTTGCCCATGACACGCTTGAGCATCATGCGACCGGCCACTTTGGCCGTGGCGTTTTGCTCGATCAATCCTTCACTGGTTTGCCCGGCGTGCGCGGCAAACAGCTCGGCGGCGTGGTCGGCGGGTTTGAAGTCATTGGGAAAGGCCGCGCCCTTGCCTTCGGCCTGGGCTTGCCGAATGACTTTGAGCTTCTCGCGCCGCTCGGCAATCAATTGGTTTTCATCCTGCGGGGCGGGGGCGGTGGGGTGGTCTGACATGAGAAGTGCAATCTAAAACAGGGGCAAGGTCTGGACGATCCAGCAGTGCCGATTTTAAGTGGCGTTGTCAGGCCGCTATGATGCTGGGAATGTTTTTCCAGATCATCTCCCTATTGCTTGAAGTCGCCACCAGCATCGTCGGTGGTGCCTGTCTGTTGCGGCTGTACATGCAGTACCAGCGCATCGCGATGTCGGCGCGCTCCGGCAACCCGTTGGGCCGTTTTGTTTTTGCCTTGACCGATTGGCTGGTGCTGCCGCTGCGCCGGATGTTGCTTCCCTTGGGACGACTCGATTCGGCCAGCCTGGTGGGGGCTTTTTTGCTCGAGCTGCTGCAGTTTGGCATTTTGTGGCTGCTCTCGGGCGCCGCCGGCGGCGGCTATGCCGTTCCCATCCTGGCAGCGTTTGGCCTACTGCGTCTGGCCGTCTCCGGGCTGAGCGGTTTGGTAATCGTTTACGCTGTCCTGTCGTGGCTGCAGACTGGCTCGGTGCTATCGGATGTGCTGGAGCGCCTGTGCGCCCCGCCGTTGGCGCTGATCCGGCGTTTTCTGCCGCTGCTGGGCGGCATCGACCTGTCGCCGCTGGTGCTGTTGGTGCTGCTGCAAATCCTCTCCATCGTGCTGGGTTCTTTGCAGGCCGCAGCGCTGCTGTAGCGCAACTGGTCGTTGACGCTGGCTCCGGATGAATATTGCATTTTGGCAATTGGGCTGGCGCTCTTTCCGGCGCGACCTGCGCGCCGGTGATTTGCGCCTGCTCATCGTCGCTGTCACATTGGCGGTGGCGGCGCTGAGCACGGTCGGCTTTTTTGCTGACCGGCTCAAAGGCGCGCTGCAACGCGATGCCAGCGCCATGCTCGGTGGCGATGTGGTCCTGTCCAGCGCCAACCCACTGCCCCCCGTTTTTGTGACGCGCGCGCAGGCGCTGGGGCTGGCCACGGTGCAGACGCTGGCTTTCCCGACCATGTCCCGGGCGGCGCAAACTGGCATCAGCAAGCTGGTAGCACTCAAGGCGGTGTCCCGCGCTTATCCGCTGCGCGGCCAACTCATCATCAGCGCAGCACCTGATGCCGCGCCCCACAGTGCTGATGGCATTGTGCAGCCCGGCCAGGCTTGGGTGGAAGCCGGCCTGCTGGCGGCGCTGGATTTGTCGATGGGGCAGTCGCTGCTGCTGGGTGAGAGCCGTTTGCGCGTGACGCGCGTGATCGTGAGCGAGCCCGACCGCGGCACTGGTTTTATGAATTTTGCACCGCGCGTGCTGATCAACCAGCACGACCTGCAAGCCACGCAATTGATTCAACCCGCCAGCCGGGTGAGCTACCGGCTGGCGCTGGCCGGTGCCGCGCCAGCCATCCAGCAGTACCGCCGCTGGGCGCAGGAGCAGCTTAAAACGCTGCGCGCGGTACGGCTGGAGTCGATCGAGAGCGGCCCGGCCGACATGGGGCGAACGCTGGCGCGGGCCGAACAATTTCTCAACCTGATCGCCCTGCTGTGCTCCCTGCTCAGCGCCGTGGCGGTGGCTTTGGCAGCGCGCAGTTTTGCTGCCAAACACCTCGACAACTGCGCCATGCTGCGCGTGCTGGGTGTGAAGCAGCGCAGCATGGCAGCCGCCTACAGCTTTGAATTTTTTCTCGCTGGCGTGCTGGCCAGCGCGTTGGGTCTGCTGCTGGGTTTCGCGCTGCACTACGCCTTCGTGGTGTTGCTGTCGAGTCTGCTCAGCACCACGCTGCCCGCTGCCAGCGTCTGGCCGCTACTGCTTGGCAGCGGCATGGGGCTGACGCTGTTGCTGGCCTTTGGCTTGCCACCGGTGCTACAGCTTGCCAACGTGCCCCCACTGCGCGTCATACGCCGTGAAGTGGGCAGTTTGCAGCCAGCCTCGCTGGGGACGCTGGCGCTGGGCCTGGCGGGCTTTGCCGCCTTGCTGCTGGCAGTCAGCAGCGATGTCATGCTGGGACTGATTGCGGTCGGCGGTTTTGCCGCCGCCGTGCTGGTTTTTGCGGCCTTGAGCTGGCTGGCCGTGAAGTTGCTGCGCTGGAGTGTGAACGAAGCGACTGCCGCGCCCGCGGTGGTGTTGGCCACACGCCAACTGGCCGCCCGTCCGGCCTACGCGGTGGTGCAGATCAGCGCGCTGGCAGTGGGTTTGCTGGCGCTGATTCTGCTCACGCTGGTGCGCACCGATTTCATCGCCGCCTGGCACCAGACCTTGCCCAGCGCAGCGCCAGACCGTTTTGTCATCAACATCCTGCCCGCGCAGCGCGAGGCATTCATCAAAGCTTTGCGCGATGCCGCCATCGAAGACTTCGATTGGTACCCCATGATTCGCTCGCGTCTGACCGCGGTTAATGGCCGCCCGGTCAGCGCCGACAACTACAGCGACGAGCGCGCGCGCCACCTGGTCGAGCGTGAATTCAATCTCTCGGCGCGCGCCACGCTGCCACAGCAAAATCAAGTGGTGGCCGGGCGCTGGCGGGTGGGTGAACGCAACGCCATCAGCGTCGAGCAGGGCCTGGCCAAAACGCTCAACCTGCGTTTGGGCGACCGCCTGACCTTTGACCTCGGCGGTGTGCCCACCGAATCGACCATCACCTCGCTGCGCAAGGTCAACTGGGGTTCGATGCGTGCCAATTTTTTTGCCATGTACCCAGTCGATGAATTGCCCGACGCGCCGCTGACTTACCTCAGCGCTTTCAAGGCCCCGGCCGCCAGCGCTGC
Source organism: Rhodoferax sp. (assembly GCA_036171375.1). Lineage (GTDB taxonomy): Bacteria > Pseudomonadota > Gammaproteobacteria > Burkholderiales > Burkholderiaceae_C > Rhodoferax. The sequence goes on along the minus strand of JAVHQY010000056.1, from coordinate 14,090 downwards.
TTTTGACAATGCGCTGGTGCGCCAGTTTCCCAATATCACCAGCGTCGATATGACGGCCACGCTGGCGCAGGTGCAGCGTGTGCTCGACCAGGTCATTGCAGCGGTGGAATTTCTGTTTGCTTTCACGCTGGCAGCAGCACTGCTGGTATTGTTTGCCAGCGTGGCGGCCAGCCGCAGCGAGCGCACACGTGAGTTTGCCCTGATGCGCGCGCTCGGCGCCAAAAACCGCTTGCTGCGCCAGGTGCAGCGCGCTGAATTGACCGGTGTGGGTCTGCTGGCCGGTTTGCTGGCAGCGGCGCTGGCGCTGCTGCTGGCGTGGGCGCTGGCGCGCTACGTTTTTGAGTTTGACTGGACACCTTCGCTCTGGGTGCCGCTGTGGGGCGCGCTGGGCGGCGCGGCACTGGCACTGGCCGCCGGCTGGTGGGGACTGCGCGAGGTGTTGCACCAACCCGTGATGCAAACCTTGCGCCAGGCGCAGGGTTGATTCAGACCATCAACTCAAGCGCCTGCAAATAGTCGCTTTGTTGCATCAACCCATCCCAGCCCGCGGCGGCTGAGCACGGCAGCAAAGCGCGGCGGCGCAACTCGCTGGCAGCCTCCATCTGCCACTGACCTTTGCGCTGCGCTTGTTCCAGACCGTCGAGCAGCCGGTCAATCGCGTCGCTGCCATCCAGGCACTGGTTGCACAGCAGCACCATGTCACAGCCTGCCTGCAACGCCGCCAGCGCCGCCTGGGTAAAACTGAGCGGCTGGCCGTCGAGCATTCTGGCCCCAGCCATCGCCAGATCGTCGCTGAAAATGGCACCACCGAAACCGAGTTGACGACGCAGGATGTCACCCAGCCAGCGCGCTGAAAAGCCCGCCGGTCGGCGGTCAACATGCGGGTAGATCACGTGCGCTGGCATGACCGAGGACAAGGTGTTGCTGAGCCAGCCATAGGGCGCTGCATCGTCGCGCAAAATGGTTTGCAGACTGCGCCGGTCCACTGGAATGCTCAGGTGCGAGTCGGCACCTACGAAACCGTGGCCGGGAAAATGTTTGCCGCAATTCTTCATTCCGCTTTGCAGCAGGCCGTGCATCAGGCTTTTGGCCAGCAGCGTCACAACGCGCGGGTCAGCATGGAAAGAGCGATCGCCAATCACGCTGCTGCGGCCCCGATCCAGATCGAGCACCGGGGTAAAACTCAAATCGATGCCGCAGGCGCGCAACTCGGAGCCGAGCACAAAGCCGCAGGCGCTGGCTGCATGGGTGGCGCGCATGGCACCGGAACCCGCACCCTGCCCCGCATCGTCCTGCCAAAGCTCACCCAAGGCGCGCATCGGCGGCAAGTGGGTGAAACCGTCGGACTTGAAGCGCTGCACGCGGCCGCCTTCATGATCGACGCAAATCAGCAGGTCACGGCGCAATTTTTTGATGGCGCGACACAGGCGCGTGAGCTGCGCGCGATCACGCCAGTTGCGTCCGAACAAAATCACTCCGCCCACCAACGGGTGAAGCAAGCGCTGCCGGTCAACGGCGCTGAGCGTCAAACCGGCAATGTCGATGATGAGGGGCGCGTGCTGTGGCATTTGGGGGGGGGTGGGAGTGTGTTTGCGGTGAGCAGACTCAACAAAAAGCCCGGTGTCAACGTTCTCTCGCAGGCAGAGCAAAAAACCCTGCTGTGTTGCCACAGCAGGGTTTCAATATTTAATCCTTAACTGACTTGCGTCAGCGCTGGATTAGAAGCTATGAACCAGGCCCACCGCCGTAGTTGAGGTGTCTTTGCCAGCGGCGGTAGATTTTGAGCCACCCATGGCATACAAGCTGGTGCGCTTGGACATGGCGTAGTAAACGCCAAGCCCGTAAGCGCTTTCAACTGCGGTTCCGGCTGCATCCGAGTTGTTGGCGTAGTTAGCAAACGGTGTCCAGGCACCCATGGCAGCCTGGACTGCCACCCATCCACCCTTGCTGCCTGGAGCCGCTTTGTCAACGTAACCAGCAGACACCGTGGTCATGCCGAATTTGTAGGCAGCGTTCAAGGCAGAGGTCGTGCCGGCAACACCGTCGTTTTGCGCGCCAGTCAGGTGAACCGTCAGAGGACCATTGGCGTAGGTCAGCGAGTATTCAGTCTGGGCAGCAGGATTGTCGCCATTCAACTGGGTAGAAACAGCGCCTTGAAAGCCGCTGAATTTGGGTGTGCGATAGACGATTTGGTCGCTGGCGCGTGCGCCGACACCGTTGAAGCCGAAGACGGCAACGTGAGCATCAACACCGGTCGCCGGCATGTTGCCGATGGAGCCGTAGAAACCCAGGGTGTAGTCACGGCCCATGCGCAAAGCACCAAAGCCACCGTTCAATTCCAACCAGGCACCACGTTGAAACAGCTGATTGGTTGCGTTATCGAGGTTACCGGTATCGACCTTGAAACCATTTTCAAGTTGGAAATTGGCCTTCAAGCCACCGCCCAGGTCTTCAGTGCCCTTCAGGCCAAAACGGCTGCCGGAACCGTCGCCAGCATCAGCCAAAACGGCATCGGCACCGGTAACTTTCACGATAGAAGCGTTGACTTTGCCATACAAAGTCACGGTGGATTGAGCCGAGACAGCGCCGACAAAAGCCAGAGCAGCCAGGGCAATTAGGGATTTTTTCATAGTAAATTTACTCCAAGGTTAAACAGAGGGCACCGGATCGATGGGTCTCAGGCCCCGGGCCAACCTCCTATTTCAGGAAGTTGGGTCTATTGAAACAGAGGTCGGGGACCTTGGCAAAGAAAACGCAGACAAAGGCATTGAAAAAGGACTTTTCCGTTGTGATGCTGCAACAGGTTGAAGCGTGTTCGAGCGCACCAGCGCCAGCCCTCAAATCTGGAAATCGCAAGAAACCCCGCGCTGCTGCCAGAACGCCTCAAACTGGTCTGCTGCCAGCGGTCGGGAAAACAAATAGCCCTGGCCATAATCACAGCCCGCAGCGAGCAGCAAATCACGCTGCGCGGGCGTTTCTATGCCCTCGGCGATCACTTGCAGGCCGAGCTCATGGGACATCGCAATGATGGCTTTGCACAGCGCCAGATCGGTTCGGCTGGAACTTAGGTGACGCACGAACGACTGGTCGATCTTGAGAAAATCGATGTCGAATTTTTGCAGGTAAGCCAGCGATGAGTAACCGGTGCCAAAGTCGTCCAGCGACACCTTGATGCCAGCGGCGCTCAGGTCGAGCAATTTGGAAGCCACATTGGCGTTGCTGTCGAGCAGCAAGCCTTCGGTGATTTCCACCACCAGCGCTTCGCCCGGCAAATCCATCGCCTGTAGCCGCTCAAGCCAGGAACGGTGCCCGGTGGCAGACTGGAACTGCACGGGTGATTTGTTGACGCTGATCTGAAAATTGGCATCAAGCGTGGCACGCCACTTTTGCACCTGCTCCAGCGCCCGTTGCAACACCCATTCGCCGATGTCGATGATGAGGCCGTTGGCTTCGGCCACCGCAATGAAATCAGCCGGATTGATGAGGCCGCGCTGCGGGTGCTGCCAGCGAATCAAGGCCTCGGCTTTGCGCACCGCGCCGCTGGCCAGATCAACAATCGGCTGGAACACCAGGTAAAACTGCTGCAGCGCCACCGCTGCATGCATGTCGCTGGTCAGGCGCAGCCGCCTTTGCACCGCCTCTTGCAAGGCAGGTGTGAAAAAGCTGAAGCGGTTGCGTCCGCCACCCTTGGCAACGTACAGCGCCTGGTCGGCATTCTTGAACAGGTCTTCCACATTGTCGGCATCGAACGGATAAATCGTCACCCCGATGCTGGCCGAAACGAAAACCTTTTCCAGCCCCAACTGAAACACGCTGGAGAGCACGTCGAGCAATTTTTGCAAAATGCGCTCGGTGTCGGAGGTGGCGTTGAGCTCGCTGAGCACGACGATAAACTCGTCGCCGCCCATGCGCGCCACCGTGTCGCAAGCGCGCACGCTGTCCTTGATGCGCCGCGCCACGTCAACCAGCAGCTTGTCGCCAACGTCGTGCCCGAGCGTGTCGTTGACTTCCTTGAAGTGATCGAGGTCGATAAACAGGCAGGCAAGCTGTTGATTGTTGCGCTTGCACTTCTCGATATCCTGCTCCAGCCGGGCCCGCAACATGCGCCGGTTGGGCAACCCGGTGAGAACGTCAAAATGCGCCTGCTGCCAAATCAGTTCTTCGGATTTTTTACGCGCGCTGATGTCGGTGTGGGTGCCAATCATGCGCAGCGGTTTGCCGTCGGCATCGCGGCTGATGACCATGCCGCGGCTCAGCACCCATTTCCAGCTCCCGTCCTTGCACTGCACCCGGTGTTCGTTTTGGTAACTGGGCGTGCGTTGGTCAAAATGGGCTTGCAGGTCTTGGCGCATCAGATCCAGATCGTCGGGATGAACCAGCGCATCGACCGCATCCGAGTTGGTATCGATTTCACCCTCGTGAAAGCCGTACATTTCCAGCAGACGTGGCGAAAAGAACTGCTCACCAGTGGCGACGTTCCAATCCCACACGCCGTCACCGGCGCTCTCCAGCGCCAGTTTCCAGCGGTTCTCAGCTTCACGCAGAGCCTGGCGCGCCTGGCGGCGCTCGGTAATGTCCTGCACAGTCGCGGTGCGACGGATCGGTCGGCCCGCTTCCCAGGTGGTATGGCCAAGGCTGTGAACCCAGATGTGGCGACCCTTGGCGGTGATCATCTCGATTTCATAATCGTGGGTCTCGGGCTGATTGATCACGTCCTGGAAAGAAGCCTCGATCACCGTCAGCGTTTCCGGGGTAAAAAATTGACGCGTTGACTGGCGCGTTGGTGTGTACTCCTGTGGCGCAATTTCGAGCAAATGGTACACACCGCTGGTCCAGAACACATCACCGCTGACGATGTCGATGTCCCAGCCGCCAATGCGCCCGATCTCCTGCGTGGCTTCAAGCAGCCGATCGAGTCGCTGGCGTGCCGTTTGCACTTCGTTCACGGCTGATGCTCCGGAGTGTGCCGGTCAAAGTCCGGGCGCAGCCAAACCTCGGCCCCTAGTGGGTCAAGCTGTGGGTCAGCAAGACGTTGGAGATTTTGCGTCACAGCAACTCATAGAAGGACATGTGGTTTCAAGTATGGCATGAATCATGACCCTCCTGCATCAGGAAATTGACAAAACTGCAGCAATGGCCGCCTGCCGGGCACGGCGGATCTGCTCGCCCACGGCGGGGCCCGACCGGCCCGCTGCCAGCGCACTAGCTGCAATCGATGCGGTGGCCACACTTTGCGCTGCTGCCAATGCGGCAAGCAGGCGCTGGCGCGGCGGGTAAGCCACCAGATTTTCGCCGTCCGTCGCGCACGCCAGGCACTCGCTGGCCAACAGCAGCTGCTCAAAACGCCCCGGTTGGCGCAGCGCGTCGCAGCGCTCCAGCAACGTCAGTGTCTGCTGCGAGCCCAGAGCGATGCTGGCATTGATGTTGCCGCTCTCACGCAGCAATAACTGCGCCAGTTCGCGGCAGTCGGTGGGCAAACGCAGTAACGCCAAACAATGGGGGTCAGATTCCAATTCTTTTTGCAACAGACAGGCCGCGCGCACCGGCAGTGGTGCCTGGCGATGCGCCGCTTGGTCCAGCGCCGCCAGCAGGCAATTGCCGTCCCAGTTGGCTGCCAAGGCTGGTAGCAGGGTTGGCAATGCGTTACACGAGTGCAACAACTCGAACATGCGTGAGGGTCCGACCTGCATCAAGCCGTTGGCCAGCTCCTGCCAGACACGCTCGGGAACCAGGTGACTGATCTCACCACTGGCGGCCATCTCACGCATGAGCTGCAAGGTTTCAGCCGCCAGCGTGAAATCCGCAAAGCGCGCGGCAAACCGCGCCACTCGCAGGATGCGCACCGGGTCTTCACGAAACGCCTGCGTCAGGTGTCGCAACACCTTGCGCGCCAGATCGGCCTGGCCGCCAAACGGATCGACCAGGTCGCCACGCTGCTGCCAGCTTGCCGCATCGGCTGCCACGCTGGCCGTTACCACCCCATTGACCACGCTACAGGTGGCGCGCACCGCCATCGCGTTGATGGTGAGGTCACGCCGCGAGAGGTCCTGCTCCAGCGTCACGTCGCTGGCCGCATGAAAAATGAAACCGTGGTATCCCGGTGCCGTTTTGCGCTCGGTGCGGGCCAGCGCGTATTCCTCGTGTGTGAGCGGGTGCAGAAAGACCGGAAAGTCCCGGCCCACCGGTACAAAGCCCTGCGCCAACAGCGCCTGCGCCGTCGCCCCCACCACCACCCAGTCGCGGTCTTGCAGCGGTTTGCCCAGCAAGGCATCGCGCACCGCACCACCGACCAGGTAAATCTGCATGTCGGTGTCAGGGCAGGTCACGCTCGCTGGCAAGAGCGGCGCTGGCGGGTGCGATGGTACCGAGCCTGGCTTTGAGCGATTGCGGCTGGCCGGTAATCAAGGCGGCATAACTGGTGCTGTTGGCGAGCACCTTTTTGACGTAATCACGGGTTTCGGAAAACGGCAGGTTCTCGATCCAGATGGCGGTTTCAGGGGCCGTGCCAGCGGCTGCGTTGCGCCAACTGCGGGCGCGGTTCGGACCAGCGTTGTAAGCCGCCGCCGCCAGCGGCTGCGAACCGTCAAAGTGCTCCAGCAACAATTTGAGGTAACCGGTGCCAATGGCGATATTGGTGTCGCGCTCGGACAATTGCTGCGGTTGGAAGTTGACCAGCCCAATTTTTTGGGCCGTCCAGCGCGCGGTTGCCGGCATCACCTGCATCAGCCCGGCCGCGCCAACGCTGGAGCGCGAGTTCATCACAAAACGGCTTTCCTGGCGAATCAGTCCATAAACATAGGCCGGATCAAGTCCGATTTGCGAACTGCGCGCCAATACGACTTCCCGGTACGGCAGCGGAAAACGCTGGGCAAAATCGACCACACTGCGAGTGCGCTCGCTGGCGTTGATGCAGCGGTCCCAGACCTTGCGCTCACACGCCAGCTCGGCAGCAGCCAGCAATTCGCGATCGCTCATACCGCCGGGGCGATGCAGGCGCGTGACGTAATTCCACTCGCGCACGCCTTCGCTGCGCAGACCGATCTCGATGGCCAGCAAGGCGCGGCTCAAACCGGCATCGGCGCGCACCGCAGTTTTTTCCTCGGTACTCAGCGGCAGCGGCGCTGCCGGTGGTTGTAGCCGTTGACCCAGCTCGTCCAGCGCCAATTGTTCATAAAAGCCGCGCACGCCAGCAATGCCCTGTAGCAGATGGGTGGCCTGCGCGCGCTGGCTCGCGCTGCTGGCAAGCGCACTGATGGCGCGCCCGTGCCAATAGACCCAGACCGGTTCTTGTGCCGCTTGCTCGCTCATGGCCTGCACCGAAGTCAGTACCAGCGCCCATTGACCCTGGCGCAAAGCCGCGCGCGCTCGCCACCCCAATTGCTCGTCGCTGAGCTCACCGGCTGGAACCTTGGCAAAATAATCCAGCGCCTGCTCGCTGAGCCGGCGCGCCGCCTGCTGGCCGATCACCCCCCAAGCCCAGTGACGCTGCTCCTCATTGAGCTGACTGCCCAGGAGTTGCTGCAGCAAATGCGCCGCGCGATCGGCATCGCTCAGGGCCAGGTGAATCAGGGCGAGCAGCGCCCACTCCTTGGCCGACGCGTCGCCTGTGCGGCCCGACTTGAGCAAGAATTGCTCATCGTTGCGTGCTATTTTTGCCAGCCACTGGGCGTTGTTTCGCCCCAGCATGTCAAGTGCCGCTTTGACCACCGCCGGTCGCCTGGACTGCATCCCCAAACGGGCTTTGCGCCAGATGTCGGCAGCGCTGATTTTTTTCTCCGCCCACAACACACCGGCGGCGAAAGCACAACCCTCATCGTGATCTTTTTGCGCGAACCATTCATGTTTGATTTCGGCGCTGTGATCGACATTGGCTGCATCCACGGCCAACGCATAGCAGCGCACTTGGCGGTCATCGTTCATGCGAAACTTTGGCAGTTCAGTGCTAAAAGCTGCCCAGTCGCGGCGCTGCCCCAGCAGCAGCAGATAGTCGTTGCGCAGACGGTCTTCCTGGTAGCTGCCGGCGTAGCGGCTGAAAAATTGCTGGATTTCTTCGCTGCTGGCGCTCTCCAGCCGGGCGCGCAATTCCCAGTAAGCGGCCCATGCCTCCAGCGCGTGGCCACGCGCCTGCGGCAACAAGGCGCTCAGGCGTTTGGTGTTTTTGCTGCCAAAAGCCCGGCTCATTTCCAGCACCACCTGATCTGGCGCGGCCGTCTGACTGACAGGCAACGCCGCACGCGCTGCCTGACTGCTGGCAGCGAGCAAGACAATTGATGTCAAAATGGAAATGCACTGCATAACGGCGATTATGAACAACTCAGAACAAAATGGAGCAACGGGAAAAAAAGATCTGCGCAGGCAGCTCATCACGCAGCGCCTGCAACTCGGCGACCGCCTGCAACGCGGCGAGCTGTTGCAGCAGGTGATGCGCATCTGGCTGGTGGGGCGACCCGATGCCGTGGTCGGTGCTTATTGGCCGATCAAGGGCGAATTCGACCCCTTGCCCGCCCTGCACCGCTGGAAGGAAGACGGCGAGCTGCTCGATCAACCGCAGCCGCGCATGATAGGTTTGCCGGTGGTGGACAAGGTTCACAAGAGCATGACTTTTCATGCCTGGTTTCCAGGCTGTCCGATGGAAGAAGACGATTACGGCATTCCAAAGCCCAAAGACACTGACATCATTGCCCCCACCCTGCTGTTCGTCGCCTGTGTGGGCTATGCGCCCGGTGGCTACCGGCTGGGTTACGGTGGCGGCTTTTACGACCGCCTGCTGGCCACTTTGTCGCCCCGCCCGATGACCGTCGGTCTGAGCTACGCGCAGGGCTTTTTGCCCGACTTTGAGCCCGAAGCACATGATCTGCCGCTGGACGCGATCCTGAACGAGAACGGAGCGGTGTGGCCGTTGTGATTTCAACCGAGTTTCAGCATTCGACAATATTGACGGCCAGCCCGCCACGCGAAGTCTCCTTGTATTTGGTTTTCATGTCAGCGCCGGTATCCTGCATAGTCTTGATGACCTTGTCGAGCGAGACTACGTGGTGGCCGTCGCCTTGCAAGGCCATGCGCGCCGCGTTGACGGCTTTGACTGCGCCCATGGCGTTGCGCTCAATGCACGGCACTTGCACCAGGCCACCGACCGGGTCGCAGGTCAGACCCAGGTTGTGCTCCATGCCGATTTCGGCGGCGTTTTCAATCTGCTCGGGGCTGCCGCCCAGCACCGCTGCCAAGCCGGCTGCCGCCATCGAGCAGGCCACACCGACTTCGCCCTGGCAACCCACTTCAGCGCCGCTGATGGAAGCGTTCAGCTTGTAGAGCATCCCCACCGCTGCCGCCGTCATCAAAAAATTATTGACCGCCGCTTGAGTCTGTTCGGCACTGGTGCGACCACCATGGTTCAGCACAAACCGGTCGCAGTAGTGCAGCACCGCCGGAATCACCCCAGCCGCACCGTTGGTGGGTGCCGTCACCACGCGCCCGCCGGCGGCATTTTCCTCGTTCACGGCAAACGCATAAACATTGACCCAATCGAGCACCGACAGTGGGTCGGCCAGCGCCGCTTCGGCGCGGGCACGCAGTTGCGCTGCCAGCACTGGGGCGCGACGCTGCACCTTGAACGGCCCGGGCAGCGTGCCCTGAACGGTCAAGCCGCGTTGCACGCATTCGCGCATCACGCGCCAGATGTTGGCCAGCCCGGCCGCAATCTCGGCCTCGCTACGCCAGGTGCGCTCGTTGGCCCACATCACTTCGCTGATGCTCAAATGCTGGGAGCGGCAAATTTCCAGCAAGGCGTTGCCGGAAGTAAAAGGATGCGGTACTTTCTGGTAGGCGTTCAACACTGACTCATTGGAAGCACCCACGGTGACGACAAAACCGCCACCCACGCTAAGGTACTTGGCCTCTTTGAGCAGTGCCGCGTTGGCATCACGGGCGCTGAACTTCATGCCGTTGGGATGCTCGGCCATGGCTTCGCGCCGGTACATCAGCAAATGCTCTTTTTCCTTGAAAACAATCGGGCACCGGCCCAGCAGGGCGAGCTGCTGTGCAGTGCGTACCTGCGCAATAATCCCGGCAACCGCCCCGACATCCACCGTATCAGGGGCGTAATCCATCAAGCCCAGCATCACGGCCAGGTCCGAGCCGTGCCCTTTGCCGGTGGCACCGAGCGAGCCGTACAGCTCGCAAGTCACGGCAGCGGTGGCTTCGAGCAGCCCCGCGCTCTCGAGCGCCTGCGCGAACATGCGTGCCGCGCGCATGGGCGCGACCGTGTGCGAGCTGCTCGGGCCAATACCAATCTTGAAAAGGTCAAAAACGCTGATTGCCATGGCTTGATCTTAGGGCCAAAAATTTGACCGCGCAGAGACCGGGCGACGCTCACAGATAATCTGACTAGGTCAAGCTGAAATGCCGCAGCAATACCAAACTATGAAAAAGAAGTGATGAGCGAAATGAACACTGCTTTGAAAGACAACAAATTCGCGCTGGATGTGGTCATCATGGCGGCCGGCAAGGGCACCCGGATGAAGAGCCAGTGGCCCAAAGCGTTGCACCTTTTGGCCGGACGCGCTTTGCTCTCGCATGTGGTCGATGCCGCAGCGCAGTTGGCACCGCGCCAGTTGATCGTCGTCACCGGCCACGGCGCTGCCCAAGTGGAGACCGCCACCGCGCAACTGGCCTGGACGCGACCCGGCATCAAGTTTGATTGTGTGCGTCAGCAGCCCCAGCTTGGCACCGGGCACGCGCTACAGCAAGCGGCGCCCCAGTTGCACGACGACGGCCTGGTGTTGGTGTTGTCGGCTGACGTGCCCTTGACCAGCGCCGAAACGCTGCAAGCGCTGGTAGCCGCTTGTGCTGACCAGCGCCTGGCGCTGCTGACCGTCGATCTGCCCTCTCCCACGGGCTATGGGCGCGTGCTGCGCCAAGCTGATGTGGTGCACGCCATCGTGGAGGAAAAAGATGCCTCAACCCAGCAACGCGCCATCACCGAGGTCTATAGCGGCATCATGGCCGTGCCCGCCAGGCAGCTCAAGGCCTGGCTGGCGCGGCTGGACAACCACAACGCGCAGCACGAGTATTACCTGACGGATATCGTGAAGTTTGCCGTGGCCGATGGTGTGCCGGTGGTAGCGCACAAAATCAGCGACGCGGCCGAGGTCGCCGGTGTCAACAGCCCGGCGCAACTGGCGCAACTGGAGCGGGTTTACCAGGGCCGCGTGGCCATGCAACTGATGGTGCAAGGCGTTCGCCTGGCCGACCCGGCACGGCTTGACGTGCGCGGTGTGTTGCAGTGTGGTCAGGATGTTTCGATTGACGTCAACTGCATTTTTGAAGGCGAGGTCACACTCGCAGACGG
>JAVHQY010000056.1:0-2643 GCA_036171375.1 Rhodoferax sp. | reverse complement strand
GCGCGCGTGGGCCCGTTTGCCCGTTTGCGCCCAGGAGCCAAACTCGGCGCCGAAGTGCACATCGGCAATTTTGTCGAAGTTAAAAATGCCAGCTTGGCAAAGGGCGCCAAAGCCAACCATCTGGCTTATCTGGGTGATGCCAGCGTGGGCGAGCGCGTCAATTTTGGCGCTGGCAGCATCACCGCCAATTACGACGGTGCCCACAAGCACCGCACGCTGATCGAAGCCGACGTTCACGTCGGCAGCAACTGCGTGCTGATCGCACCGCTGACGCTGGGTGCTGGGGGCACGGTGGGCGGCGGCTCCACACTGACCAAAGACACGCCGCCCGCTGCCCTGACCATCGCCCGTGCGCGCCAGGTCAGCATCGCCAACTGGAAACGGCCGAGAAAATGAGCCCAACACCAACGCAAAGCCCTGCCAGCGACGAGGCGGCAGCGTCGCTGGCGACCAGCGCAGAAATTGAGCGCTTGCAGGGCGAACTGACGCAGGCACGCGCCGAGCTGGAAGAATTCACCTATTCGGTTTCACACGATTTGCGCGCCTCGCTGCGGCACGTCAACGCCTACGCTCAATTGCTGGGCGAAGAGCTGGGCCAACAGGCCAGCGGCGATGTGCTGGGGCATCTGCAAACCGTGCGCCAGGCAGCGCAAAAAATGACGCAGCAGATTGACGCTCTAACCGAGCTGTCGCGCGTCGGGCACCGACCGTTGCAGTGGGTGCCGGTCGATCTGCCGGCCCTGCTCGATCGCATCATTCCAACGCTCACCGTTACGCCCGCCGGCAGGAATGTCCAGTGGCAGCTCGCCCGCGACATGCCGCGGCTGCGTGCCGATCAGATTTTGCTGGAGCAACTGTTGCAACACCTGCTGGACAACGCCCTGAAGTTCACGCGCGACTGCACCGTCACGCGCATCAGCCTGACCAGCAACATCCTCGATCACTCGCTGTGCGAGCTGTGCCTGAGCGACAACGGTGTCGGTTTCAACCCACGCTACGCGCACCAGCTTGGTCGCGTTTTTGCGCGCCTGCACAGCGATGCCAAGTTTGAAGGCTTGGGCATGGGGCTGGCGTTGAGCGGCAAAATCATCAAGCGCCACGGCGGCACGCTCAGCGTCAGCAGCAGCAGCGAAGGCGGCTGCAGCGTGCGTTTTACCCTGCCGCTGGCTTGAGTTGCAGCGGCAGCGGCACGCGCGCGCCAAATTTGCTGCGCTTGACGCTGAAAAATGTTTTCACGTTGCGCACGTTGGCATCGGCCGTGAACAGGCGCTGCGTCAACGCCAGATAGTCGGGCATGTCACTGCATTGCAGCACCAGACAAAAATCCGGTCCGGGCGACACCCGGTAGCACTGCTGCACCGCGTCTTCAGTCAGCACACGCCGCTCGAAAGCCTCCAGCGCGCCCTGGTCCTGGCGGTCCAGGCTGACTTCGGCGATGGCGCACAGGCTGTGACCCAGCACCTGGGCCAGCCGATCAACGCTGAGCACGGCGAGCTGGCTTTCAATCAGTCCGCTGTCGCGCAGCCGTTTGACGCGGCGCAGTGCCGTTGGCGGCGAAATATGCAACTGTGCGGCCAGCGCCTGATTGCTCAGCGCGGCGTCTTGCTGCAAGTGATCAAGCAGTTGCAAATCAATGGCATCGAGAATGGGTTCAGACATTGCTCTATCTCCAAATCACTGGCGGCTCAGACGCCGCGCTCCAGCCAGCGCCGCCACTTGGGCCACAACAGGTTCAACGCCAATCCGCCCAACACCAAAGCCGCCGCGCTGAGCTTCCACGGCGGCAGACCCTCGTCCAGCCACAGTGCCGCGCCAGCCATGCCAAACAGGGGTACCAGCAACGCCATCGGCGTGATGGTCGCCGCCGGATAACGGGCCAGCAACCAGCCCCAGGCAGCATAACCGAACAGTGAATTACCCCACGATTGCCAGGCCACCGCCGCCCACAGCGTCGAGTCGGTAATGTGCAGCGCCAAAACCACTCTGTCCCAACCTTCCATCAGCAGCGAAAGCGCCAGCAACGGCAAAATGGCAAACAGCGACGACCACACCACGTAGGCCACCATGTTGATGCGACCGGCGGCGCGCGCAACGATGTTGCCGCCGGCCCAGCACAGCGCCGACAGCAAAGCCAGAGCCAGCCCCAGCAGCGTGGTGTCGCCATCGGTATGCAAGACGATGATGGCCAGCCCGCCACTGGCCAGCGCGAGCGCCAGCCACTGCATGCGCTGCAGGCGCTCATGCGCAAGCAGCATCGACAAGCCGATGGTGAAAAAAACCTGCACTTGCAACACCAGCGATGCCAGGCCCGGTGCGATGTGACCGTTCATGGCGATGTAGAGCAGGCCAAACTGGCCGACACCGATCAGCAAGCCATAAGCCGCCAGATTGCGCCACGGCACGGCGGGTCGCGGCAGGAAAAAAATCATCGGCAGCACGACCAGCGTGAAGCGGCAAACGGCAAAAAACAGCGGCGGCATCTGCCCCAGCGCTACCTTGATGACGACAAAGTTGGTGCCCCACACCGCCACCACGGCCAGCGCCAGCAAGAAGTGGCGCAGCGAAATGCCGTGCTTCATGCGGCGCGGCCTACTGTGGTGGTTTGATGCTGGCGCTGCGACGGCGCAGCAACCAGGCGTGCAG
>JAVHQY010000055.1:0-19774 GCA_036171375.1 Rhodoferax sp. | reverse complement strand
TCGATGGCTGGCAGACACAATTGCGCTCTGGAGACATTGCGCCGGTGGTGCAGGCGCTGCTCAGTGAGCACTACGACCCGGCCTACCTGCAATCAATGAAGCGCAATTTTGTGCAGTTTGACCAGGCCCGGATCATTGCGCCGGTGGATCATTCAATGGCGGCAATGGCCGAACTGGCAAAGAAAATAATTCGGGATGAGGTTAAATTGGGGTCAGACCCCGGTTGAGGTCGGGTTTTGAGATTGATCGGGCGACTGTTGCGCACCGCCGCCTGCGTCATCGGTCGGAATGTCGCCAATTTTGCGTTCAGCCTTGTGCTTTAACTTTTCTTCTTTTTTCTTCTTCTTCGCCAGTTCTTTCTGACGCTTTTCGTAACCGTAATTAGGTGTGGCCAAGGTATTCCTTCAAAGTGTTGGTGCAACTGTAACATGCCCGGGCGGCGTGGCCCGCAGCGTGAGTCACGCCAGGCGCTGCAAGGCCTGCTGCAGGTCAGTTTGCAAATCGGCCACCGCTTCCAGTCCGACCGAAAAGCGTACCAACGTGCCGTGCTGCAAGCAGGGCGGCCAGCCACTGCGCATGCCAGCCAAATCGTAGGGCACCACCAGACTCATGGGGCCACCCCAGCTATAGCCGAGTTTGAAGCATTGCAGCGCGTCGCAAAAAGCATCAACCTGACCCGGTGTATAACGCTGCGGAAAAATGACACTCAACAGTGCCGCCGCTCCGCCGGGCTCGTTGCGGCACAGCGCGCGCCACTGTTCGTGCCCCGGTGAACCGGGCAGTGCCGGGTGCAGCACCTGGGCAAATTCACTGCGCGTCTGGCACCAGCGCGCCAGCTCGCGCGCCGCCTGGTCCTGCGCGCGGTAGCGCAAAATCAAGCTTGGCAGGGCACGCAGCACCGCTTCGACATCGTTGGCACCGACCCCCAGACCGAGCCGCATATGGGTCAGCTTGAGTTTGAGGTGCAGCGCCGCATCGCGTGTCATCACGCTGCCCATCAGCACATCGCCGCCACCGCTGGGGTATTTGGTCAAGGCCTGAATTGAAATATCCGCGCCCAACGCCGGGCTGCTGCCAGGCTGCAGATCAAAGGGCGCAAAAGCCAGCCCAGCGCCCCAGGTGTTGTCCAGCGCCGTGGTGATGCCGCGCTGTTGGCAAACGCGCACCAGCTCAGGCAGATCGGGAAACTCCAGCGTCACCGAACCCGCCGCTTCCAGCCACACCAGGCGGGTGTTCACATTGATCTTGCGCTGCAGATCGGAGGCCGACATGGGATCATAAAACTGGTGCGTGATACCCCAGGCTTTGAGTTCGGCCTGGGCCAAGGCTTTGCTCGGGCCATAAGCGTTATCCGGAATCAGCACTTCGTCGCCACGCTTGAGCAGCGACAGCCCCACCAACGCGATCGCCGCCAGGCCACTGGGAACCAGCAGGCACTGCAGGCCGCCTTCGAGCGTGCACAGACGCTCTTCGAGCATGTAGGTAGTTGGCGTTCCGTGCAGGCCGTAGGTGTAGGCCGATTTGTCTTTCCACTCAAAGTTGCGCATCGCTGCGACGTTGGGAAAGATCACCGTCGAGGCTTTGAAAACACCTGGCTGCGGTGCGGCAAAACCGGCTGGCGGGGTATAGGCGTGGTGAATCAGTTCGGTGGCAAGCTCGGTCATAGACAGGCGCAAAAACCAGAGGGTAAGTCTGACTCTAAACGCTCCATTTTTCAATCAACTGCTGCGGGCGCAGCGTGTCGTAACTTTCAAAAGGCTGATGAATCCACGGGTTGGTGGGCAAAAACTCGACCGAATAATCGGCCGTGAAAGTTGACAGCGCCTTGGTCCAGATGACAGCGCTGCGCAGCTCTGTGATCGGGCGGTAATTGTTCTTCAGCAAATCCATCACGGCTTTGAGGGTGTGGCCGGAATCGGCCAGATCGTCCACCAGCAACACTTTGCCGGCGATTTCACCTTTGGGCGTGGTGATGAAACGGGCGATATCGAGCACGCCCTGCACGGTACCCGCATCGGAGCGGTAGGAGCTGGTGGACATGATGGCCAGCGGCTTGTTGAAAATGCGCGACAGGATGTCACCCGGGCGCATGCCACCACGGGCCAAACACAGGATGGTGTCAAAGTTCCAGTCCGACTGATGAATCTTGATGGCCAGTTTTTCGATCAGGTTGTGGTACTCGTCATAACTCACGTACAAGTGTTTGCCGTCTTCGGTGAGCATGGCCTGGCTCCAGGATCAGGCGGCCAGAAAAGGATGGCGCAAGACGATGGTCTGTTTTCGGTCAGGCCCGGTGGAAACCATGTGGATCGGCACCCCGGTGACCTGCTCGATGCGCTGCAAATACAAGCGCGCGTGGGTTGGCAACTGGTCGTACTGCGTGATGCCCACCGTGCTCTGACTCCAGCCGGTGATGGTTTCATAGACCGCAGTGCAACGCTCGATTTCGTCCGCCCCCATCGGCAGGATGTCAATCAACTCGCCGTCGAGCTGATAGCCGGTGCACAGCTTGAGTTCGTCGAGGCCGTCAAGCACGTCGAGCTTGGTGATGCACAAACCGGTCAGGCCGTTGACCTGCGCCGAGCGTTTGAGCAAGGCCGCATCAAACCAGCCACAACGCCGGCTGCGTCCGGTGGTGACACCGGTTTCAGCGCCCACCGTGCTCATGTGGTAGCCGGGTGTGCCTTTCACTTCCCACTGCAGTTCGGTCGGGAACGGGCCACCGCCGACGCGCGTGCAATAGGCTTTGGTAATGCCCAGAATGTAGTGCAGCAGCCCCGGGCCAACACCCGAACCGGCAGCGGCGTTGCCAGCGACGCAATTGCTTGAAGTGACATACGGGTAGGTGCCGTGGTCAACGTCGAGCAAGGTTCCCTGCGCGCCTTCAAACAACAAATTGGCACCGCGCTGATGCGCTTCGTTGAGCTCGCGCGACACATCGGCCATCATCGGCCTGATGTACTCGGCCTGGCGCATGGCTTCGTCATAAACCGGGTCAAACAACACCTTGCCGTCGGCCATGTAGGGTGCCAGCGTGGGGCCGAAATCAAACTTGGCCGACCCCAGGTAAGTGGCCAGAATGTGATTGTGCAGATCGAGCAACTGCTGCAGCTTGGCGCGGAAACGCTGCGGGTACTTCATGTCCTGCACACGCAGCGCACGACGTGCAATTTTGTCTTCATAAGCCGGGCCAATGCCGCGACCGGTGGTGCCAATTTTGGCCTGACCGCCCTTCTCGCGCGCCGCTTCGCGCGCCACATCCAGCGCCGCATGAAACGGCAAAATCAGCGGGCAGGCCTCGCTGATGCGTAAGCGCGAGCGCAGCTCGACTCCGGCGGTTTCCAGCGCGCCAATTTCTTCCAGCAGCTTGGCCACCGACAGCACCACCCCGTTGCCGATGTAGCACTTCACTCCCGGGCGCATGATGCCGCTGGGCACCAGATGCAAAGCGGTCCTCACACCGTTGATGACGATGGTGTGGCCAGCGTTATGGCCACCCTGAAAACGCACCACGCCCTGCGCGCTCTCAGTCAGCCAGTCAACCAGCTTGCCCTTGCCTTCGTCACCCCATTGGGTTCCCACCACCACCACGTTCCGACCTTTTTCAGCAGTCATTTTCAACTTTCATTTCAAAATGGTTTTCACAATCCATTGACCCGCCACCGCCACCAGTTCGCGCTCGCAATGAAACTCATCAAGCTGGTTTTCATGGCCTGGCAAAACACACACCACGGTCTGTCCCTGCGCGCGCAAAGCCGCAATCGCCTGGCGCAAATCGGCAGCGTCGCTCCACGGTGCGCGGATCGCCGCACGCAGCGGCCGCGCCGCCACCACGCCGACCAGCGCTTTCACATCCAGGCTGAAACCCGCCGCCGGGCGTTTGCGGCCAAACACCGCGCCGACTTCGTCATAACGCCCACCACGCACCAACACATCGCTGGCACCCGGCGCGTAAATCGAAAACCGGGTACCGGTGTAATAGGAGTAGCCGCGCAAATCAGACAAGTCATAACTGACACCAACGCCTTGCAATTGTTGGCCAAGCCGGTTCAGGTCTGACAGCGCTTCACCGATGCCAGGCAGCGCCGGCAATATTTTTTGCGCCTGCGCCAAAACCTGTCCGTCGCCATACAACTCCAGCAGCGCCAGCAAGCCCCGGCGCGATGCGCTGGGGAAGCTTTGCGTCAAGGCCGACAGCTCGCTGCTGTCTTTGGCCGCCAGCGCGGCTTGAATCTGCGCCAGTTGGTCGGCTTGCAGCACCACGCCATCAAGCAGCGCTTTGACGATGCGCACGTCGCTCAGATCAACGCTGACCGAGCGCACTTGGGCCACTTGCAGGCAATCCAGCGCCAGCAGCAGGATTTCGGCATCAGCTTCGAGCCCGGCATGACCATAAATTTCAGCGCCAAATTGCAGCGGCTCGCGGCTGGCCTGGGGCGCGGCCGGTCGGGTGTGGACCACGGCACCGCAATAGCACAGGCGTGTCACCCCCGGGCGATTGAGCAGATGGGCGTCGATGCGGGCCACCTGCGGCGTGCTGTCGGCGCGCAGACCCAGCAAGCGCCCCGAGAGTTGATCGACCAGTTTGAAGGTCCGCAGATCGAGCGCCGCGCCGGTGCCGCTGAGCAGCGACTGCAAGTGCTCCAGCAGCGGTGGAATGACCAGCTCGTAGCCGTAGCAACGCGCCATGTCGAGCAGATCACGGCGGAGCTCTTCAATGTGTCTGGCCTCGGATGGCAAGACATCGGCAATGTGATCCGGCAGGACCCAGGCAGACATGTGATTTGGGCAAGCTGTTAAAGCCGTGATTTTACCGGCCTAAGCGGCCAGAAAATCACCGCCGACGTTACTTTCAGAGCCTTTATCTAAAACACCTCGCCATTGCGAACGCAGTGAAGCAATTGATGACTCCGGACTGCATGGATCGCCACGTCGTTCCTCCTCGCGATGACGAAAAAATAGTGGTTTTCCTATCGCCTATCACCTATCGCCTATCACCTATCACCTATCACCTATCACCTATCACCTATCACCTATCGCCTATCGCCTATCACCTATCGCCTATTGCCTTATTTCTTGCCGCGCGGCGCTGCCGGCGCGCCGCTGTCGCTGCCGCGCATGGCCTTGAAAAATTCGGTGCTGGCCGGATCGAGCACCATGATGTCGCTCTTCTTGGCAAAACTTGCCTTGTAGGCATCCAGGCTGCGGTAGAACTTGGCAAAATTTGCATCGCGACCGAAGGCTTCGGCGTAAATGTGGGCCGCTTCAGCATCGCCTTCACCTTTGATTTTTTGCGCGTCACGGTAGGCATTGGCCACGGCTACTTCACGCTGCCGGTCGGCATCGGCACGAATTTTTTCACCCTCGGCAGCGCCGGTGGAGCGCAGCTCATTGGCGACGCGTTTGCGCTCGGCTTCCATGCGTCGATAAACCGATTCGGTAATCGAATCCACGTAATCGACACGGGTGATGCGCACATCGATCACATCGACACCCCACGGCTTGGCACCGCGCACCTGTCCCAGCACTTCGCGCTTGACATCGGTCATCAAATCTTCACGCTTGGCCGAGAGCAATTCCTTGACGGTGCGTTTATTGATTTCTTCCTGGAACGCGTTGCGCACCACACGGGCGAGCTGGCTGGTGCCGGCAGCCTCATTGAGGCCAACGTTGCGGATGTACTGCGTCGGCTCGGAAATGCGCCAGCGCACGTACCAGTCAATCACCACACGCTGCTTTTCCGCTGTCAGCACCGGCTCATTGTCGGTGCTGTCGAGTGTCAGCAGGCGTTTGTCGATGTAGGACACGTTCTGAAACGGCGGCGGCAGCTTGAAGTTCAAGCCGGGCTCGGTGATCACTTCCTTGATCTGCCCGAGGGCATAGACAATACCGAACTGACGCTGATCAACAACAAACAAAGTTGAACTGGCAAGCGCCAGCAAAACCAGCAATGAAGTAAAAATAAAACCGATCTTGTTCATGCCATCTCCTAGCGCGACTCACGCTCGCGCGTGCGTCCAAGGTCGCGGTTGCGCGCATCCGCAGCGGCTGCAGCAGGCGCATTGGCAGCCGGCGTGACCACCGTGGGGGCAACCACAGCGTCCGCCCCGGGCGCTGTCAGTTGCATGATTTTGTCCAGCGGCAAGTACAACAGGTTCGAGCCCTGGCGCGAATCGACCAGCACCTTGGTGACGTTGCTGTAGATTTGCTGCATCGTCTCCAGGTACAGCCGGTCGCGCGTCACCTGCGGCGCTTTCTGGTACTCACTCAGCACCGATTTGAAGCGTTGCGCGTCACCCTGCGCCTGCGCCACGATGCGTGCCTTGTAAGCATCGGCTTCCTGTTTCAGTCGCGAGGCCGAACCCACCGCCCGTGGCACCACGTCGTTGGCATAGGCCTGCGCTTCGTTCTTGGCGCGCTCGCGCTCCTGCCCCGCTTTGAGCACATCGTCAAACGCCGCCTGCACCTGCTCGGGCGGACGCACCCCGCCCTGCTGCAAATTGATTCCGACCACGTCGATGCCGACCTTGTAGCGATCCAGAATTTGCTGCATCAGGGCGCGCACGCGCGGCGCGATCTGGTCGCGCTCTTCCGACAAGGCACTGTCCATGCGCATTTTGCCGACCACTTCGCGCACCGCGGTTTCAGCCGCTTGCACCACCGCTTCGGTCGGGTTCTTGCTCTCAAACAAAAAAGCGCGTGCATCGTTCAACCGGTACTGCACGGCAAACTTGATTTCGACGATGTTTTCGTCTTCGGTCAGCATCGCTGATTCGCGCAAACCGGTGGCCTTGATGATGGTGTCACGGCCGACATCGACCGAGCGGATTTGCGTCACAAAGATCAGTTCGTGGCGCTGGATCGGATAGGGCAAGCGCCAATTGAAACCGGCACCGACGGTGGACTTGTACTTGCCAAACTGGGTGATGACGGCCTGCTGGCCTTCTTGCACGATGAAAAAACCGGTGCCCAACCAGATCAGCAGTACCACGGCAGAAATCAGTCCGGCACCGATGCCCGCGCTTTTCATGTCAGGCTGAAAACCACGACCGGGTCCGGCACCGCCGCCATTGGACCCCCGGCCCGGTTTTTTGACGCCGCCCAACAACGCGCCAAGCTTGCGGTTGAAATCGCGCCACAGTTCATCGAGATCGGGCGGTCCTTGCTTGCCGCCGCGTTTGGGCGCTGGCACGTTGGTATGGTCAGGTGGCACCGATCCGCCCGCAGCCGGTGGCAGCGGCGTTGCAGGCGGCTCACTGGTGTCACCCTTGTCACCCTTGTCACCCTTGTCGCCCTGGTTGTCACCGCGTCCCCAGTGAGAGTCGTTCAAATTGAACGCCCCCTTGAGCCGTTGCCACAGCGGCAGTGGCGCTAAATTGAATAAATGATTCATTGCATGTCTCAAAGCTGTCAGTCGCTATTGTGCCCGTTCATGAAGCCGGGTCGTCAGTCGTCAGACTTTCGGGCGCAACGCGTGCTGCGGCTGGTTTGACCAGGGCCGCCAGGCGCTGGCGCAAAGCTGGCAGTCCCAGGCCGGTGCGCGCGCTCAGGAACAGGCGTGGCGTTGCCACCCCACCCAAATCGAAGGTATCTTCGAGTTGACGCGGATAACATTCCGCTGCCACCTGGTCGAGCTTGTTGAACACCAGCAACTGGGGAATGTCAGCGGCGCCGATTTCGGCCAGCACGCTTTGCACTTCGGCGATCTGTTCGAGCGCGTGCGCGCTGGAGGCATCGACCACATGCAGCAGCAAATCGGCATCCACCGCCTCTTGCAAAGTGGCCTGGAAAGCATCGATCAAACCGTGTGGCAAAGCGCGAATAAACCCGACCGTATCTGACAGCGACACGCTGCGCCCGGCCTCACCCAGATAAAGCTCGCGCGTGGTGGTATCGAGGGTGGCAAACAACTGGTCGGCAACGTAACTCCGGGCCTTGACCAGGGCGTTGAACAGCGTCGATTTGCCAGCGTTGGTGTAGCCGACCAGCGAGATATTGAAAGCGTCGCGCCGCTGGCGCTGACGGCGCTGCGTCTGATGCTGACGTTTGACCTTGGTCAGCCGCTCTTTGATGCGCTTGATGCTGTCGCCGATCATGCGCCGGTCGAGTTCAATCTGCGCTTCCCCCGGGCCGCCGCGCAGGCCGATGCCACCGCTTTGACGTTCCAGGTGCGACCAGCGCCGCACCAAGCGGGTGCTGAGGTACTGCAAACGCGCCAGTTCGACCTGCAGTTTGCCCTCGTGGCTGCGCGCGCGCTGGCTGAAAATTTGCAGGATCAGCAGCGTGCGGTCGTTCACCGGCAACGCCAGATGACGCTCAAGATTGCGCTGCTGGGCCGGACTCAGCGACTGGTCAAAAAGCACCTCAACCGCGCCGAGCTGCGTTGCCAGCAGCTTGATTTCGTCGGCTTTTCCCGAGCCGACAAACAGCGCCGCATCCGGTGCTTTGCGCCGGCAGGTGATTCGACCCACCGGCTTCAGGCCGGCACTGCTCGCCAGCAAACCCAATTCTTCGAGCTGGTCGTCAAAATTGGGGGTTCCAAAATCGACACCCACCAAAATCGTGGGTGCGGCGGCAGACGACTCAGACAGCGACAGCTTGGTCACCGTCACTGCTGGTCAAATTGACCGCGCGTCCAGGCACGATGGTCGAAATCGCGTGTTTGTAAACCATTTGGGTCACGGTATTGCGAAGCAGTACCACGTATTGATCAAATGACTCGATCTGCCCTTGCAGCTTG
This sequence comes from Rhodoferax sp., assembly GCA_036171375.1. Lineage (GTDB taxonomy): Bacteria > Pseudomonadota > Gammaproteobacteria > Burkholderiales > Burkholderiaceae_C > Rhodoferax. The sequence goes on along the minus strand of JAVHQY010000055.1, from coordinate 11,034 downwards.
ATGCCATTGACGAGGTAAATCGACACCGGTATATGCTCGCGGCGCAGGGCGTTGAGAAACGGGTCTTGGAGCAGTTGGCCTTTGTTGTTCACGATATTCTCCGTGTTCGAAAATTGAGGAGGGCCTGACGATACCACAGACCGGCGTTTTTTCATCTCACCCAACGCCGGAATAGGTAATAAAGCGTTAGTCAGTGCGGGGTTTTGTCGTGGTAGGGATTGACCGAGCTCTTGAATTCGACCCGCAGCGGTGTTCCCACCAGGTCAAATTCCTTGCGGAAACGCCCTTCCAGAAAGCGTTTGTAGGCGGCGCTCACGTGTTCGAGCGAATTGCCGTGAATCACGATCACTGGCGGATTCATCCCGCCCTGGTGCGCGTAGCGCAATTTGGGCCGGAACATGCCAGCGCGCTTGGGACTTTGAAACTGCACCGCTTCGAGCAGCAAGCGCGTCAGCACTGGCGTTGACATCTTGCAATTGGCAGCTTTGTAGGCCTGCGCGATGGAGGCCCACAGCGGCCCCAGCCCCTGCCTTTTGGTGGCGGAAATCAAATGCATCGCGGCAAATTTCAGGAACGGCAAGCGCGTTTCAATCGAGCGCTTGACCAGCTCGCGCTGGTACTCATCGACCGCATCCCATTTGTTCACCGCCAGCACCACCGCGCGGCCGTTTTCCAGAATGAAGCCGGCTATGTGCGCGTCCTGATCCGTCACGCCCTGGGTGGCATCGATGAGCAACAACACCACGTTGGCCGAGCTGATAGCTTGCAAGGTCTTGACCACCGAAAACTTCTCGATCGCTTCAAAAACCTGGCCGCGGCGGCGCAACCCGGCGGTATCGACCAGCTCGAATTTTTGCCCGTTGCGCTCAAACGGCACGCTGATCGCATCGCGCGTGGTACCGGGCAAATCAAAGGCCACCAAGCGCTCTTCGCCGAGCCAGGTGTTGATCAGCGTCGATTTGCCCACGTTCGGGCGACCGGCGACGGCCAGCTTGATTAGGCCCGGTGTTGCCGGCTCCAGATCTGGTTCCAATGCCGGCGCGCTCACCAGCGCCAAGGCCAAATCCACCAACTCGTGTACGCCCTGACCGTGGGCCGCCGAGACGGCGTGAACCGCTCCCAGGCCGAGTTCAAAAAATTCGCCCAACTGGGCACTGGCTGCCAGACCTTCGGCTTTGTTGGCGGCCAACACGCAGGGCTTGCCAAGGCGCCTGAGGTATTTTGCAATTTCATGGTCCTGCGCCGAAATCCCTTCACGCGCATCGAGCACAAAAACCACCACATCGGCTTCGGCCACCGCCTGGCGCGCCTGCTTGGCCATTTCCTTGAAAATGCCGCTGCTGGCATCGGGCTCAAAACCGCCGGTGTCGATGAGGATGAATTCGTTTTTGCCTTGCCTGGCGTTGCCATAGTGGCGGTCGCGCGTCAGCCCGGAAAAATCCGCCACGATCGCATCACGCGATTTGGTGATGCGGTTGAACAGCGTTGATTTGCCGACGTTGGGGCGACCAACGAGGGCCAGAACGGGTTTCATGTTCAAGCTGAGTTCAGTCTGGTCGGAAACCGAAAATGCCGCCGTTGCGTGTCACGACCACCAGCGTGCCACCCGCCAGCACGGGCGCGGCCTGAATGGCTGAATTGTCGGTCGCGCGGCGCGTCAACGAAGTGCCGTCGGTGCGTGCCAGCCAATGCACCAGCCCGTTCTCGTCACCAACCACCAGCGAGCGCCCCACTACCAGGCCTGGGCTCAAGTGGCGGTAGCGAAGCTGCTCGGCCACCCAGCCGCGCTGGCCGTCGCTGCGGCGCCAGGCAACGATCTTGTCATCGCTGTCAATGCCATACAGGTTGACATCGTCACCGGCCAAGCCGGTGCTGCCGCTGGCCGTGTTACTCCACAACAGCGCGCCACGGCGGGCGTTAACGCAGCCCAGCGCGGCCTGGAAAGCACGCGCGCAAATCACGTCGCCACTGCGCTGGGCCGGACCGATCAGATCGACCAGGCGTTCAATGTCGTTGGTGCCACGCGGGGTGGCAATCGGCGCTTCCCAGCGCACCGAGCCGTTAAGCGGACTGAGTCCGACCAGGCGCCCACTCAGGCCGGCGACCAGCGTATCGCCATGCGCCAACAACACACCAGCCTGGCGCAGCACCAGCGACTCGCCCGCCCGTGACTGCAACCAGAGCCGCTGTCCGGAGCGCGCATCAAAAGCGCTGACCGAGCGATCGGCGCTGAGCACGAAAACGCGCGCCCCAGCCACCAGTGGCGCAGTGAAACTCTGCGCCGGCAACTTTTGCCGCCACAGCTCGCGTCCGCCTTCGAGCATCACCAATTCGTTGCCGCGCGTGACCAGCGCGGCAAATTGTCCGTCGCTGCCAACGCCAGCAGAAATCTTGCTGCCCACGTTGGTGCGCCACAACTGAGCACCGCTGCCGGCATCAAACGCGGCGACGCTGCCGTCGCTGCTCGCCAGCGTGACGGTGCTGCCATTGACGCGGGTTTCCAGCGCCAATTCCTGCGGGCCGATTTTTGCGCTCCAGGCCAGCCGCACGCCAACCAGCGCGGCATCCGGTGCCAACGCTGTAGGCTTGATTTTTTCCGGTCCGCTGGAACATGCCGTCAGCAGACCCAGCAGCACAGCAGCGCCGATCCACTTGGCAACGCCTGTCGGCAGAAAAAACGTTTTCACTTTTTACCTTCCGTCGCTGCGCCAGCCGCAGCAGTCACCACCGCGCTGCTGGCATCGGCACCGAGCGAATTGAGCTTGATTTCCACCAGCCGGCGGTACTGGGTGCCCTCAGCAAACTTGCCAAAGGCTTTTTGATACTCGGCAATCGCTTGCGCGCGCTTGTTTTGCAGCACCAAAATATCGCCTTTGCGATCTGCCACCAAGGCTTCAAAACCGGCCGGAAAGCTGCCACTCAACTGCTGGTTGGCAGCATCGAGCGCCTTGCTGTCGATCAACACCGCAGCCAGCCGCAATTTGGCCGCTGCCTGGTAACCTTCATCGCTGGCGTGCTCTGCCACCCAGGTCAAAGCGGTTTTGGCGGCATCGGCTTTGCCGGCGTGGTAGAGCTGTTTGGCCACCAGCAGACCGGCTTGCTGGGCGTAAGTGGTACGACCGAATTTTTCCTTCATGTCGTTGAACGCGCGCTCCATTTTTGCCGTATCAGATGACTGCACCACGCGCTCGACTTCGTCAAACAGCGTGGCGGCCGCAGCCGCCTGGTTGCGTTGCCAGTACTGGTAAAGGTTCCAGCTCGCAAAAACACCCAGCACGACGATCAACACCCAACTGATCGGGTTGCCGTACTGCTGCCAATAATGCTTGAGCTGCGCGAGCTGTTCCTGTTCTTCGAGATCGAGTTGATTGGCCATGAAAGCTTTCGCAAAGAGATGAATTCAGAGCGGCGATTGTAGAGTGGCGGCCCAGCTCGCGATCTGCGCCAGCGGTCGCAGCGTCTGCGCGCCCTGGCCGTCGCGCAGGGACTTGACGGTGACGGCGTTTTGCGCCATTTCGTCCGGCCCGAACACCAGAGCAAAACGCGCACCGCTGGCATCGGCTTTTTTGAACTGCGACTTCAGGCTGCCCAGGGCGGCGCTGGCACCGGCGTGCATCTGCACGCTCACACCGAGCGCGCGCAGCGCCTGCAAAGACTGCAACGCCAGCGGTAAAACTGCTTCAGTGGCAATCACCGCGTAGGCGTCGACAACCGGCATCACCCAGCTCTGACCCTGGGTCTTGATCAATTCGAGCACGCGCTCCAGGCCCATTCCCCAGCCGACGGCGGCAGTGGGCTTGCCACCCAACAACTCGAACAAGCCATCGTAGCGCCCGCCACCACACAAGGCACCTTGGGCACCGAGCTCGTCGGTCAGAAATTCAAACACCGTGTGGCTGTAGTAGTCCAGCCCGCGCACCAGTCGCGGGTTCACGCTCCAGGCAACACCGCAGGCCGTCAGCAATTGCTTGACACTTTCAAAATGGGCCAGTGAAGCGTCGCCCAGGTAGTCGAGCAACTGTGGTGCCGCCTGTAGCAGCGACTGCATGGCCGGGTTTTTGCTGTCCAGAATGCGCAGCGGGTTGCTGTAGAGCCGGTGGCGCGCCTGTTCATCAAGCGCTTCGGGTTGCTGCTCAAAATAATCGATCAACGCCTGCCGGTGTGCCTGACGCTCCGCCGCCACGCCCAGGCTGTTGATTTCGACCCGCACGTTGTGCAAGCCCAATTCGGCAAACAAGTCGTGCACCAGCAGCATCATTTCGACATCGACGGCCGGTCCGGCCAAGCCCAGCGCTTCGGCACCCAACTGGTAAAACTGGCGGTAGCGTCCGCGTTGCGGTCGCTCGTGGCGGAACATCGGCCCCAGGTAATACAGGCGCTGGCCGCCGCCATAGGTGAGGTTGTGCTCGATGGCAGCGCGCACCACGCCGGGCGTATTCTCCGGGCGCAGCGTGAGCGATTCGCCATTGAGCTTGTCCTCAAACGAATACATTTCTTTCTCGACGATGTCGGTCGTCTCGCCGGTGCCGCGCACGTACAGCGCGGTCGGCTCGACTACCGGCGTGCGAATGTTCTGGTAGCCATAGCGCGCCATCAAGCTGCGCACCTTGTCTTCCAGCCACTCCCAGCGCGCCGATTCGCCCGGCAGGATGTCATTCATTCCCTTGACCGCTGCGAACGGTTCGGCTTTGGTTTCTTGTTGCTTCATGCAGGTTTCACTTAACGAATTCAGTTCGGCGTGCCAAAACGTTTTTCAATGTAGTTCTCGACAATGGTTTGAAACTCCTGCGCGATGCCGGCCCCGCGCAGCGTGGTGTACTTTTCACCGTCAATGAAAACCGGTGCCGCTGGCGCTTCGCCGGTGCCGGGCAGGCTGATGCCGATGTCGGCCTGTTTGCTCTCGCCCGGACCGTTGACGATGCAACCCATGACCGCCACTTTCAAATTTTCGACACCCACATAGCGCTCGCGCCACAGCGGCATCTGGGCGCGCAAAAAATCTTCAATCTGCTGCGTTAATTCCTGAAACGTGCTGCTGGTGGTGCGGCCACAGCCGGGACAGGCGCTGACACTGGGGAAAAAATTTCTCAGTCCTAGCGCTTGCACAATCTGCGCCGCCACCACGACTTCTTGCGTGCGCGCTTCACCCGGCTGCGGTGTCAGGGACACGCGGATCGTGTCACCGATGCCTTGTTGCAGCAAAATCCCCAGCGCCACCGACGACGCAACCACGCCCCGGCTTCCCATGCCGGCTTCGGTCAGGCCCAGGTGCAGCGGGTAGTTGCCGCGCCGCGCGAGTTCGGTATAAACCGAAATCAGATCCTGCACGCCGCTGACCTTGCACGACAAAATAACCTGGTTGGCCGCCATGCCCAAGGCCACGGCGCGCTGCGCCGAATCGATGGCCGAGCCGACCATGGCTTCGATCATCACCTGCTTCACGCTCCACGGCACGCTGCGCCGACGGTTCTCGTCCATCAGGCGGGCCAGCAGCTCCTGGTCCAGACTGCCCCAGTTGACACCGATGCGAACCGGCTTTTCCCAGCGCAGCGCGGCATCGATCATCAAACTGAACTGCTTGTCGTGCTTGTCGCCCTTGCCCACATTGCCAGGGTTGATGCGGTACTTCGACAGCGCTTGTGCGCAGGCCGGTATGTCGCTCAGCAAGCGGTGTCCGTTGTAATGAAAATCGCCAATCAGGGGCACGCTGATCGACTGCCGGTCAAGCTGCTCGCGAATGCGCGCCACCGCCTCGGCAGCGGCTGGCGTATTGACCGTCAGGCGCACCAGCTCCGATCCCGCCAGCGCCAATTCCCGCACTTGCGCCACAGTGGCAGCAATGTCGCTGGTGTCGGTGTTGGTCATGGATTGCAGGCGCACCGGCGCGTCGCCGCCAATACTCACCACACGCTGGCCCCAGCTCACCCGCGCCTGCGCTGACTGGCGCGCTCGCGCTCGCGAGAGTTCGATCGGCGCAGCCACTACTTCACCTCAAAGTGAGCCACAGAATTTTTGGCCACCGTGTTCAGATCAAACGGCTTGCCACGCACCAGCACTTCAACGGCATCGGTGCGCCCGATCACCACCGTCAGCGGCGTTGCGCCAGAAACACCCGCCACTTCGCCGGCGAGCAGATTTTTTCTGAGTTGCACCTCGCCCTTGGCATCGATCACGCTCACCCACGACACAGCCCTGGCCTTCAACACCAGCACACCGCTGGTGGTACCGGTGCCAGGCACCGTGACCGAGGCTTGCAGGCCATCGGCCAGCGCGGCGCTGGCGCTGGTGAGAGGAAGCGACGGCGATGCCACGCTGGCAATGGCCGGCTCGGACAGCGCCGGCGCAGCCACCGGCGTGTCAACGGCGGGCACGCTGGAGAACGGCGCTGGCGGCGCAGTCGTCTCGGGTTTGATGCCCGCTGTGGATTCGGTGCCAATGCGAAAGGGAAAAGCATAGAGCAGCACTGCTGCCGCCAACAGCACAAACACTGCAATCACCACCGGCCGTGAGACTTGACTGAGCACGCTGCCGATTGAAAACGCCTCACCGGGCGCGCGAAAAGCGGTGTTGAGGCTGGTTTCATCGAAGTTGAGCTGCACCGGCGCACTTGGCGGCAGGCGCTGCAGAATCGGCACCGGGTCGATTTTGAGCGTGCGGCAAATGCTGCTGGCAAGTGCGCGAACAAAAACCAGATCAGGCAACAAATCAAATTGATCGGCTTCCAATGCCTCGATCTTTTTCACTGAAATTCTCAACGCCACCGACAAGGCCGCAATGTGCAGACCCTGCTTTTCACGCTCGGCCTTGAGTGTGGCCCCCACGGAAAGCGCTGCTGCGCTCGGCGCCACCTCGGTTGTCGGTGGCGGCACACTGTCAGTCATTGAAAGCTCCCCGCTGGTAGGACGCAGCCTGGGGCGACTGCGCAAAACGCTTGAGCAACTGCGTTGCCAGTTGCGCCGCAGCTTGCGTGTTTTGCAGTTGCCGCTCAACCTTGATGCCCAGCCAAAGCGATTCGGCGTTGGCCAGTTCGCTGTTGTTGATGCGCCGCACATAAAACTGGGCCCGATCAAGTTGGCTTCGCTTGAACAGCAGCAGCGCCAGGTTGTAGCCAGTGACCGGATTGCCGGCATCAAATTCATACGACTTGAGCAAGCTGGCCTCAGCTTCGCCTGCCATCCCGGCGCTCGCCTGGCACAGACCCAGCGCACGCAGGGTCTTGGCCCGCTCGCCATACAGCGGGTTGTCGAGCACCTGCAAAAACAGGGCCATCGATTCCGGATAACGTGCCTGCTGGCAGCGCAACCAGGCCAGGTTGTGTTTAACGCTGGCATCATTGGGCGCGATGGTCAAAGCGCGGTTGAAACTTTCCTCGGCGATATGAAAATCGTTGAGTCGCATGTAAATCAGGCCGCGCAGACTGTAGGCCTGCGCATAATTGGGATCGACCACCAATGACTGTTTGAGCTCATCGAGCGCGACCGTGGTCTGGCCCTGTTCAAAATAGGCCACTGCCAGCTCCAGGCGCTTGCGCGCGCGCTGGCGCAACTCGGGCTCATCGGAAGCGGTCATGATCTCGCCGCTGCTGGCATCGGCAGTGCTGGTGTGTGAGGCGCATCCGTTGACCAACGCCAGCAGCGCGCACAACAACGCCTGGCAAACCAAACTGCGGTTCAAGCTTTCAGGTTTCATGCGTCAACACTCCTTGAGCGGCACGGCAGCAGGCACCAAAGCGGCGCTGCGCTGGCGCGCAATGCGCTCGCCAACACGGGTTCGGTCCTTCACCGCGCCAGCCAATTGGCCACAGGCAGCGGCAATGTCGTCGCCACGGATCTTGCGAATCGTGGTCACGATCCCGGCGGCACTGAGAACGGCGGCAAATGCCTGCGTTTGTTCCAGCGATGAAGCGCTCAGCCCCGAGCCCGGAAACGGATTGAACGCGATCAGATTGAATTTGCACCAGATACCGCCGTCGAGCGAGTAATGCCGCACCAGCCGGACGAGTTGCTGCGCCTGCTCGACCGCATCGTTGATGCCAGCCAGCATGCAGTACTCGAAAGTGAGGTAGTCGCGTGGCGCAAACTGCAAATAGCGCTGACAAGCCTGCATCAGTTCAGCCAGGCCGTATTTCTTGTTCAGCGGCACCAGTTGATCGCGCAGTTCATCGCTGGGCGCATGCAGGGAGACTGCCAAAGCGACCGGACAGTCGTGCGCCAGCGCGTCCATTTTTGGCACCACGCCTGAGGTGGAGACCGTCACGCGCCGACGCGACAAACCGTAGCCGTGATCGTCGAGCATGACGCGCAGCGCCGGCAGCACCTGGGCGTAATTTTGCAGCGGCTCGCCCATGCCCATGAACACCACGTTGGAAATCACACGCTCGTCGCGCTGCCAATGGTGACGCAAAAAATGCTCGGCAAACCACAACTGGCCAACGATTTCTGCCGTGCTCAGGTTGCGGCTGAAACCCTGGTGGCCGGTGGAGCAAAACCGGCAGCCAATGGCGCAGCCAGCCTGCGATGAAATGCACAGCGTGGCGCGCTCGTCTTCCGGAATGAAGACCGCCTCGACGGCGTTTTGCTGGCCGACATCAAATAGCCACTTGATGCTGCCATCGGCCGACAGGTGCTGGGACAGCACCGCCGGCGCCTTCACTTCGGCCACGCCTTTGAGCTTGTCGCGCAACGACTTGGCCAGATCGGTCATGGTGTCAAAGTCGCTGGCCCCTCGGTGGTGAATCCAGCGAAACAACTGCACCGCGCGATAACGCTTTTCACCGAGTTGTTCACAGAACTCGGTGAGCCCCTGAAGATCGTAATCGAGCAGGTTGGCGATCATCGCATCGGCGTTGCGGCGCAGTCGGTTCAGCGTGAATAAATGTTCATGCCCGGGAAGAAAAAGGCAATCTCCACCGCCGCTGTTTGCGCTGCATCCGAGCCGTGCACTGCGTTGGCGTCGATGCTGCTGGCAAAGTCAGCGCGGATCGTTCCTGGCGCGGCTTTTTTGGGATCGGTGGCACCCATCAGGTCACGGTTTTTCAAAACCGCGCCCGCGCCTTCGAGCACCTGCACCATGACCGGGCCCGAGGTCATGAATTCGACCAGGTCGTTAAAAAATGGCCGCCCCTGGTGCACCGCGTAAAAGGCCTGCGCTTCCTGCCGCGACAAATGCACCATGCGCGCCGCTACCAGTTTCAGGCCAGCGGCTTCAAAACGCGCGTAAATTTGACCAATGACGTTTTTGGCCACCGCGTCGGGCTTGATGATGGAGAGGGTTCGTTCGAGTGTCATGGATAAGTTCCTGAATTTGAGATTTGGCCCAGCGGCAAAGCGGTGAATTCTAAACGCTCAGCGCGGCGAGCGACCGCTGCGACGCCGCGCGCCGCGCCCGGCGTTGCCACCACCACCCGGACCCTGGCGCTGGCGCGTGAAACTGTCAGCGCCGATGTAGCCCAGTGAGGTTTTCATCGGGTCGGGTTGGCTCGCTGCGCTACCCGATGCGCCGTTGCGAGTGTTTGGCGCGGACGCGCCGCGCCCACCCATTTGCGGCGCGCGGCCCGCTCGCCCACCGCTGCCACGGCCACCACGGCCACGTCTGCCGGTGCCGGGCGCTGGCGCGTTCGCTTGCGACTGCGCGCCGCCGGGCCTGGACTCGTGCGTGCGCACGGCCTGCGTCAAGGCGCTGATGTCGCTGGCGTCGAGCTCGACCCAGTTGCCGCGCTTGAGTCCGCGCGGCAACACCATGGCACCGTAACGAATGCGGATCAGCCGGCTGACGGCGTGGCCAAGGGCCTCGAACAAACGCCGCACTTCACGATTGCGCCCTTCGGCGATGGTGACGCGGTACCAGCAATTGGCACCTTCGCCGCCGCCTTCTTCGATCGAGCCCAAATGCGCGTTGCCGTCGTCGAGTGCAATGCCGCCGAGCAGGCGCTGCTTTTCTTGCTGGCTGAGCGCGCCCAACACCCGCACCGCGTATTCGCGCTCCAGGCCAAAACGCGGATGCATCAAGTTGTTGGCCAGCTCGCCCGAACTGGTCAGCAGCAACAGGCCTTCGGTGTTAAGGTCGAGTCGCCCGACCGACTGCCACTTGCCCTGCACCAATTTGGGCAGACGGCGAAAAACGGTGGGCCGGTTTTGCGGATCATCGTGCGTCACCACTTCACCGGCCGGCTTGTGGTAGGCGATCACCCGCGCCGGCGCGGCATCGATGCGAAAACGGATCGGCTTGCCGTTGACGTTGACCCGGTCGCCAAAACAAATTCGCTGGCCGATGTGCGCCGGCTCGTTGTTGACCGTGATGCGCCCTTCCATGATCAACTGTTCCATCTCCAGCCGCGACCCCATGCCGGCCTGTGCCAGCACCTTGTGCAGCTTGGGTGACTCGGGTTGCGGTGCCAACACGCGCTTGGGCGCGGCAACTTCCGGCTTCAGTTCATCGGCATCAAACTGGCCCGAAATCACATCTTCAAAGCGATCATCCAAGCCTTTGCTTGCCACCGGAGCGGGCAGCGCTGGCGCTGCCAACGGCACCCCCGCCAGCTCGATGCCAGCCGGATCGACAACCGCCAGCGGTTCGGGTTCGTCAACGCTGACGGTTGGCGCGCGGTTGTCACTCATGGTGTCGTCCTGCTGGAAAAAAATAAATTGCCTTCGTCCGGCGCGCTCGCTGCTGCCGGTATTGACAGCTCGGCGCTGCCCGTTGCGGGCTCGGCGTTGAGCGCATCGAGAACTTCAAGCTGCTGTCCGGGCTCTTCCAGCAGCGGCAACTCGGCCAGCGACTGCAATCCCAGATCGTCAAGAAACTGGCGCGTGGTGGCCAGCAATGCCGGTCGCCCTACCGTCTGCCGATAACCAATCACCTCGATCCAGCCCCGATCTTCAAGCTGCTTGAGCAACAGCGAATTGACGCTGACACCGCGCACTTCTTCGATGTCGCCACGCGTCACCGGCTGGCGGTAGGCAATGATGGCCAGTGTCTCGAGCGTGGCCCGGCTGTAGCGCGGTGGTTTTTCGGGATGCAGCCGGTCCAGGTAGG
>JAVHQY010000054.1:0-19794 GCA_036171375.1 Rhodoferax sp. | reverse complement strand
CAGTTAGTTTTTTTGAATCTGTTTTACGAGCGCATTCAGCTCGACATGCACCACATCGATTCCGTACCCACGTCGAAACCAGTGCAGCCCCTAGGGACGTATTTTAGTCCGCAACGATCAATTGCAAGAGTTCGGCCGGGGAATGAGTGACAAATTGTGCGCCCCACCGTAGCGGGTCTGCGTTTTGGCCCAGGTAGCCCCAGGTGGCGGCTGCCGTGCTCATGCCAGCGGCCAGACCGGCTGCAATATCACGTTCATCGTCACCCACGTACAGGCAACGCGCGGGTTCGATGCCCAACTGGCGTGCCGCCTCCAGCAGCGGTGCCGGGTGCGGTTTTGCGTGCGCCGTGGTGTCGCCGCTGACGATGGTGGCCGCCGACGCAAAGAGCGCCATGGAGCGCGTCAGCGGCTCGGCAAAGCGTGCCAGCTTATTGGTGACCACGCCCCAGCCCAGGCCGCGCGCAAGCAACTCTGCAATCAAATCTTCAACTCCGGTGAAAGCGCAGGTGTTTTGCGTCATGCAGGCTTCGTAATTGAGCAGAAATTCCTCGCGCAAGGCAGCAAACTCACTGTGCGCTGGTGTGAGGCCAAAAGCCACCTCAATCAAACCGCGGGCTCCGCTGCTGGCGGCGGGGCGGTAGCGCGCCAGTGGCAGGGCAGGGCGGCCACGCGCCAGCAGCATTTGGTTGGCGGCAGCGCCGAGGTCAGGTGCGCTGTCGATCAGCGTTCCGTCCAGATCAAATAGCACTGCCTGCAAGTTCGGCAAGCACATGGATTGCACGGCGTTCGCAATGACAGGCGATTCAGGCAAGGCCATGTTGCGCACGCTGGGTGGCAAACAAGTAATTCACGCTGGTGTCGGCGCTGAGCCAGTAGCGCTGCGTGAGCGGGTTGTATTGCATGCCCCGGGTGTGACGCAAATCGAGTTCGCATTCGCGGCAGAAACTGGCCAATTCACTGGGCCGGATCATCTTGGCAAATTCATGGGTGCCGCGCGGCAGCAAACCCAGCACATATTCGGCTCCTACGATGGCGAGCAAAAATGATTTTGGATTGCGGTTGAGGGTGGAGAAAAACACCCAGCCACCGGGTTTGACCAGTGCGGCGCAAGCGCGCACCACCGAGGCCGGGTCGGGCACGTGTTCGAGCATTTCCATGCAGGTCACCACATCAAAGCTGGCCGGTTGCTGCTGTGCCAGGGCCTCGACGCTGATTTCCTGATACTGCACATCGGGTGTTTGCATCTCTAGCGCGTGCAATTGCGCCACCCGCAGCGCTTTGCTCGCCAGGTCGATGCCGGTCACCTTGGCCCCGATGCGCGCCATGGCATCGGCCAGAATGCCGCCACCGCAGCCCACATCAAGCACTTGTTGGCGTGCCAGTGGGGCGTGCTGGTTGATCCACTCCAGCCGCAGCGGGTTGATCTGGTGCAGCGGCTGGAACTCGCCCTCCAGGTCCCACCAGCGGTGCGCCAGGTCAGAAAACTTGGCCAGTTCGGCCGGATCGGCGTTCAGGGTTGTTGTAGTCATGGGTGGATTATCGACAAAATAAAAAGGACCAACCACAAACGACAGACCCCGCCGTGGCGGGGTCTGTCAGGCGATCGTTGCCGATCGCATCAGATAAAGTCAACTGATTACTTATTGGAACGAGTGCCCACCACTTCGATTTCAACACGACGGTTCTTGGCGCGGCCTTCTTTGGTCTTGTTGTCAGCAACGGGTTGTTTTTCACCCTTGCCTTCGGTATAGACACGGTTCTTTTCAATGCCCTTGGACACCAAATAGGCCTTCACGGCTTCAGCGCGACGCACCGAGAGCTTCTGGTTGTACTTATCCGTGCCCACCGAGTCGGTATGACCGACCGCAATGATCACTTCAAGGTTGATGGCTTTGACTTTGCCAACCAAATCGTCAAGTTTGGCCTTGCCTTCTTTTTTCAGCACCGCTTTGTCAAAGTCGAAGAATGCATCGGCAGCATAAGTTACCTTGGTAGCTGCAACGGCCGGCTTGGGTGCTGGCTTGGGAGCCGGTTTGGCTGCCGCTGGCTTGGCCGCTGGTGCTGCCGGAGCCGCTTTGGGTGCTGCTTTGGGAGCCACGATGGCACCATCGCAACCCTTGGCAGCAGTGGCCGGTGTCCAGTTAGCATCACGCCAGCAAAGTTCATTGCTACCGTTTTTCCAGGTGATACCACTGGCATTGACCCAGTTGTCAACGGATTGAGCGCTAGCAATGGTTGTGAATGCTGCAGCGGCAACCAGCAGTGCCACTTTGTTAAATTTCTTCATGATTCTCCTACGATGGAAAAGGCCGCAGCAGCGCGGCGAACATTGATTACACGCCCCAAGTGCCAATCACCTGCAACGTTGGGGCCATTGTGCCACAGCGCAATTCAGTCTCCAATCCAAAAACCGCACCAAATCGCCTCGGCTTGAAAAAGCAGGCATCAAATGCAGTTCGTCGTTGCCCGTAAGCCACAAGGTTTTACCCTCAGCGCGCCATTAGAATCAACCTTCTTTCCCTGCTCCCGATCAAGCCTTGACCCTTTCATGACCCAATTCGCCAAAGAAACCCTGCCCGTTAGTCTTGAACAGGAGATGCGCCGCAGCTACCTCGATTACGCGATGAGTGTGATTGTCGGGCGCGCCTTGCCGGATGCGCGCGACGGCCTCAAGCCAGTGCACCGGCGAGTGCTGTTTGCGATGCACGAGCTTGGCAACGACTGGAACAAGGCGTACAAGAAATCAGCCCGCATCGTCGGTGACGTGATCGGCAAATACCACCCGCACGGTGACAGCGCGGTGTATGAAACGATCGTTCGCATGGCGCAGGATTTTTCCTTGCGCCACATGCTGGTTGATGGCCAGGGCAACTTCGGTTCAGTCGATGGCGACAATGCCGCCGCCATGCGCTACACCGAAATTCGCATGTCCAAAATCGCGCACGAGTTGCTGGCCGACCTGGACAAAGAAACGGTTGATTTCGGCCCCAATTACGACGGCAGTGAAAACGAGCCGCTGGTGATGCCAGCGCGCTTTCCCAACCTGTTGGTCAATGGCTCATCGGGTATCGCCGTGGGCATGGCCACCAACATCCCGCCGCACAACCTCAATGAAGTGGTTGATGCTTGCCTGCACCTGTTGCGCAACCCTGCTGCCGCCATTGACGAGCTGATGGAAATCATACCGGCACCCGACTTTCCGACCGCTGGCATCATTTATGGCATCAATGGCGTGAAAGAAGGTTATCGCACCGGGCGTGGCAAAGTGGTGATGCGCGCCAAAGTGCATTTTGAAGACATCGACAAGGGGCAGCGCCAGGCGATCATCGTCGATGAGTTGCCCTACCAGGTCAACAAGAAAACGCTGCAAGAGCGCATGGCCGAGCTGGTGCACGAGAAGAAACTGGAGGGCATCAGCCATATCCAGGACGAGTCAGACAAGTCGGGCATGCGCCTGGTGATCGAGCTTAAACGCGGTGAAGTGCCCGAAGTGGTGCTCAACAACCTGTACAAGCAAACCCAGTTGCAGGACAGCTTTGGCATCAACATGGTGGCGCTGATTGAAGGTCAACCCAGGCTGTGCAACCTGAAAGACCTGCTGGAAGTGTTTTTGAACCACCGACGTGAGGTGGTCACCCGGCGCACGATTTTCAATCTGCGTAAGGCGCGCGAGCGCGGCCATGTGCTTGAAGGACTGGCGGTGGCGCTGGCCAACCTCGATGATTTCATTGCCATCATTCGCGGCGCGCCGACGGCACCGGTGGCCAAAACTGAATTGATGGCCAGATCCTGGGACAGCCAACTGGTGCGCGAAATGCTCACTCGCACCCGTGCCGATGGGGGCCTGGTCAATGCCGATGACTATCGGCCGGAGCGACTGGAAAAAACCTTCGGCATGGGCAGCGATGGCCGCTATCGCCTGTCTGAGACACAGGCGCAGGAAATCCTGCAAATGCGCTTGCAGCGCCTGACCGGGCTGGAGCAAGACAAGATCGTTGCCGAATACAAGGAAGTGATGGTCGAAATCGATGACCTGCTCGACATCCTGGCGCGCAGTGAGCGCGTGACGACCATCATTGGCGAAGAGCTCAGTGCGGTGAAGAATGAATTTGGCCAAACCCAGCTTGGCGCGCGGCGCAGCGTGGTGGAGTACAGCTCGTTTGATCTCAGCACCGAAGACCTGATCACGCCGACCGACATGGTGGTGACACTCAGTCACGGCGGCTACGTCAAGAGCCAGCCCTTGAGTGAGTACCGGGCACAAAAGCGTGGCGGTCGTGGCCGCCAGGCCACCGCCACCAAGGAAGACGACTGGATCGACCAGCTTTTCATTGCCAACACGCATGACTATTTGCTGTGTTTCAGCGATCGTGGCCGCATGTACTGGCTCAAGGTATGGGAGGTGCCACAGGGTTCGCGCGGTTCGCGCGGGCGCCCGATCGTCAACATGTTCCCGCTCGTCCAGGACGAGAAAATCACAGTGGTACTGCCGCTCACCGGTGATATGCGCAGCTTTCCGGCCGATCACTACGTCTTGATGGCTACCAGCATGGGAACGGTGAAGAAGACGGCACTCAATGAATTTAGCAATCCGCGCAAGGCCGGCATCATCTGCGTTGATCTCGACGACGGCGACTTTTTGATTGGTGCCGCGCTGACTGACGGTGCGCACGATGTGATGCTGTTCAGTGACGGTGGCAAAGCCGTGCGCTTCGATGAAAACGATGTGCGCCCGATGGGACGCCAGGCGCGCGGCGTGCGTGGCATGATGCTCGAAGAAGGGCAGCGCGTGATTGCCATGTTGGTAGCTGAAGACGAGCAGCAAAGCGTTCTGACAGCGACGCAGTACGGTTTTGGCAAGCGCACCAGCATCACCGAATACACGCGCCATGGCCGCGGCACCAAGGGCATGATCGCCATCACGCAATCCGAGCGCAACGGCAAGGTGGTGGCAGCCACGCTGGTGCACGCCGACGACGAAATCATGCTGATCACGGACAAGGGTGTGCTGGTGCGCACCCGTGTGAGCGAGATTCGTGAGCTCGGCCGCGCCACGCAAGGCGTGACGCTGATAGGTCTGGATGAAGGCGCACAGCTCAGCGGTCTGCAGCGCATCGTTGAAAACGATGCCAATGCTGGCGCTGACGGCGCGGTCGAAGGGGATGGCGATGAACCGACCGTATAACTTTGGTGCCGGCCCGGCAACGCTGCCGCAAGAGGTGCTGACGCAAGCAGCAGCCGAAATGCTCGACTGGCACGGCAGCGGCATGAGCGTGATGGAAATGAGCCATCGCGGCACCGAGTTTGGCAGCATCTACGCCCAGGCGCAGGCGGATTTGCGTGCCTTGCTGGCGATACCCGATCGCTTCAAAATCCTCTTCATGCAAGGCGGCGGTCAGGCGCAAAACGCCATCGTGCCGCTGAATTTGTCGCGTGCCGGACAGGTGGATTTTGTACTCACCGGGGTCTGGAGCCAGCGCTCGCAACTCGAAGCGCGCAAATATTGCAACGTCTCTATCGCCGCCAGTTCCGAGGCCGACAACTTCACCAGTTTGCCCGCGCCCGCAAGCTGGCAACTCAGCGACGCAGCGAGCTATGTCCATATCTGCTCCAACGAGACCATCCACGGCGTTGAATTTCACCAGTTGCCTGACCTCATGGCGCTGGGCAGCGCTGCACCGTTGGTGATTGATTTTTCATCGCACGTGGCATCGCGCCCGGTCGATTGGTCACGCGTTGGCTTGGCGTTTGGTGGCGCGCAGAAAAACCTGGGCTGCGCCGGCGTGACGCTGGTGGTGGTGCGTGAGGATCTGCTGGACCGCGCCATGGCGCATTGCCCGAGCACCTTCAACTACAAGCTGGTAGCGCAGAACCAGTCGATGTTCAACACCGCACCCACTTACGCCATTTACATCGCAGGTTTGGTGTTGGCGTGGCTCAAGCGCCAAGGGGGTGTAGCGGCGATGCAGGTGCAAAGTATTGCCAAATCGAGCCTGCTGTATGCCGCCATTGACGGCTCTGCGCTGTACGTCAACAAGGTTCAGCCGGACTGTCGCTCACGCATGAACGTGCCGTTCTTTTTGCGCAACGAAAGTCTCAATGAGGCATTTCTGGCCGGTGCCCACGCGCGCGGCCTGCTGCAACTCAAGGGCCACAAGCTGGTCGGCGGCATGCGCGCCAGCCTGTACAACGCCATGCCCATCGAAGGCGTGCAGGCGCTGGTGGCGTATTTGAAGGAATTTGAGAAAACCCATGGATAAACACTGTCATTGCGAGGAGCGTCAGCGACACGGCAATCCAGAACGCAATGAATTGCCACGCTGCGCTCGCAATGGCGATGATTAACACCTGTATCGTCTATGCCTTCAGCCCTGCCCGAACTTCGCCGCCAGATTGATGCCATCGACCTTGATCTGCTGACACTGCTGAACCGGCGCGCGGCGTTGGCGCATCAGGTGGGCGAAATCAAGCGCCGGGATGGGTCGGCAGTGTTCCAGCCGGGACGTGAAGAGCAGGTCATTCGCAAGCTATCAACGCTCAATGGCGGGCCGCTCAAGAGCGAAAGCATCGCTTTTATCTGGCGTGAAATTATGTCGGCGTGTCGCGCGCTGGAGTCAGCGCAACGTGTCGCCTATCTGGGGCCGGCCGGCACTTTCAGCGAGCAAGCGGCGCTGGGCTATTTTGGCTCCAGCATCGTGCCGGTGCCGTGCGTGAGCATCGACGAAGTCTTTCATGCCACTGCCTGCGGCAACGCCGAGTTTGGCGTGGTGCCGATCGAGAATTCTTCCGAAGGAGTCATCTCGCGCTCGCTCGATCTGCTGCTCAATTCACCGCTGCACATTGTGGGCGAAAACAGCTTGCTGGTGCGCCATCATTTGCTGCGCTTGAATGCGAACCCGGCGCAGATTGAAGTGGTCTATGCCCATCCGCAGGCGTTGGCTCAATGCCAGGATTGGCTCAGTGCCCATCTGCCCGGTGTCGAGCGCCGCGCTGCCGCGAGCAATGCCGAAGGTGCGCGGCTGGCTGCGACCAACGAGCGCTGGGCGGCCATTGCCAGTGAGCGCGCAGCGAGCGAATTTGGTCTTCAGATTGCAGCCCACGCTATCCAGGACGAAGCCTTCAACCGCACCCGCTTTGCAGTGATTTGTTTGCCACAAACACTGGCTGCGCCGCAAGCCTGCGGCAACGACTGCACCAGTCTGGTGGTATCCGTGCCGAACCAACCTGGTGCCGTGCACGATCTGCTGGTGCCACTCAAAAAGCATGGCGTTTCGATGACCCGTTTTGAATCGCGGCCGGCGCGCTCGGGGCAGTGGGAATATTACTTTTACATTGACTTGCAGGGCCACCCATCGCAAGCCAACGTGGCGCTGGCGCTGGCCGAGTTGCAGCGACTGTGCGCTTTTTACAAAGTGCTGGGCACTTACCCGGCGGGGGATTGATGTTCGAGCGCGTGGGTTTGATCGGTTGCGGCCTGATGGGCGGGTCGTTCGCCTTGGCTTTGCGTCGCCGCGGGCTGGTCAAGCACATTGCGGCTTACAGCGCGACTACCGCAACTTTGGAGTGCGCGCTGCAAATGGGGGTCATCGATGAAGCCGCCGCTTCGGCGCGAAGCGCTGCCAACGGCGCTGATCTGGTGCTGCTGTGTGTGCCGGTGGCGGCATCGCAGCGCTGCTTCGCCGACATCGCCCCGGTATTGACCGAGCAGGCGCTGGTGATGGATGTGGGTTCCACCAAAAGCGACGTGGTGGCAGCGGCACGCGCTGCGCTGGGCCAGCGGCTGGCGTGCTTTGTTCCGGCGCACCCCATTGCTGGCAAGGAGCTCTCAGGCATTGCCCACGCCGACGCTGATTTGTACGCCCGACACCAGGTGATATTGACCCCTACTGAGGTGACCGGCAGCCAGCAGTTGCAGCAGGCCACGCATCTGTGGCGCGCTTTGGGTTGTCAAGTCATAAAGATGTCGGCACAGTCACACGACAGCGCATTTGCCGCGGTCAGCCATTTGCCGCACTTGCTGGCCTTTACGCTGGTGGCGGCAATTGCCGGGCAGCAAGACGGTGCCGATGTGCTGGCGTTGGCCGGGCCGGGCTTTCGCGACTTCAGCCGGATCGCTGCCAGCGATGCCAAGGTGTGGCGCGACATTCTGCTCGCCAACCGCGGACCGGTGCTGGCGCAGGCCGGGCTTTTTCGACGCCAGTTGCAGCAGTTTGAAACGCTGCTGCAAAGCGGCGACGGTGCCGCACTGGAGGCGCTGCTGGCGCAGGCCAGCCGCACCCGCTCCGACTGGCGCATGGGCCAGTGCGACGAAGAATGATCTTTTCAGTCATTGACGATATTTTTTGTCATTGCGAACGCAGTGCAGCCAGCCATGACCTTTCATACGCCGTTTATTGACATACCGCCCCTGCGCTGCGCTGGCGGCAGCCTGGCGCTGCCCGGCTCCAAGAGTATTTCCAACCGCGTTTTGTTGCTTGCTGCGCTAAGTGCGGGAACGACTACTTTGCAGGGTCTGCTGGAATCGGATGACACCCAGGTCATGCTGGATGCCTTGCGGGAACTGGGTTGTGGTCTGGTCCGGTCGGGAACGACGGTCGCCATTGGTGGTCTTTGTGGCGCGAATCGGCTGCAACAGGCCCGGCTTTTTCTGGGCAATGCGGGCACCGCCATGCGACCACTGACAGCCGTGCTGGCAGTGCTTGGCGGAGATTACGAGTTGTGTGGCGTGGCGCGCATGCACGAGCGCCCAATCGGCGATCTGGTCGATGCCCTGCGAGCCATTGGCTGTGCAATCGATTATCTGGAAAAGCCGGGTTTTGCGCCGCTACATATTGGCCAACCGCACCTGCGACTGGAACGGCCGGTTCGTGTTCGCGGCGATGTGTCGAGCCAATTTCTCAGCGCGCTGTTGCTGGCGCTGCCACTGGTGGCGCACAACGACATCGTGATTGAAGTCCAGGGAGCGCTCATCTCCCAACCCTACATCGCAATCACGCTCAAGTTGCTGGCACGCTTTGGTATCGATGTGGTCAATCAGGGCTGGCAACGCTTCATCATCCCCGCCGGGAGCCGATTCAAATCGCCCACAACACTCGCCGTTGAAGCCGATGCTTCATCGGCCAGCTACTTCATTGCGCTGGGGGCTATCGGTGCCGGCGAGGGGAGCAAGATCAGGATCGAGGGTGTCGGCGCAGATTCGATTCAAGGTGACATCGCTTTCGTGGCTGCTGCCCGGCAAATGGGCGCACGCATTGTCAGCGGCCCCAACTGGCTTGAGGTCGAGCGCGGCCGTTGGCCGCTGCAAGCGATTGACCTCGACTGCAACCACATCCCGGATGCCGCCATGACGCTGGCCATGATGGCCCTGTACGCTCGGGGTACCACCAGGCTGTGCAATATTGCCAGTTGGCGTGTCAAGGAAACCGACCGCATTGCAGCCATGAGCCATGAGTTGCGCAAGCTCGGTGCCGAAGTGGGAGAGGGCGCTGATTTCATTGCCATCACGGCACCCGCAACGCCGGCCGATTGGCACGCTGCCAGCATCGCCACTTACGATGACCACCGCATGGCGATGTGTTTTTCGCTGGCCGCTTTCAATCCGGCGCGTCTGCCCGTTCGCATCCAGAATCCGGCTTGCGTGGCCAAGACTTTTCCAGCTTATTTTGAGGTCCTGTTTTCGGTCGTGCAGGCGCGCACCGAAGACATCCCCGTGCTGTGCATCGATGGCCCGAGCGCCTCGGGCAAAGGCACGTTGGCCGCCGCGCTGGCCAAAGCGCTGGGCTACCATTTGCTCGATTCCGGCGCGCTCTACCGCATCACGGCGCTGGCGGCCATGCAGGCCGGTTTGGATTGTGATGCCACACAGGCACCCCGGCTGGCGGCACTGGTGGGGAGTCTGCAAATCAGGTTTGAAGCCGACCAGGTCTGGCTGGCTGGCACTGATGTGACGGCAGCCATCCGCAGCGAGGAAGTGGCCATGAACGCGTCGCGGGTGGCGGCGCTGGGCGAGGTGCGCCAGGCCCTGCTGGGTTTGCAGCGCAGCTTTCGGCAGTTGCCGGGTCTGGTGGCCGATGGACGCGACATGGGCAACGTGGTTTTCGTGGATGCCGGTCTGAAGGTTTTTTTGACCGCCAGTGCCGAACAACGGGCGCAAAGACGTTATCAGCAACTGATTTCGAGCGGAATATCGGCTACACTCCCCGCTCTTCGTGCCGACATGCAGGCGCGCGATGCGCGGGATAGTTCTCGCAGCGTTGCGCCACTCAAGCCAGCCGAGGATGCCCGGCTGCTGGACAACTCCGAGCTGTCGATAGAAAAATCGACGGTACTGGTGTTGCAATGGTGGCAGGACAAACAGCCGTTCAACGCAAGCTGAACGGCAAACGGCCCTCATCAGCCCTCTCGCACCGCATTGGTGTTCTGCTGCTGAGGTTCAACAAACCAAACCCGCGGTATGGTCCGCAAACAAAATGTCTGAATCTTTCGCCGAATTGTTCCAAGAGTCTCTCAAGCACACCGAAATGCGCACCGGTGAAGTCATCACCGCTGAAGTGGTTCGCATCGAACACAGCTTTGTGGTGGTCAATGCCGGCCTCAAATCCGAAGCCTACGTGCCGCTGGAGGAATTCAAAAACGACAAGGGCGAAATCGAAGTCCAGGTTGGTGACTTCGTGTCCGTCGCTATCGGTTCGATAGAAAACGGATACGGCGACACCATTCTCTCGCGCGACACCGCCAAGCGTCTGGCTTCGTGGATGAGTCTGGAAAAAGCCCTGGAAACCGGCGAATTCGTCACCGGTGTGACCAGTGGCAAGGTCAAAGGCGGTCTCACGGTGCTGGTCAACGGCATTCGTGCCTTTTTGCCGGGCTCGCTGGTTGACACGCGGCCGACCAAAGACCTCTCTCCATACGAAAACAAAACACTCGAATTCAAGGTCATCAAGCTCGACCGCAAGCGCAACAACGTGGTCTTGTCGCACCGTGCGGTGGTCGAAGCCAGCATGGGTGAAGAGCGCGCCAAACTGATGAATACGCTCAAGGAAGGTGCCATCGTTCAGGGTGTGGTCAAAAACATTACCGAGTACGGCGCGTTCGTGGACCTCGGTGGCATCGACGGCCTGTTGCACATTACCGACATGGCCTGGCGCCGGGTACGTCACCCGAGTGAGGTGGTGACTGCGGGTCAGGAAATTACCGCCAAGATTCTCAAATTCGATGCCGAAAAGAACCGCGTGTCCTTGGGACTTAAGCAACTTGGTGACGATCCCTGGATGGGTGTTAATCGGCGTTACCCGCAGGGGACGCGCATGTTTGGCAAGATCACCAACATCGCCGACTACGGCGCGTTTGTGGAACTCGAACCCGGCATCGAAGGTTTGGTGCACGTCTCGGAAATGGACTGGACCAACAAGAACATCGCTCCCGGCAAGATCGTTGCCCTGGGCGACGAGGTTGAAGTCATGGTGCTGGAAATCGACGAAGACAAGCGCCGCATCTCGCTCGGCATGAAGCAATGCAGGGCCAACCCGTGGCAGGAGTTCGCGCAAAACACCAAGCGCGGCGACCGCGTCAAGGGCCCCATCAAATCGATCACCGATTTCGGTATTTTTGTCGGCCTGGCCGCTGGCATCGACGGTCTGGTGCACCTGTCGGATTTGAGCTGGAGCGAGTCTGGCGAAGCGGCGGTGCGCGAGTACAAGAAGGGGCAGGAAGTCGAAGCCCTGGTGTTGGCGATCGATGTCGATCGTGAACGCATCTCCTTGGGCATCAAACAGCTCGATTCCGACCCGTTTACCACTTTTGCCAGTATCAATGACAAAGGCCAGGTGGTCACCGGCAAGGTCAAGACCGTCGATGCCCGGGGTGCCGAAATCGATTTGGGTGCCGATGTTGTGGGCTATTTGCGTGCCAGCGAGATTTCGATTGATCGGGTGGAAGATGCCCGCAACGTGCTCAAGGAAGGCGATGAAGTCACCGCCGTGGTGCTCAACGTCGATCGCAAGGCACGCAGCATCCAGTTGTCGATCAAGGCCAAGGATGCCGCCGATCAAAGTGAAGCCATGGCCAATCTGAGCCAGGCAGCAGCGCGTGAAAACGCCGGCACTACGAGTTTGGGTGCGCTGTTGCGCGCCAAGCTCGACAACAACGACGGCAAGTAAACCACTCTTGCTGGACGAAAAAATGACCCGCTCTGACCTGGTCAGTGAACTGGCAGCGCGGTTCGACCAGCTCAACCAGCGCGATGCCGAGTACGCTGTCAAAGCCATTCTTGATGCCATCAACGACGCGCTGGTGCGGGGGCAGCGAATCGAAATCCGAGGCTTTGGCAGTTTTTCAGTGAATCACCATTCACCGAGACTGGGACGCAACCCACGCAACGGTGCCAGCGTTGCCATTCCAGAAAAGCTGGTGCCTCATTTCAAACCCGGCAAGGCGTTGCGACTGGCGGTCGATCATCACGTAGAGGATGCCCAAGGCTGACCCGGTTCCTCTTTACAATGACTTGGTCTGTGAGGAACGTGGCTTGAAACAAATCCTTTGGCTGCTCAAGTGGACTTTGAAGGCAGCCGTATTTTTTACCCTGTTTGCTTTCGCGCTGAACAACCAGCATGAAGGCACGGTGCACTTTTTTTTCGGCACCCAATGGCGCGCGCCACAGGTGTTGCTGGTGCTCAGTGCCTTTGCTGGAGGTGTGGCAGTGGGTGCACTGGGGATGCTACCGCACTGGTGGAAGCAGCGCCGCAAGCATCAACAGGCGCTACCGGTCAATACCATAGCCATTGATGCTGCGCCCGGTCAGAGCGTTCCATCTCAGTATGGACTTTGATCTGGGTTGGCTGCTGCTGGGTTTGCCGCTGGCGTTCGTGCTGGGCTGGATGGCATCGCGGCTGGATTTGCGCCAGCTTCGCTTTGAAAACCGGCACGCCCCCAAAGCTTATTTCAAGGGCCTGAACTTCTTGCTCAACGAGCAGCAGGATCAGGCCATCGATGCCTTCATCGAGGCCGTGCAAAGCGACCCGGACACATCGGAGTTGCACTTTGCGCTGGGCAATCTTTTTCGGCGTCGGGGTGAATACCAGCGCGCTGTGCGGGTGCATGAACACCTGTTGTCGCGCGGTGACCTGAGTCTGGCGGACCGTCAGCGCGCGCAACACGCGTTGGCGCTGGATTTTCTCAAGGCTGGTTTGATTGACCGGGCTGAAGAGGCGCTGCAAAAGTTGATAGGCACGGCGTTTGAAACGCAGGCGCGCCTTGCTCTGCTGGCAAATTGTGAGCGTGCCCGCGACTGGTCGCAAGCTGCGCTGCTGGCGCAACAGCTCGAACCATCGCAGCAGGGCAGTTTCAGCCCGCGGCAGGCGCATTACTTGTGCGAACAAGCAGCTTTGCTGCAAGCCCAGGGACAAAGCGAGGCGGCGATGGCGTTGCTGCGGCAAGCGATTGCCACCGCGCCGGCGGCTGCTCGGGCGTACATTGACTTGGCCAGATTGTTGGCCTTGCGGGGCGAACCGGCCAAAGCCTGCGCTGAACTCGAAACGGCGCTTGGTGCAGCGCCGGCTGCCAGCGGTTTGATCGCAGCACCGTTAGCCGAATTTGCCGTTGCCAGCGCTCAGGTGGCAGTGCTACTGCAACGGCTTCAGTCGTGCTACGAACAGGCACCGTCGCTGGACGTGCTGGAGGCGATCATTGGGCTGGAAATTGTCAACGGCAAGCCCGCAGCGCTGGCACGGCAGTGGTACCTGCGCCACCTTGAACAGCAGCCTTCGCTGGTGGCAGCAGCCAGATGGCTTGCCGGGGAAAATTTGGCGCACGAGCAGTACCATGCCACGGTGCAACGCGCGCTTGACAAAGCCACACAATCGTTGCTGCGCTATCGCTGCGCCGCTTGCGGTTTTGAAGCGACGCAGCATTTCTGGCAATGTCCGGGCTGCCAGACCTGGGACAGTTTTCCCGCACAACGGGTTGAGGAGTTATGAGCACTTCCCGTTCTGTCAGCAAAAAAGCATTGTCCAGGGCCCGGGTGCTGGTGGTGGGCGACGTGATGCTTGACCGTTATTGGTATGGTGCTGTGGATCGGGTTTCGCCCGAAGCGCCGGTGCCCATTGTGCGAATCACGCGCGAGGAGGAGCGCGGCGGTGGTGCGGCCAACGTCGCCTACAACGTGGTCACGCTGGGCGCGCAGGCTTCGCTGCTGACGGTGGTGGGAACCGATGAAGCCAGCCACAAGCTCGAAGCGCTGCTGGCTGGCAGCGGCATTCAGACCCACTTTGGCCGGGCACCAGATTTGAAAACCACCATCAAACTGCGGGTGATTGGCCGCCAGCAACAATTGCTGCGACTCGATTTTGAGAACCAACCCGGCACCGAACTGCTGGCATCGCAAAGTGCCAGCTTTGCCCGGCTGCTGCCAACGCACGATGTCGTGCTGTTTTCCGACTACGGCAAAGGTGGGCTCACGCACGTGGGTGACATGATCGCGTGCGCGCGCCAGGCGGCCAAGCCGATCCTGATCGATCCCAAGGGCAGCGATTATTCACGCTACAGAAATGCCAGTGTCATCACGCCTAACCGGCTGGAACTAGAACAGGTGGTCGGGCCCTGGAGTGACGAGTCGCAGTTGCAGTTGAAGGCGGAAAATCTGCGCCAGCAACTCCAGCTTGATGCCGTGTTGCTTACCCGCAGCGAAGCTGGCATGACACTTTTTGATGCCGAGGGACGTTTGCACGTCAGCGCCCAGGCACGCGAAGTATTTGATGTCACCGGTGCCGGTGATACCGTGATTGCCACCCTGGCGGCCATGCTGGCAACCGGTTTGTGCCTGCGTGAGGCGTTGCCGCTGGCGAACCGGGCCGCGGGCCTGGTGGTGGGTAAATTTGGCACCGCAACGGTGTCGTATCAGGAGCTGTTTGCATGACACGTATTGTGGTAACAGGGGCGGCCGGTTTCATTGGCAGCAATCTGGTCAAGGGTCTCAATGAGCGCGGTCTGACCGACATCATTGCGGTCGATGATTTGACGCAAGGCGACAAGTTTCGCAACCTGGCCGATCTGCAAATTGCCGATTATGTTGATGCCAGCGTTTTTTATGAACAATTTGCCGATGGCGCTCTGGGTCAGGTCGAAGCCGTGTTCCACCAGGGCGCATGCAGCGACACCATGGAGAGCAACGGCAAATTCATGCTGGAGAACAACTACAGCTGCTCGGTGGGTTTGTTCCAGACCTGCCAGCGGCGTGGTGCGCGCTTGCTGTACGCCTCCAGCGCGGCCACTTATGGCGGCTCGGACAGCTTTCGCGAAGAGCCAGCCTGCGAGCGGCCACTCAACGTTTACGGCTATTCAAAACTGCTGTTTGACCAGCGCATGCGACGCGAATGCGGTGCTGATTTTGTGCGTTCGGTGGTGGGCAAAACGAGCCAGGTGGTGGGTCTGCGTTACTTCAACGTTTATGGCCCGCGCGAGCAACACAAGGCTCGCATGGCCAGCGTGGCGTTTCATCAGTTCAACCAGTTCGACGCTGACGGGAAGGTGAAGCTATTTGCCGATTATGGTGGTTATGCGCCGGGCGAGCAGTTGCGCGATTTTGTTTTTATCGATGATGTGGTCGCGGTCAACCTCTGGTTTTTCGATCACCCTGGCAGTTCCGGCATTTTTAACGTGGGCACTGGCCGGGCGCAGCCTTTTAACGATGTCGCCAGCACGGTGGTCAATACGCTGCGTTCCATGCAGGGCCAAGAGGCGCTGACGCTGGCCGCGCAAGTTGCCGCCGGATTGGTTGAATACATTGATTTTCCAGCGGCACTGCGAGGCAAGTATCAAAGTTACACGCAGGCTGATCTGACGGCGTTGCGTGGCTGTGGCTGTGATCATCCATTTGCAGACGTTCAAACCGGTGTGGCCAAATATATCCGCTGGCTTGCCCAAGCGGTGTGATGATTGGTTTTTTTTGGGGGAGTCCAAATATGCTGAAAAAAATTCTGACGCTGCTTGTCCTGTGGTCCGCTGTCGGTGGTTTTGCCGCGGTCGATGTGAACCAGGCGCAGGAGGCCGAACTCGACAGCATCAAAGGGATTGGCCCGGCCATGTCTGCCAGGATACTGGCCGAGCGCAACAAAGGCCAATTCAAGAGCTGGGCCGACTTGGTCAGCCGAGTCAGGGGACTGGGCGAAAAAAACGTGGCGCGCTATTCAGCCCAAGGTTTGACCGTCAATGGTGCCGCTTACAACCCGGCTCCCGTTGGTGGCCAATCCGCGGCCAAAGCAACGCAAAAGTAAGTTACAAAACCTTGTCCAGCGCGGCCGCCAGGTGGCCCACCGTGCGGTCCACGTTGTGCCACTTTTCCAGGCCGAAAAGTCCGACCCTGAAGCTCATGAAATTGGCTCCTTCATCGCACTGCAGTGGCACTCCGGCGGCGGTTTGCAAACCGGCGGCCAAAAATTTTCGGCTCGATTGAATCTCTGGGTCGCGGGTAAAACTCACCACCACGCCGGGCGCTTTGAAACCGGTGGCAGCGACGCTGGCCAGACCACGTTGCTCAAACAGTTCGCGCACTTTGCGGCCCAATTCAATCTGTTCGGCGCGGACTTTCTCAAAGCCGTAACTGCGGGTTTCTTTCATCACTTGGCACAGCCTCGTCAAAGCGTCGGTGGGCATGGTGGTGTGGTAGGCATGGGTGCCGTTTTCGTAGGTTTCCATGATCTGCAACCACTTCTTCAGATCACAGGCAAAACTGCTGCTGGTGGTGGCATCGATGGCCGCGCGGGCACGCTCGCTGAGCATCACCATGGCGCAACAAGGCGAGCTGCTCCAGCCTTTTTGCGGCGCGCTGATCAGCACATCGACACCGGTGTCGCGCATGTTGACCCACATGGCACCGGAGGCGATACAGTCCAGCACGAACAGTCCACCGACCGCGTGCACCGCATTGCTGACCGCGCGCAGGTAGTCATCGGGCAGGATCATTCCAGAGGCGGTTTCAACGTGCGGGGCAAAAACAACGTCCGGCTTTTTCGCGGCGATGCTGGCTACCACTTCCTCGATCGGGGCCGGGATCCAGGCCGACTCTTTTGCTGCGGTCAGTGGACGCGCTTTGAGCACGGTGGCTTCGGCGGCAATCTGGCCCATCTCCAGGATTTGCGTCCAGCGGTAACTGAACCAGCCATTGCGCAGGATCAAAACTTTTTTCTGGTTGGCAAACTGGCGCGCTACGGCTTCCATGCCGAAGGTGCCACTGCCTGGCACCAGCACCGCAGATTTGGCCCCATAGACCTCCTTGAGAATGCTGGCGATGTCTTTCATGACCGCCTGAAAACTCTTGGACATGTGGTTGAGTGCACGATCGGTATAAACCACCGAGAATTCCAGCAAACCGTCAGGATCGACGCTGCTCAACAAACCAGACATAGATAGCTCCTTGTGAAGTAAGGGATGCAGAATAGCATGACTTGGAGTCAAACCGGCACCGGCGCGGCAATATCGTTCGACTGTTGCGGGTCAAGCCAGCGCTCTGGTGGCGGTTTGATCGTATGATCCGAGCCCATGATTTCTGTCTTCGCCATTTGTGTGGGTGCCAGTGTGGGCGCCCTGGCTCGCTGGCAACTTGGTCTGTGGCTCAACCCCGGCTCGGTACTGCCGCTGGGCACGCTTGTAGCCAATTTGCTGGGGGGTTATCTGGTTGGTATCTGTGTTGCCATTTTCCAGGCCATGCCCAATCTGGACCCGGTGTGGCGCCTGGCGCTGGTGACCGGTTTTCTCGGTGCCCTCACCACTTTTTCGAGTTTCTCAGCGGAAGTTGTTGGTATGCTGGGACAACAGCGCTACGCGCTGGCTCTGGGCACCACTGGCGCGCACTTGTTGGGTTCGCTGGCATTGACGCTGGCTGGCATCGAGACCGTCACATTTATCATCCGTAGCCGAACTTGAATACCTTTTTTAGAGCACTGACAATGACTTGCCAGGTAGGGAGGAGCCACTGATGGCAACATCGGCTGACGACTGGAAGGAGGTGCAGGCGCTGGTCATCGACGGCAATGCCACGTCGCGCTCGATTCTGGTGTCGCAACTGCGCGACTTTGGCATCGGCAGCGTGTCACAGTGCGCGCGCCTGCAGGATGCCCGTCGGCAACTGGAATACCGTTCTTTTGACATCGTTTTGTGTGAGCATCACTTCAGTGGCGAGCGCCTGACTGGACAGGATCTACTCGATGACCTGCGGCGCAATCAGTTGCTGCCTTTTTCAACGGTGTTTCTCATGATCACCGCCGAAGCTACCTACGCCAAAGTGGCGGAGGCAGCCGAGTCAGCGCTCGATGGTTATTTGCTCAAACCGCACAAGGCGACGCAGTTGAGTGAGCGGCTGTATCAGGCGCGTTTGCGCAAAAAGTCCTTGCAGGAAATCTTCACTGCAGTTGAGGCGGAAGATTTTGAGACAGCGGCTCAGCTTTGTCAGCGCCGCTTTGAAGAAAAAGGTTTGTTCTGGCTCTACGCAGCGCGGGTGGGTGCCGAGTTGATGCTGCGTACCGGCCAATATGCACAAGCCCAGACCCTGTATGAGGCGGTGATTGCTGCCAAGACCCTGCCGTGGGCCAAGTTGGGTGTGGCCAGATCACAGCTCGATGCCGGCCAAGTGGTGCGCGCTGCCAGTACGCTGGAAAACCTGATCAGCGAGGAGCCAACGTACAGCGACGCTTACGATGTTTTGGGGCGGGCCCAATTTGAACTGGGTAATTTTGACCAAGCGATGGCAACTTACAAAATGGCCAGCGACCTCACGCCGGATTCCATCAGCCGATTGCAAAGCCTGGGCATGATGGCCTATTACGCTGGTCAGCGTGAGGACGCGGCCAAGGCACTTGAGGGGACGTGCCGGATTGGACTTGACTCCAAAATGTTCGACTGCCAGAGCCTGGTGCTACTGGCGTTTACCTATCTGGAGCGTGGTAACCGCAGAGGTTTGCAACGCTGTAGCAGTGATTTTGAGCGGTTGCTGGAGCGTGACCCGCAGAACCAACGCCCGCGCCGACTGGCAAAGATCGTCGATGCCATGATGCTGATTGAACAGCAAAGCTTTGCGGGTGCGCTCGATGCCGCGCGTGTTCTTGCGGCAGACTCCCAGGCACCGCAGTTTGATTTTGAATCCTGCTGCAATTTGCTCACGCTGTTGGCACATTTGGCCAACAAGACCATTCAGCTCGAGGAGGTTGAGTCGTTTGTGGATAACCTGGGCCTGCGCTTTAGCACCAGCCGGGCAATGGGTGAGCTGCTGGTAGGCGCGGTATTGCTGCATCCGCCCTACGTAGAGCGTTTGCGCAGCGCGCAGGCGAAGGTACTCAAGCTCGCCGAACAAGCACTGACACTGAGCCTGGAAGGTAACCCCACTGCCGCCGTTGAAGAATTGCTGACCCAAAGCCGTTTCACGCGCAACGTCAAGCTGATAGAAACCGCCGGATCGGTATTGCAGCGCTACGCTGGCCAGATCACCAACGCTGAGGTTTTGTCGGCGGCAGTGAAGGACCTGCGCGAACGCTATGCCAGTGCCAAGTCGCGGCCCGCGCTGGGTGACAGCAAACGAAGCGCTGGTGGCTTGACCCTGCGTGTGGGTGCCGCCGCTGACAAGACACCCGTGACACCAAACTGAACATGCGTTGGCACCAGCGCTGGTGTCGTCATCAGCGCCGGCCTGTCCCAGTTAGAATCCGCCCCACGGAAGTGTGGCAGAGTGGTCGATTGCACCGGTCTTGAAAACCGGCGATGTCTCGCGACATCCGTGAGTTCGAATCTCACCGCTTCCGCCAATTCCCC
>JAVHQY010000053.1:0-4695 GCA_036171375.1 Rhodoferax sp. | reverse complement strand
TTTGGCGATGCCAAGAAAATGCTCGACGAAGTGTTGACGGTTCTGAAGGCGTAATGAGCCTCGCGGCTGGCCGGGCCTCACCCCGGCGGGCGAGTTCCCTTTCTTTGCTTGTCCAAAGAAAGGGAACCGAAAGAAACGACAGCCGGATTCGTCGCCCGGCTGCGCCGGTAAGCTGCGTTACTCGACTTGGGCGGGGTCTGGCTAAACTCGGCTTCGCCTCAAACAACGCCAGCCCTGATCCGCCCAAGTCTGCGTGACTCGCCTCCTCATTACGGCGCGGGGAACCGAATTCAAATTCAATTACCGGGGTCCCAGCCCGATAGCCTGCAATGGGTCGTTCGAAGTTTTGCCCCGCAAAATCGGGGTCAGAGCCCAATTCGGTGATGCTTGATTGGCAAGCTCGCACGCCCTGCCCCGAATTGGGATCTGACCCCGATTTCGCTGGCCCTGAATCGTCATTGCGAGCGCAGCGAAGCAATCCATGACTTCCGAATCCATGGATTGCCGCGTCGCTGCGCGCCTCGCAATGACGTGCAATGTGCCGTGGCGCGTGTACTACCTTTGTTCATAAACGCGGCCAAATGAGGCTCCCCCTTTCCGCCCGGCGGGGCGGGAAGGGGGCGGGGGGGATTGAGTGGGGCCAAAAATGAAAACGAATACTTTTTTTTGAGCTTCTTCAACGCAGTTCGATGCCACCGTCGCAGGCGAACACGGGCAACCGCTTCGTGCGGCACGGATTATCGGGGTCAGAGCCCGATTCGGTGACGCTTTGGCGGCTAGCTCGCAAGCTCAGCCCCGAATTGGGATCCGACCCCAATAATCCCGCAACGCAGTTCGCTGCCACAGCCGCTGGCGAACTTGATGCCAAGCCGTTGGCGTATCGGAATTCCAACCGACCTGCTTTGTCGCTGAAGCCGGGAAATCGCTGTCAGACGGGTGTAAGCTCTGCACTTCAAAAAACAGGAGTTGCAGCATGACCGATCGGATTTGGCTCAAGAGTTATCCACCCGGCGTTCCGGCCGACATCGATGCATCAATCTATCCGTCGCTGGTAGCGCTGATGCAGGACAGCTTCAAGAAGTACGGCGCCGCCACCGCCTACAGCTTCATGGGGCTGGATGTGACTTTTGCCGAGACTGATTCCCTGAGCCTGAAGTTGGCCGTCTATTTGCAAAGCCTGGGACTGACGCAAGGCGACCGGGTGGCGATCATGATGCCCAACGTGCCGCAATACCCGGTGGCAGTGGCTGCCATCCTGCGCGCTGGCTACGTGGTGGTCAACGTCAATCCGCTCTACACGCCGCGCGAGCTGGAGCACCAGCTCAAAGACTCTGGTGCCAGGGCCATCGTCATTCTGGAAAATTTCGCCAGCACATTGCAAAAGTGCATCACCGCGACTGCCGTGCAGCATGTGTTGCTGTGCGCCATGGGTGACATGCTGGGCCTGGTCAAGGGCGCGTTGGTCAACTACGTCGTGCGGCATGTGAAAAAAATGGTTCCCGACTACCAGTTGCCTGCTGCTGTACGCTTCAACGCCGCGCTGGCGCAGGCTGGCAGCGGTGCACTCAAGCCGGTTAACATCAAGCCCGATGACGTGGCCGTGCTGCAGTACACCGGCGGTACCACCGGCGTGTCCAAAGGTGCCGTGTTGCTGCATCGAAACATCATCGCCAACGTGCTGCAGTCGGATGCCTGGAACCTGCCGGTGATGAAACTGGTTCCGGCCGGTGAACAGCTGACGGCGGTGTGCGCGCTGCCGCTGTACCACATTTTTGCTTTCACGGTGGGAATGATGCTGTCGCTGCGCAACGGCGGCAAACTGATTTTGATTCCCAATCCGCGCGATTTGCCAGCCATGTTCAAGGAACTGGCAAAACACACTTTCCACAGCTTCCCGGCCGTCAACACGCTGTTCAACGGCATGGCGCACCATCCCGACTTCAACACGGTGGACTGGAGCCACCTGAAGGTGGCAGTCGGCGGCGGCATGGCGGTACAAGCCGCCGTGGCCAAGCTCTGGTTTGAAAAAACCGCCTGCCCGATCTGCGAAGGCTATGGTTTGTCGGAGACTTCGCCGTCAGCCACTTGCAACCTGGTCACCGCTAAGGAATACACCGGCACCATCGGTGTGCCGCTGCCCAGCACCGACATGAAAGTGATCGACGATGCGGGGCATGATGTGGCGATTGGACAGTCGGGCGAGATTGCCATCAAAGGCCCGCAAGTGATGGCCGGCTACTGGCAACGCCCCGACGAAACCGCCAAAGTCATGACGGCCGATGGCTTCTTCAAATCGGGCGACATCGGCATCATGGACGAGCGCGGCTACTTTCGCATCGTTGACCGCAAGAAAGACATGATTCTGGTCAGCGGCTTCAACGTTTATCCGTCCGAAATTGAAGACGTGGTGGGTCAGCTCGCGGGCGTGCTCGAGTGCGCCTGCGTGGGCGTGCCCGACGAGAAAACCACCGAAGCCGTCAAGCTGGTGATCGTGCGCAAGGACCCGGGTCTGACCGAAGCGCAGGTGCGCGCCTATTGCAAGGAAAATCTCACCGGTTACAAGCAGCCCAAGGTGATCGAGTTCCGCACCGACCTGCCCAAAACACCGGTCGGGAAAATCCTGCGCCGCGAACTGCGCGACAAGAAATAATGGCGGGGGTTTCAGCGCCACCGGTGTTGGGGGTAATCGGCGGCAGCGGTGTTTACGATATAGACGGCCTCCACAACCAGCGCTGGCAGCATGTGGCCTCGCCTTTTGGTGAGGCCTCTGATGAAGTGCTGCTGGGCGAATTGAATGGCCAGCGCATGGCTTTTTTGCCGCGCCACGGCCGCGGTCACCGCCTCTCACCTTCGGACATCAATTTCCGCGCCAACATCGATGCCATGAAACGTGTTGGTGTGACTGATTTGATCTCAGTCAGCGCGGTGGGTTCGCTGCGGGAGGACTTGCCGCCCGGCACTTTCGTCATCGTCGATCAGTTCATCGACCGCACTTTTGCGCGCGAAAAAAGTTTTTTCGGTGCCGGCCTGGTGGCGCACGTATCGATGGCGCAGCCGGTGTGTCGGCGGCTGGGCGACCGGCTTGAGGCGGCGGCCCGGCAAGTTGGCATCCAGGTGGTTCGCGGCGGCACCTACCTGGCGATGGAAGGGCCGCAGTTTTCCAGTCTGGCCGAAAGCGAGCTCTACCGCAGTTGGGGTTGTGCCGTGATCGGCATGACCAACATGCCCGAGGCGAAGCTGGCGCGTGAGGCCGAACTGTGCTACGCCAGTGTGGCGATGGTGACTGATTTTGATTGCTGGCACCCGCATCATGACGATGTCAGCGTGCAAGCCATCGTGCAGGTGCTGCTGGACAACGCCGAGCGCGCGCGCGGTCTGGTCAAAGCGGTGGCACCGGCGCTGCACAATGATGCGGCGGCGGCGACGTGCAGTTGTCGCCACGCGCTGGACCACGCGCTGATCACGGCCCCTGAAGCGCGTGACGCGAAGATGGTGGCGCGGCTCGATGCGATTGCCGGAAGGATGCTGCGCTGATGCAAAAAACCGGGCAAGCACTGCGCCAACAGATGGTGCTGGCAGCGATCGAACTCGTTCGTCTTGGACTCAATCGTGGCACGGCGGGCAATCTCTCGGTTCGGCACGATGCCGATTTCCTGATCACGCCTTCCGGGCTGCCGGTCACGGAGCTGACCGCAGCGTCCATGGTGGCAATGGATTTTGCCGGGACGCTGCCGGCTCATGGCAAAGCGTCGAGCGAATGGCGCTTTCACCGGGACATTTTTGTGGCCCGCCCGGAAGTGGGTGCGATCGTGCACACGCACTCCACATTTGCCACTGTCATGGCCTGTTTGCAGCGTGACATTCCCGCTTTTCACTACATGATTGCGCAATGCGGTGGCGACAGCATTCGTTGCACGCCGTATGCGCTTTTTGGTACGCAAGAGCTCTCCGATCTGGCGCTGCTGGCGCTGCAAGAGCGCCACGCCTGCCTGTTGGGGAACCACGGCCTGATCGCCCTGGGGCATGATCTTGATGGAGCGCTGCACATGGCACAAGAAGTGGAAGCATTGTGCGAGCAATATTGGCGCGTCTTGCAGTGCGGTGCGCCCCACATTCTCTCGGGCCAGCAAATGCAGGCGGTACTGGAAAAATTCAAAACTTACGCCCAGGCAGGAGCCCACCGGCAATGAGCAATTCAACAAATTCGCCAGCGGTGCAAACGCTGCGCTGGTGTGCCGATCACCTGGAAATGATCGATCAGCGCTTGCTGCCCGAGCGCTTTGAATACCAGTCCTACCGCTCGGCGGACGAAGTGGCACAGGGTATTGCCTCAATGGTGGTGCGTGGCGCGCCGGCCATCGGCTGCGCCGCCGCCTATGGCATTGCGCTCGAAGCGCTTGACCTGTGCGCTGCCAGTGCGGAAGATTTTTTTGCCCAACTCGATCAGGCTTTTGATGCGCTGCTGCGCAGCCGGCCGACCGCTGTGAACTTGCGCTGGGCGCTGGAGCGCATGCGCGCTCAGTGGCGTGCCAACGCCAATTTGCCGGTGACTGAAATCGCGGCGCAACTGTTGCAACTGGCGCACCACATCAGCGCTGAGGATGTTGGCATCAACCGCGCGCTCGGTGCCCACGGTGCGGCGCTGCTGCCGGACGGCGCGCGCGTGCTGACGCATTGCAACGCTGGTGCGCTGGC
>JAVHQY010000052.1:0-4699 GCA_036171375.1 Rhodoferax sp. | reverse complement strand
ACTGGATTTTGATTCCAGCATGCGAAGGTTCGAATCCTTCTTCCCCTGCCAAAATATTAGGACAAGTCTTTAGGTTGTACGTGGCAGAGATTGAACGTACAGGTGCCATCACTCATTTGCTGGAAAACTCACATGCAGGCTCCTCATCCTCCTGATTTCATGGTTTTTACCGGCAATGCCAACCCGGCGCTGGCCGCCGACATCGCCAGCTACCTCAACATTTCGCTGGGTGCCGCTACCGTAGGCCGTTTCTCGGACGGCGAAGTCACGATCGAGATCAACCAGAACGTTCGCGCCCGCGACGTTTTTGTGGTGCAGTCCACTTGTGCTCCGACCAACGACAATCTGATGGAATTGCTGATCATGGTTGATGCGCTCAAGCGCGCCTCGGCCGAACGCATCAGCGCGGTGATCCCTTATTTTGGTTACGCCCGGCAAGACCGCCGGCCACGCTCAAGCCGCGTGCCGATCAGCGCCAAGGTGGTGGCCAACATGCTACAGGCGGTGGGTGTGGCACGCGTTTTGACCATGGATCTGCACGCTGACCAGATTCAGGGTTTTTTTGACATTCCGGTGGACAATATTTTTGCCTCGCCCGTGTTACTGGGTGATTTGCGCAAGAAAAATTATGAAGACCTGATTGTGGTTTCACCCGATATCGGCGGCGTGGTGCGCGCCCGCGCCCTGGCCAAGCAGCTCAATTGCGACCTGGCCATCATCGACAAACGCCGCCCACGTGCCAACGTCAGCGAAGTGATGCACGTGATCGGTGAAATCAGTGGCCGCAACTGCGTCATCATGGACGACATGATCGATACCGCAGGCACCTTGGTCAAAGCCGCCGAGGTGCTCAAAGAGCGCGGTGCCAAGGAGGTCTATGCCTATTGCACGCACCCGATTTTCTCCGGCCCGGCAATTGAGCGCATCACCAACGGCAACGCGCTCGACGAAGTGGTGGTGACCAATACCATCCCGCTCAGCCCCAGCGCTGTGGCCTGTTCTAAAATTCGCCAACTGAGTGTGGCCCCTTTGATCGCTGAAACCATTCAGCGTATCGCCAAGGGCGACTCGGTGATGCGTTTGTTTTCGGATCAAGAAACACTTTTTTGAGCTGAAAAATTGTGGGCTCTGGCGGCCGGAAACGGTTGCTTTGAGCCTTTTTTAAAATTGGAGTCACACTGGTCGCGGTGGACTTCTTCTGGAGTAGATAGTATGAAAATCGTCGCTTTTGAGCGCGCCAAGCAGGGCACGGGTGCGAGCCGCCGTCTCCGCATTACCGGGCGTACGCCGGCCATCGTTTACGGTGGCACGGGTGAGCCGCAAATGATTGAACTCGATCACAACAGCCTGTGGCATGCGCTCAAAAAAGAAGCTTTCCACTCGACCATTCTCGACCTGGAATTCGACGGCAAAACCAGTCCGGTGCTGCTGCGCAATGTGCAGATGCACCCGTTCAAGCAACTCGTTTTGCACATCGACTTTCAGCGCGTCGAGGCCACCACCAAGCTGCACATGAAAGTGCCGCTGCATTACAGCGGCGATGAGAACTCGCCCGCCGTCAAGCTCGACGGCTGCATTGTCGATCACGTGATCACTGAACTCGAAGTGAAGTGCTTGCCAGCGGACTTGCCCGAACACATTGATGTGGATTTGAGCGGCCTGAAAAAGGGCTCACCGCTGCATTTGGCCGATGTCACGCTGCCCAAGGGTGTCAGCGTTGTCACGCGCGGCAACAAGAACCCGGTTCTGGTGGCTGTCATGACCATTGCCGGCGTTGAAGAAGCGGTTGAGAAACCAGCTGAGGAAGCCGCTGAAGCCGCTGCCGGCGCAGCCGCAGCACCGGCTGCGGCCGGAGCCGAAGCGGCGGCTGGGAAAGCTGGTGCCAAACCAGCCCCGGCTGCGGGTGCCAAGGCCGCTGCGCCGGCCAAAGCACCGGCCAAAGCACCGGCCAAGAAGTAAACCGACTGCACCCGCTGCGAGTCTGTTGCCCGGTTGGGCGCGGGTTCGAAGTCGGGTGACAGGGTGGCTGCCGCGATGATCAAACTGCTGGTGGGTCTTGGCAATCCGGGTCCGCCATACCGGCTGACCCGCCACAACGCGGGCTTTTGGTGGCTGGATGCGGTGGCGCAGGCGCTCAAAGCCGATTGGCTGATGGACAAGCGCTACCACGGTTTGGTTGCAAGTGTCGCCGTCAACGGCCAGACGATCTGGCTGCTCAAGCCGCAAACTTTCATGAACCTGAGCGGCAAAGCAGTGGCCGCGCTGGCGCATTTTTTCAAGATTGAGCCGAGCGAAATTCTGGTTGCGCACGACGAAATCGACATTGTCCCGGGTGAAGCCAAACTCAAGCGTGGCGGCAGTCACGCCGGGCACAACGGTCTGCGCGACATTCATGCCCAGCTTGGCAGCGACGACTACTGGCGCCTGCGTCTGGGCGTGGGACACCCCGGCAGCAAAGCCGAAGTGATCAACTGGGTGCTGCAAACACCCGCATTGGATGAGCGCATTGGCATCGAACAGGCAATTGAGCGCGCGCTCAAAGCTCTGCCGCAACTGCTGGCCGGCGAGATGGACAAAGCCACGATGTTGATTCATACCAGCAAAGCGCCCCGACCGAAACCGCCACGACCTGAAAGCGCTGTCGCTAAACTCTGAGCTGTCAAATTCGACGCAACTGGAGCAAGAGCATGAACAGTTTTGCTTTCAAAGTCAGTGTTTTGATCGCCCTTGGCATTTCGTCCGGCACTGTTGGCGCACAAAAAATCTACAAGTGCGGCGACAGCTATAGCCAGACTCCTTGCCCCGATGGCCAGGTCATTGATGCCAGCGACACGCGCACAGCGCAGCAAAAAGCACAAGCCGATCTGGCAACCCGGCGCGATGCCAAAGCGGCCGCAGCGATGGAGCAAGAGCGCTTGGCTCAGGAGAAAAAGGGTCGTGCAGCAAAACCCTTGCCAGCAAAATCGAAGAAACTTGTCAGCAGCGAGAAAGCCGATGGCAAGCAGGTAAAGAAGAAAAAGCGTCAACCCGAATTCTTCACTGCGCAAGTGGCGGGCAGCAAGGTCAAATCCAAGGCCGCCAACAAAAAAGCCGTTGCGCCTGGTGCGGCGGCTTCCAGCCCGGCAGCTGGGTCAACGAACTGATTGCTTCTTGAGGGCCTGTAGGCGGCGGTATTTCTGCCATAGCGTTTGCTGGCTTTCCTGCAAGTTCGGATCGACCGGTATGCAGGCCACTGGGCAAACCTGCACGCACTGGGGCACGTCAAAGTGCCCGACACACTCGGTGCAACGCTGTGGGTCGATCTGGTAAATCTCGACCCCCATGAAGATGGCATCGTTGGGGCACTCGGGCTCGCAAACGTCGCAGTTGATGCACTCGTCGGTGATGATCAGCGCCATCGACTGGGCAATCCAATTTCATTCCGGCGCAGTGGCATCGTCTGGCGCACGTTCGGCAGTTACAGTAGCCTTGACAATCACCACCGGCACGCTGGCCGCATGCAGAATTTCATTTGACACCGATCCCAGCAGGGCGCTGCGCAGCGTGCTCATGCCGCTGTTGCCCATCACCACCATCTGGCACTGATAATTTTCCAGAATGTCGATCAACGTATGCGCCGGGTCGCCAGTGGCGACTTCGCATTCGCAGTCGATGCCGGCTTCCTTGAGCATGTTTTGGGCTGCTTGCAGCGTGTGCGCGCCAGCCGCAGCGCTGACCTGTGCCAACACCTGCTGGTCGTGCGCCACCACCAGCTCGTACAGCGTGGCCGGCTCTTGCACGTTGGCCAGCACCACCTGGGTGGCAAGGCCGTCGCCAGCCAGCGCAATGACAAACCGCACCGCGTCGAGTGAAACCGGAGAGCCGTCAACCGGCAACAGGATTTTCATGATGCTTCCTTATCATGGCGTGCCTGGCGTGCTTTCTCGGCCAGACGCTGCTGTACAAAAGGTGCCACAAATTTATCCACCTCGCCGCCGAGCGAGGCGATCTCGCGCACCAGCGTGCTGGAGACGAACTGGTACTTGTCGCTGGGTGTCAGAAAAACGGTTTCCACCGCCGGCATCAGAATCCGGTTCATTCCGGCCAACTGGAACTCATAGTCAAAATCGGTCACGGCGCGCAGGCCGCGCACCATGGCTTTGGCACCCTGGGCAACGACAAAATCGCGCAGCAAACCGGAAAAACTCTTCACTTCCACTTTGGCATAGGGC
Organism: Rhodoferax sp.; assembly: GCA_036171375.1. Taxonomy (GTDB): domain Bacteria; phylum Pseudomonadota; class Gammaproteobacteria; order Burkholderiales; family Burkholderiaceae_C; genus Rhodoferax. The sequence goes on along the minus strand of JAVHQY010000052.1, from coordinate 488 downwards.
TGAACCGACTCGCGCACCATGGCAAGGCGTTCTTCCAGCGAGAACAGCGCAGTCTTGTGATGTCCCGCGGCCACCGCAACGACGACGCGGTCGAACAACTGTGTGGCCCGACGCACCACGTCCTCGTGGCCCAGCGTCATCGGATCAAAAGTGCCGGGATAAACAGCAATCACGTTGTCAGCCATGGTGCACCTAAAGTTCAGTTAGGGGGCAGTTTGAGCATCCAACAACCCCTGCGCCGGATTATCCGTGATTGTGCAGCGTTGCTACTTGTGATGGGCGCAGCACGGACGAAAAAGCCTTGCAAGTTTGTGGCTTGCAAGGCTTGGCATCATTGGCGGACGGAACACAGGCCATCGGCTGCGGGTTTTGACAACGAACGCGGCAAGGGTGATCACTGTCATTTGGATGGTGTGGAAATGCCCTACACGTTCGTCAGTGTGGAGCAGTTGATTGAAGACTTTATTGCGGCGGTCGCCGCTCGGAGA
>JAVHQY010000051.1:0-20123 GCA_036171375.1 Rhodoferax sp. | reverse complement strand
CAGTTGGGTCTCGATGAAGGCGCGGTGGGACTCGCAGCTCGAAGTCGTCAACTTGAGCGGCTGCGCCAGCTTTGAGTCGGAAAACCGAAGCGGTTTTGCGCTCAAAACCCGTGCCATACTTCGCCTCATGGGGTTGAATTTCCCATCCGTCAAAAGAGGCTTGTTCGTGGCCATGCTCGGGATGTTGTAGTCGCAAGACGAGAGCCCGAAGTCCCCGCGAATGTGTGTCTTGAAAACCCCCTGCGTTTATGCATGGGGATGGTTTAGCACACGCGTCCAGCCTATTCACATCACCATCGCTTCGAGGCGGAAAATACCTGTAGACGCTCGAATCTCTTTCATGTGACCATGGCCTGGAAGAGTCTTGGTTTCTATCGTCACAAGTCCGACTTGTGCCAACTGGTCTACATCACGCTTGACGGCGCTACGATCGCGATGCAGTCGCCCGGCGATGACTGTGATCGAACCCGGTTCACCCTTGACACTGCGGAACACGTCCAGTCGACTAGCAGTCAGCAGGCGCAGGAGATCGGCAGGATCTTCAAAGCTGACAGTGCGCTCCTCTGGCATCGGTTGACCAGCGTCAGCCAATCGTGCCAACACCTTGCCTCTGCGAAAGAAGTCTTGTTCGTTACCTGCTTTAAGGGTGACATTTTTCATGCTGTGCTCCTGAGTGCAGCCCAATCGGTCTGGAATTGATCTTCAATGTCGTCAAAAGTCGTGAATTCAACCGCAGCCACAACACCGAAATAGTGCCGGTGGTGATATCCATGCTGGTTGTCATAGCCCACCACGCGCCCGTTATCGCCACCGTGCAGTGCACGGTTGATGTACGCAAGGTTGTAACGAGTTACCTGACCTTGCGCATCAACCCAAATTTCACGTCGAAGCTGCCCATTCCCACGCTTTTGCGTGATGTGATGCGTATCGTCGACAATTTTTCGATCAGCCATGACGTATATTATCATGGCTGACTGTTGGCGACGAGAGGATTTCGGTGACTACAGCACCCGAGATAGACCATAAACAGTCCGCCGCCGGGAAAACCCCAAAAACCCAGGTCAACATCTCTTCAAGACCCCAAGGGTGTTGATGCCGACGCAAATTTGACCCGTGTGCTAACTTTTGACTAACCCACCCTCACCATGCGCTATCCCGCATCCAGCAACGGTTGCAAGAACATCTGGATGGGTCACGCCGAATCGGCAGGCTGGGTCAGTTTGACGTTGGCATGAACACCGAAGTGCCGGTGATGTATTTTTTTTGGCACAAAACCAATGGTCAATTTGCCAAAATGAAAAAAGTCATGGGCACGGCGTGGGCACAGAATGCAAAACGCCCACATGAAGCGGGCGCTTTTTCAAGCTAAGTGCTTGATTTTATTGGTTGCGCGAGAAGGATTTGAACCTCCGACCTTTGGGTTATGAGCCCAACGAGCTACCAGACTGCTCCATCGCGCGGTAAGTGTGCATTATAAGCGATTAAGCTGTTTCGGTTTCATCAGCGGGGGCTTCGGCAGCCTGCGGCCGGTCAACCAGTTCGACCAAGGCCATAGGGGCGTTGTCACCGACGCGAAAACCCATTTTCAGGATGCGCGTGTAGCCGCCCGGACGGGTCTTGAAACGCGGTCCCAGGTCATTGAACAACTTGCTGACGCTGTCGCGATCACGCAATCGATCAAACGCCAGGCGGCGGTTCGCAACCGTGGCCTCGCGTGCCAGTGTGATCATCGGCTCGATGACGCGGCGCAACTCCTTGGCTTTTGGCAGGGTGGTTTTGATGAGTTCATGCCGGATGAGCGAGTTCATCATATTGCGCAGCATCGCCAGGCGGTGCTCGCTGGTGCGGTTGAGTTTACGAAGTCCGAGTCCATGACGCATGATGTTTTCCTTTGCTTGGTTCTCCCAGCAGCCGTATCAGGTACTGCCCGGTGCGTTATTGCCCATTGTGCTGGGCATTGATGATAAATTAGCGCTTTTCGAGCGTTGCTGGTGGCCAGCTCTCCAGCTTCATGCCCAGCGTCAAGCCGCGCGAAGCCAACACTTCCTTGATCTCGTTAAGAGACTTCCGGCCCAGGTTGGGAGTCTTCAACAACTCATTTTCAGTGCGTTGAATAAGGTCACCAATGTAGTAAATATTTTCTGCCTTGAGGCAATTGGCCGAACGCACGGTGAGTTCGAGCTCATCGACCGGACGCAGCAAAATCGGATCAAATTGTGCCCCACCACGCGGCGAGGGCGTATCGAAGGCTGCCAACTCGCTGCCTTCGAGCTGGGCAAACACGGCCAGTTGTTCGACCAGAATCTTGGCCGATGCACGAACCGCTTCTTCGGCAGAAATGGCACCGTTGGTTTCAATGTCCAGCACCAGTTTGTCCAGATCAGTGCGCTGCTCAACACGGGCGCTCTCGACGATGTAGCTAACCCGCTTCACTGGGGAAAACGAAGCATCAAGCACAATCTTGCCAATCGACTTGGCCGATTCATCACCATAACGGCGCATATTGCCAGGCACGTAACCGCGGCCTTTTTCGATCTTGATCTGCATGTCGAGCTTGCCGCCTTGCGACATGTGGCCAATCACGTGCTCAGGGTTGATGATTTCGACATCATGCGGCGTTTGAATATCAGCCGCAGTGACCACGCTCTCACCCTCCTTGCGCAGACTCAGCGTCACCTCGTCACGATTGTGCAGCTTGAACACCACACCCTTGAGGTTCAACAACAAATTGACCACGTCTTCCTGCACGCCGTCGATCGAAGAGTATTCATGCAATACGCCAGCGATGGTGACTTCGGTCGGAGCGTAGCCGGGCATGGATGCCAGCAACACCCGGCGCAGCGCATTACCCAGCGTGTGGCCGTAACCACGCTCAAAAGGCTCAAGCGACACTTTGGCCCGGTTGGCAGTCAGTGGCTCGACGTTGACAGTCTTGGGTTTCAATAAACTATTTTGCATACAAACTCCCTCTCAATACCCCCGGTTCGTTACACCGGTAAGGCTGATGAAGTACCCCCGGAGGCAGTGCCCCACATCCGAAGAACAATTTTTATCAAAAACGTTTTGAACGTCATTAACGCGAATACAACTCAACAATCAACGATTCATTGACATCGGCTGCAAACTGGTCGCGGTCTGGTACCGATTTGAAAGTTCCCTGCGCCTTGTCGGCGTTGACTTCAACCCAGGACGGCATGCCCACTTGCTGCGCCAATTGCAGCGCTTCCACGATGCGCGCCTGCGATTTGGATTTCTCACGCACCCCGATCACATCGCCAGCCTTGACCATAAAGGAAGGAATATTGACCGATTTGCCATTGACGGTAATCGCCTTGTGCGAGACCAATTGGCGCGCCTCGGCGCGGGTGGAACCAAAACCCATGCGATAGACCACGTTGTCAAAGCGGCACTCCAACAGTGCCAACAGGTTGGCACCGGTATTGCCCTTGCGCCGATCGGCCTCTTCGAAGTAGCGCCGGAATTGACGCTCGAGAATGCCGTACATGCGCTTGACCTTTTGCTTTTCGCGCAATTGCAGACCGAAGTCAGAGGTACGGGCACCCGAGGTGCGACCATGCTGACCCGGTTTGGAATCAAATTTTGCCTTGTCCGCAATCGAGCGCCGGGCGCTCTTGAGAAACAGGTCAGTGCCTTCACGGCGGGATAATTTGGCCTTGGGGCCGAGATAGCGTGCCACTTGAGTTTCCTTTGTGTCATCTGCCGCAGCGAGCCGCGGGAGCTGTCGGCCTGGGGCCAGCAGCGGTGGGCTTGTTAAAAAAAGTTAAATCCGACGACGCTTCTGCGGCCGGCAACCGTTGTGCGGAACCGGTGTCACGTCGGAAATCATATTGATGCGAATGCCAAGAGCAGCCAAGGCGCGCACCGAGGATTCACGCCCCGGACCAGGACCCTTGATTTCAACGTCCAGATTCTTGACACCCTGCTCGATCGCCGCGCGGCCAGCTACTTCGGAGGCCACCTGGGCGGCGAACGGCGTGGACTTGCGCGAACCTTTGAAGCCCTGGCCACCGGAGGAAGCCCAGGCCAAGGAATTGCCCTGACGATCGGTCACGGTGATGATGGTATTGTTGAATGAAGCATGCACGTGGGCAATGCCATCAGCAACGTTTTTGCGAACTTTTTTACGAACCCGTTGGGCCGCGGTACTAGCAGGAGCTTTTGCCATGTTGGTCCTTCAATTCCTGTTATTTTTTCAGTGAAGCAGCAGCCTTGCGCGGGCCTTTGCGGGTACGGGCGTTGGTGCGCGTGCGCTGACCGCGCACTGGCAAGCCACGACGATGGCGAAAGCCGCGGTAGCAACCAATGTCCATCAAACGCTTGATGCTCATCGTGGTTTCACGGCGCAAATCGCCTTCGATCTTGATCTGACCGACCTGTTCACGGATTTTCTCCAGGTCAGCGTCGGTCAAGTCCTTGACCTTGGTGGAATAAGCAATCCCACAAGCCTCGCAAATTTTGCGTGCGCGACTGCGTCCAATTCCAAAAATTGCGGTCAAGCCGATTTCGGAATGTTGTTGCGGCGGAATATTGATGCCAGCGATACGTGCCATTTTGATCCTCTAAAACTCTTGCAATTAACCCTGACGCTGTTTGTGTCGCCGATCTGAACAGATCACGCGAACCACGCCCTTACGCCGAATCACCTTGCAGTTACGGCAAATTTTCTTGACCGAAGCCGAAACCTTCATTTCATTCTCCTAAATCCGTTACTCAAAATCTTTACTTGGCTCTGAACACAATCCGCGCCCGAGTCAAATCGTACGGTGTCAGTTCAACTGTCACCTTGTCGCCCGGCAAAATGCGTATGTAATGCATGCGCATTTTTCCTGAAATATGTCCGAGCACCACGTGTCCATTTTCAAGCTTGACGCGAAAAGTCGCGTTGGGAAGGTTTTCCACCACTTCCCCCTGCATTTGGATGACATCGTCTTTGGACATAGGAAAGGTTCGCCTCAGGACGACTTGAAACTGGCCTTTTTCAACAACGATTCGTACTGCTGGGACATCAGGTAATTCTGCACCTGGGCCATGAAGTCCATAGTCACCACAACAATGATCAACAACGATGTGCCGCCAAAGTAAAAAGGAACGTTGTACTTAAGAATTAGAAATTCCGGCAATAAACAGACCGCGGTCACGTAGATGGCACCGGCGAAAGTCAGACGCAACAAGATCTTGTCGATATAGCGTGCCGTCTGATCGCCAGGACGAATACCAGGCACAAATGCTCCGCTTTTTTTCAGGTTGTCTGCGGTCTCGCGGCTGTTGAACACCAGCGCCGTGTAGAAAAAACAGAAAAATATGATGGCACCCGCATACAAAGCAACGTAAATCGGTTGCCCCGGAGTTAATGAACCAGCCAAGTCTTTTAACCAGCGCATCGATTCCCCGGTGCTGAACCAACCCACGACCGTGGCCGGCAACAAAATGATGCTGGAGGCAAAAATGGGTGGAATCACACCCGCCATATTAAGTTTCAAAGGCAAATGCGAAGACTGACCACCATAGACTTTGCTGCCGACCTGGCGACGCGCATAGTTGACCAGGATTTTGCGCTGGCCACGCTCGACGAACACCACAAAATAAGTCACCACCGAGACCAACACCACAATGAAAAGGGCCACAATGATGCTCATGGCACCGGTGCGAACCAACTCCAGCAAGCCACCGATGGCATTGGGCAACCCGGCGGCAATACCGCCAAAAATCAGAATCGAAATACCGTTGCCCAGGCCACGTTCGGTAATCTGCTCCCCCAGCCACATCAAGAACAACGTGCCGGTAGTCAAAGTCACGATGGCGGTGATGCGAAAACCAAAGCCCGGAACAATCACCAGACCGGGCGAGCTTTCCAGTGCCAGCGCGATGCCCATCGACTGAAACAGCGACAGACCCAGCGTCGCGTAGCGCGTGTACTGCGTGATTTTGCGCCGCCCGGCTTCACCTTCTTTTTTGATCTGTTCAAAAGCCGGCATCACATAGGTGAGCAACTGCATAATGATGGAGGCGGAAATATACGGCATGATGCCAAGGGCAAAAACCGTAAAACGCGACAAGGCACCACCGGAAAACATGTTGAACATGCCAAGGATACCGCCTTGCTGGTCTTTGAAAAACCGCGCTAATTGCGCCGGATCAATGCCCGGTACCGGAATGTGCGCACCGACCCGGTATACCACCAACGCCAGCAGCAGGAAGACAAGCCGGCGACGCAAGTCACCATACTTGCCAGATTTTGCCAATTGAGCCGGGTTAGTTGCCACTGTGGTATCTCTCGCTTGCCAAATTAAGCCAGGCTGCCACCCGCCGCTTCGATCGCAGCTTTGGCACCTACAGTCGCACCAATTCCGGTCAACTTGACCGCTTGGCTCAACGTGCCAGTCTTGATGACTTTGACCACGCGCACCAGATCAGCGATCAAGCCGGCTTGCTTGAGCGTCAACAAATCCACTTCAGCCGCACCGAGTCGCTGCAAAGTGGTCAAGGTGATTTCGGCATTGTGTTGCAACAGTTGTGATTTAAAACCACGCTTTGGCAGACGACGTTGCATAGGCATTTGCCCACCTTCAAAACCAACTTTGTGGTAACCACCGGCACGCGACTTTTGCCCCTTGTGACCGCGCCCCGCCGTCTTGCCGATACCCGAGCCGATACCACGTCCGACGCGACGCTTGTAGTGCTTGGCGCCGTCCGCGGGCTTGATGCTATTGAGTTCCATAGTCTTGCCTCTTAAAGCACTTTGACCAGATAACTGATCTTGTTAATCATGCCGCGCACTTCCGGCGTATCGACCAGCTCGCTGGTGCTGCGAATTTTGTGCAGGCCCAAGCCGCGCACGGTCGCGCGATGCGATTGCGGGCAGCCGATCGGGCTACGCACCAATTGCACTGTGATTTTTTGTTGTGTGGTCATTCTCTAAGCTCCCGCTCAGGCAAAAATCTCTTCGATGGACTTGCCGCGTTTGGCCGCCACTTCAGAGGGTGTGCGATCACGCGATAACGCATCGAGCGTGGCACGAACCATGTTGTAGGGATTGGTTGAACCGTGGCTCTTGGCCACGATATCGGTAACACCAAGAACTTCGAAGACGGCGCGCATCGGGCCACCGGCGATGATGCCAGTCCCTTTGGGCGCGGGTGCCATCATGACCGCTGCGGCACCGTGTTGACCCATGACCTTGTGGTGAATGGAGCCATTTTTGAGCGTCATCTTGGTCATGTTACGACGCGCTTCTTCCATCGCTTTTTGCACTGCAGCCGGCACTTCTTTTGACTTGCCCTTGCCCATGCCAACGCTGCCGTCACCATCGCCAACCACCGTCAAGGCCGCGAACCCGAGAATCCGGCCGCCCTTGACCACCTTGGTGACGCGATTGATGGCAATCATTTTTTCGCGCAGACCATCTTCCGGTCCAGCCGCTTTACCCTGCATTTTTGCTTGAACTTTAGCCACAATAATTTCCGATCTGCTTAAAACTGCAAGCCAGCTTCACGTGCCGCATCAGCCAGCGCCTTGACGCGGCCGTGGTACGCATAACCAGCACGATCAAAGGCAACTTTTTCAATTCCGGCCGCCTTGGCCTTTTCGGCTACACGCTTACCGACGATTTGCGCCGCCGCAACGTTGCCGCCTTTGCCGGCCGCACCCAGGCTGGTGCGCACTTCAGCTTCAGCCGTAGAGGCACTGGCCAATACTTTGCCACCGTCGCCCGAGATGACGCTGGCATAAATGTGCAAATTGGTGCGGTTCACCGTCAGGCGCACTGCGCCCTGGGTGGCAATGCGAATGCGTGTTTGGCGAGCCCGGCGAAGACGCTGTTCTTTCTTGGTCAACATAGTCCAGCTCCTTATTTCTTCTTGGTTTCTTTGATCGTGATTGTTTCATCCGCATAGCGGATGCCCTTGCCCTTGTAGGGTTCGGGCGGACGAATCAAACGAATCTCGGCTGCAACTTGACCAACCCGTTGACGGTCGGCACCTTTGACCACAATCTCGGTCGGTGTCGGCGTGCTCACGCTGATGCCAGCCGGCATGTCCTTGTCAACCGGATGCGAATAGCCCACTGTCAGGTTCAGCTTGGCACCCTGCGCCTGGGCCTTGAAGCCAACGCCGACCAAGCTCAGCTTTTTCTCGAAACCCTTGGTGACACCGATCACCATGTTTTGCACCAATTGGCGCATCGTGCCACTCATGGCATTGGCCTGACGTGAATCATTGGCCGGAGTGAAGCTGACTTTGCCAGCGTCACTGGTGACCTTGACCAGGGCATTTTGCGTTAAAAACAAAATGCCACCCTGGCCTTTAACGCTGAGCTGGTCTTCCTTGATCGACACATCCACGCCAGCCGGAATGGCGACGGGCATTTTTCCAATACGGGACATTTTCAGTTTCTCCTCGATGTCACGCTTTAGGCGACGTAGCAAAGCACTTCACCGCCGACACCGGTGGCGCGCGCCTTGCGATCAGTCATGACACCCTTGGGGGTTGTGACAATTGCCACACCCAGGCCGTTTTGAACTTGGGGAATGGCATCGCTGCCACGATAGACACGCAGACCGGGGCGGCTGACACGCTCGATGCGTTCAATCACCGGGCGACCGGCGTAGTACTTCAAGGCGATTTCAAGCTCTGCCTTGCCGCCTTCTGTGCTGACCTTGAAGCCGTCAATATAGCCTTCATCCTTCAACACCTGCGCGATAGCTACCTTCACTTTGGAGGAAGGAATGCCAACCGTGGTTTTAGCCACCATCTGGGCATTGCGAATGCGTGTCAACAGGTCGGCGATGGGATCACTCATGCTCATATCTATGTCTCCTGGCGCTTACCAACTGGCCTTGATGACACCGGGAATTTCCCCGGCAAATGCCATCTCGCGAATTTTTGCCCGCGCCAGACCGAAGTACTGGAACGTGCCACGCGGACGGCCAGTGATGGCGCAACGGTTGCGCTGACGGGTCGGGTTGGCGTTGCGCGGCAGCTTTTGCAACGCCAGGCGCGCGGCCGCTCGCTCGTCGTCGCTGAGTTTGACATCGCTCGCCGCAGTTTTGAGCTCGGCATGCTTCTTGGCATACTTGGCCACCAGTTTTTTGCGCTTGAGTTCGCGCTCGATTAAAGCCATCTTAGCCACGGGTCACCTCAGTCTTAAAGGGAAAACGGAAACCAGCCAGCAGTGCCTTGCACTCCTCGTCAGTCTTGGCCGTTGTGGTGATGCTGATATTGAGACCACGCAAGGCATCCACCTTGTCATACTCAATTTCAGGGAAAATGATCTGTTCCTTGACACCGACGTTGTAATTGCCGCGGCCGTCAAAGGCACGTGCCGAAATGCCACGGAAGTCACGCACGCGCGGCAGTGCAACAGTGACAAAGCGATCGAGAAATTCGTACATTTTCAAGCCACGCAAAGTGACCATGCAGCCAATGGCCTGGTTTTCGCGAATCTTGAAGCCGGCAATCGCCTTCTTGGACATCGTGACGACCGGTTTTTGACCGGCAATCTTGCTCAGATCACTGACGGCGTGATCCATGATTTTCTTGTCAGCCACCGCTTCACTAACACCCATGTTGAGGGTGATCTTGCTCAAGCGGGGAACCTGCATCACAGACTTGTAGCCAAACTTGGCCATCAGCTCAGGAGCGATTTTTTCGCGATAGTGTTGTTGTAAACGAGCCATTTTCATGCCACCTTGATTTCTTCACCGCTTGACTTGTAAACGCGAACGCGTTTGCCATCGGCCAGCTTGATGCCGACCCGATCCGCCTTACCGGTGCTGGCGTTGAAAATTGCCACGTTGGACTGGTGAATGGGCATATTTTTTTCGACGATGCCACCCGGCACATTCTTGACCGGATTGGGTTTGGTGTGCTTTTTCACCATGTTGACACCCTCAATCAACAGATGAGAGTCATCCTTGCGCAGCGAAACTTTGCCGCGCTTGCCTTTATCGCGCCCGGTGAGCACGATGATTTCGTCGCCCTTGCGAATCTTGTTCATGGCGTGTCCTTACAAAACTTCCGGAGCCAGAGACACGATCTTCATGAATTTCTCGGTGCGCAATTCGCGCGTCACCGGGCCGAAGATGCGGGTGCCAATGGGCTCCAACTTGGCGTTGAGCAACACTGCCGCATTGCCATCGAATTTGACCAGCGAGCCGTCATTGCGACGGATGCCCTTGGCAGTGCGAACCACCACTGCGCTATAAACTTCGCCTTTTTTGACGCGACCGCGCGGCGCAGCTTCTTTGATGCTGACTTTGATGACATCGCCCACGCTGGCGTAGCGACGCTTGGAGCCACCAATCACCTTGATGCACAAGACGGACTTGGCACCGGTGTTGTCAGCGACTTCTAATCGAGATTCAACTTGGATCATTTCAATATATTCCCAACTTGCACCTGGAGTTAGCAACCCTCAACCTGCTGGTTGGTGCCACTTGTTCCGAGTCAGTCTTGGGCCTGTCGTTTGCGCCGTGAACCACTCACGTCGCATCGGTTAGGCAGAAACTTCATGCTTCTTTCGAAGCGAAGCCCCGCATTATGCCTTATTTTTTATCCCAATCGGGATTTTTTCAGGGCAGATACAAATAATTCTGTGCCAGTGCTGCAAAAAGGGCTGGCTGCGGGTCGAGCCCGGTTTCCTGTGCCAGGATGGCAGCCACCGCCGGGGCCAGCGTAGCCGCCAGCCTGGCATCGAGGAACAACAAACGCGAGCGCCGCGCCAGCACGTCTTCGACGCTGATGGCGTATTCATGACGCGCGGCAAAACGCACCATGGCTTCGCTCAAGCCGTCGCACAACCACCTGTCGGCTCCGGGCAACTGCTGCACCAAGTCTTGCTCGCTGCCGTACGAGTGCAGACCGGGCGGCTGGCTGAGGGCGTAGCAGCTGCCAGTGGATACACCGGCACCGACCAACGTCAAATGCTCGGTGAGACCGCTTGGCCCCGCGCCGATCAGCGACTGGCGCGCGCAAACTGCCAGCACGTCCTGCGCCATGGCGCGGTAGGTGGTCCACTTGCCACCGGTGACGCTCACCAACCCGCTGCGGCTGACCAGCACCGTGTGCTCCCGGCTCAGGCCTTTGGTACTGTCGCTTTCGTCGTCGGGCGGCTTGACCAGCGGGCGCAGGCCAACCCAGACGCTTTTCACGTCAGAGCGTGTTGGTATACGGCGCAAATAGCGTCCCGCTTCGCTCAGGATGAAATCGATTTCTTCCTTGAAGGCCAGCGGCTCGCGCGCCAGATCGTGACGCGGCGTGTCGGTGGTGCCCAGAATCAGCTTGCCCAGCCAGGGCACGGCAAACAGCACCCGACCATCTGCCGTTTTGGGCACCATCAACGCAGCCGCGCCGGGCAAGAACTCCCGCTCCACCACGATGTGCACACCCTGACTGGGGCTGACGATGGCTCGGGTCGATGGCCCGGCGTTGGCGCTGCTGGCAACGCCGTCCTTCTGCCGCAGTTCATCAACCCAGACACCGGTGGCATTGACCACGCAACCTGACTCTATCCGGTATGACTGACCGCTGATCGCGTCTGTACAGCGCAGGCCAGCAACTTTTCCCGTCTCATAAATCAGCTCTTTGACCGGGCAATAGTTCAGCAGCAAAGCGCCGCGCAATGCCGCGCTTCGTGCCAACACCAAGGCCAGGCGCGCATCGTTGAATTGGCCGTCCCAATACTGAATGCCGCCTCGCAGTCCCTGTGCCTGCAGCAGTGGCAACTCCACCAGCGTTTGCGTGCGGCTTAGAAACCTGGTCTTGCCCAGGCCTGCGTGACCGGCCAGCGCATCGTACATTTTTAAACCGATGCCGTAGAAAGGTTTTTCCCACCAGCGATAGGCCGGCACCACAAAAGCCAGCGGTTGCGCCAGATAGGGAGCGTTGGCCAGCAGGATGGCGCGTTCACGCAACGCCTCACGTACCAAGCCAATATTGCCCTGCGCCAGGTAGCGCACACCGCCGTGTACCAGTTTGGTCGAACGTGACGAAGTGCCGCCGCCAAAATCATGCGACTCAAGCAACACCACTTTGAGCCCGCGTGCCACCGCATCCAGCGCCAGACCGAGGCCAGTCGCACCACCGCCGACGATGGCCAGATCGTAGCGACACGTTGGTGCCAAACGCCGCAGCAATTCCAGCCGCTCGGTACGCAAAGGTGATGAAAATGTTGCCGTCATGCTGTTGCCTTGATTGGTGCAACGATATTATTCGCCAATTGATACGGGAAAAATCCAGAGCACGCAGATGCTGGTGAGAGCTTGGCCAATTAGCGCCGACGCTGGATGAAGGATTTGGACGAGGAACCCTGACATGACTTATTTGCTCGCCCTCGATCAGGGCACATCGAGTTCACGCAGCATTTTGTTTGATGCCGAGGGTCACATCGTGGCCCAGGCGCAGCAGGAACTGACGCAGATTTTCCCGCAACCCGGTTGGGTCGAACACGATGCCACAGAAATCTGGCGCAGCCAACTGGCCACCGCGCGCGCAGCCTTGGCCAAAGCCGGTGTTCAGGCCAGCCAGGTGCGGGCGTTGGGAATTACCAACCAGCGCGAAACCACCGTCGTCTGGAATCGAAAAACCGGCCTCCCGATTCACAACGCCATCGTCTGGCAAGACCGCCGGACCGAGCCGACTTGCGTTGCTTTGCGTGAGCGTGGCATGGCAGCGAGCATTCAAGCCAAGACCGGTTTGCTGATCGATGCCTATTTCTCCGGCACCAAGCTCAAATGGCTTCTTGATCACATCCCCGGCGCGCGCACACAGGCGGACAATGGTGAGCTGGCTTTTGGCACGGTTGACAGCTGGTTGCTGTGGCAGCTCACCCACGGCGCGGTTCACGCCACCGATGTCAGCAATGCATCGCGCACCATGCTGTTCAATGTACACCGCAATCGGTGGGACACCGAGCTGCTACAGGCGCTCGACATTCCGACCAGCCTGCTGCCCGATGTCAAACCATCGAGCGCGCTGTATGGTGAAGTCGGTGTTGATCTGCTCGGTGCCGCGATCCCGATTGGCGGCATCGCGGGCGACCAGCAAAGCGCGCTCTTTGGTCAGGCCTGTTTCAAGCGCGGCATGGTGAAAAACACTTATGGCACCGGTTGCTTCATGCTGATGCACACCGGCGCTGAGTTTCAGCTTTCGCAGCATGGTTTGATCAGCACCAGTGCCGCGCAAATCACGGGGCAGCCTGAATTTGCCATAGAAGGCAGCGTTTTTGTTGGTGGCGCGGTGGTGCAGTGGCTGCGCGACGGCCTGCACGCCATTCGCAGTAGCGCTGAAGTTCAGGCGTTAGCCCAGAGTGTTCCGGACAGCGGCGGCGTGATGCTGGTACCGGCTTTTACCGGCCTGGGGGCACCGTACTGGAAGCCCGACGCGCGCGCCAGCATCACCGGGCTGACGCGTGGCAGCACACTGGCGCATATTGCACGGGCAGCGCTGGAGAGCATTGCTTATCAGAGCGCCGCACTGCTACAGGCCATGGGTCGCGATGCCATGCAAGGCGCTGGCATTACCGTGGACGAGTTGCGGGTCGATGGCGGGGCCTGCGTCAACGATCTGCTGATGCAATTTCAGGCCGACTTGCTGGGCATCCCGGTGTTGCGTCCGGCCATCATTGAGACCACCGCGTTAGGTGCTGCTTACCTGGCCGGTCTGGCCGTCGGGGTTTACCAAAGCACCGATCAGCTTGGCGATCTGTGGCGGGTGGAGCGCCGCTTTTTACCTACGATGACACGTGCCCAGGCAGCCGAATTGATGGCACGCTGGCAACACGCCGTGGCGCAAACGGTACTGGCAGGATAGTCAGCGGGTGGCTCCGGCGACGTTGAGCACAGTTGATCTTTCAGCAGTCGAGTGTTTGATGCCGCAGTCTGCCCTGCTACCATCGCCGCATTACCGTTATTGATGCCCATTTTGTCAAGGAAACTTATGAATTTCGAAGCCTGTACCCAAGCCATTCGCAACAAAGTTGGCGCTGACAGCGGACTGGGTGCCAGTGTCAAGTTTGATTGTGGTAACGACGGCGTGATTCACGTTGACGGCGACTTTGTCCCCAACCGCGTCAGCAACGAAAACCTGGAAGCCGATTGCACCATCAGCCTTAGTCTGGATGATCTCAGTGCCCTGCTTGCCGGCAAACTCAACCCCGCGACCGGTTTTTTGGTTGGCAAGCTTAAAGTGACAGGCGACATGAGCGTGGCCATGAAGCTGCAGCGTGTGGTCTGAACGGCTGGTCGTTTGAACCCCTGTGCGTGTCATATCGTGACGGGATCGGGCAAGACCGTGGTGTAGCTCGACTTTAAGATAGCAATAAAGTAGGAAAACCATGACATTGAATCCTCTGCCAAAACGCGTCAAATTGGTCGAAGTGGGTCCGCGCGACGGCTTGCAAAACGAGCACAATCCAGTGCCAACCGAGATCAAAATCGAGCTGGTGCAACGCTTGCAAGCGGCCGGCTTGAAAGCCATTGAAGTCACCAGCTTCGTGTCGCCCAAATGGGTGCCACAAATGGCCGACAACGCGCAGGTCATGCGGGGCATACAGCGCTTGCCCGGTGTGCGCTATTCGGTGCTCACGCCCAACATGAAGGGTTTTGAGGCAGCGCTGCTGTGCCAGCCCAATGAGATTGTGGTGTTTGGTGCCGCCAGCGAGGCGTTCAGCCAGAAAAACATCAATTGCTCGATCGCTGAAAGTATCGAGCGCTTCGCACCGGTGGTGGCAGCGGCGCGGGCTGCGGGAATTTATGTGAGAGGGGCTATGAGCTGCGCGCTAGGTTGTCCTTACGAAGGCGACATCGCACCGGAACGGGTGAGCTATCTGGCCGGATTGATGAAAGGCATTGGCGTGCAGCATGTGGGTGTGGCGGACACCATCGGCGTGGGCACGCCGCTCAAGGTGCAGCGTGCAGTGGAAGCCACCCTCAAGCATTTTGACATCGACGACATCTCTGGCCACTTTCACGACACTTACGGCCAGGCGCTTGCCAATACCTTGGCTTGCCTGCAAATGGGAGTCTGGCAGTTTGATACTTCGGTGGCCGGTTTGGGTGGCTGTCCCTATGCCAAAGGTGCCACCGGCAATGTGGCCAGCGAGGATGTCGTTTACATGTTGCATGGTATGGGCGTTGACACTGGTGTTGACCTTGACAAGTTGATCGACGCTGGCCAGTTCATCAGCGATTTTTTGGGCCGTACCACCCAGTCGCGCGTCGCCAAGGTTGTGCTGAGCAAACGCCCGGCATAACTTAGTCACATCAAACCCATTCCATGGGGCGTTGCGCGCATCACTGCCGCATTGCAAGCGCCGGTGCTGATCGACACTGCGGCACACACTGCACAACCGGCTGCCGACTCGCTTGGCGTGGCCGGGCAGATCGCCAAAAGCTTCATTGTTTGTCGCTGGTGGCTATGCAAACGCAAGCTACACCAAGGCAGCCGGAACCAGTAACCACAGCGTGGCATCCCAGCACCGATTTAGGTTCAGGCTGCGCGCAATGCCCGCCGGTACTGCATCGCTTCGGCCACGTGGGCTGTCTGGGTGCTGACGCTGCCGGCCAGGTCGGCGATGGTGCGCGCTACTTTCAGGGCCCGGTGCGTGCTGCGAGCCGACCAGCCAAGACGCTGTGCTGCCATATTGAGAAACTTGGTTGCTGCTTCGTCCAGAACGGTGCAGCGATCGATTTCCCTGGCCTGCAACGCGTGGTTGGTCTTGCCTTGGCGCGCCAGCGCACGCTCGCGTGCCACGCTGACGCGTAAACGAATCGCGGCGCTGGATTCGCCGGGTCCGGCCTGTAGCAAATCGGCTGCTGCCAGCGCTGGCACTTCGATATGCAAATCGATGCGATCCACCAGCGGGCCACTGAGTCTGGATTGATAGCGTGCCACCTGGTCGGGCGTGCAGCGGCAGGCTTTTTGGGCCGAACCCAGGTAGCCGCACGGGCAGGGGTTCATGGCGGCGATTAACTGGAACTGGGCCGGAAATTCAGCGCGCCGTGCCGAGCGCGAAATGGTGATGCGGCCGCTCTCCAGCGGCTCGCGCAGCGCTTCGAGTGCGGCGCGCGGAAATTCGGGCAATTCATCGAGAAACAAAACGCCGTGGTGCGCCAGCGAAATCTCGCCCGGGCGCGGTGGCGAACCGCCGCCGACCAGTGCCACGGCGCTGGCCGTATGGTGCGGGCTGCACGTTGGGCGCTGCAGCCAGCGCTCAAGCGAGAAGCGCCCGGCCAGGCTGGCGATGGCAGCACTTTGCAACGCTTCATCGGTGCTCATCGGTGGCAGCAAGCCGGCAAAGCGCTGCGCCAGCATTGATTTGCCGGCACCCGGTGGCCCCATCAACAACAGACTGTGACCGCCCGCCGCAGCGATCTCCAGCGCACGCTTGGCCCCGGTCTGGCCCTTGACATCGGCCAGATCGGGATACTCCGCCTGCGGTGCGGGCGCAGCGCTGCTCAGCCGCACCCAGCCCGCAGACGGTTCCGGCGCGGGCGCGTCCGCATTGGCTGGCAAAAACTGTCGCACCACGTCGAGCAAATGCTGCGCCCGATAAACCTGCGCACCGGGCACCAGCGCCGCTTCTTCGGCGCTGCCCGGTGGCAGCACCAGTGGCGTTTGCACGTGTTTGGCGTGCAATGCCAGGCTCATGGCCAGCGCGCCGTGCACTGCACGCAATTCGCCCGACAGCGACAGTTCACCGGCAAACTCGTAGCCTTCGAGCCGATGGCCGTCGATTTGCTCGCTGGCGGCCAGAATGCCGATCGCGATGGGCAGGTCAAAACGCCCGGAATCCTTGGGCAGATCGGCCGGGGCCAGGTTGACGGTGATGCGCTTGTTGTGCGGGAATTCCAGGCCGGAATTCTGGATTGCGCTGCGCACCCGCTCGCGCGCCTCTTTCACTTCCATATCAGCCAGGCCTACCAACGTAAAACTTGGTAGACCGTTGGCCAGGTGCACTTCCACCGTCACTGCCGGTGCCGTCAACCCCAGCAGGGCGCGACTTTGAACCAGGGACAAACTCATGACAGCTTCTCGCTAAAAAGGTGCACAGGCCAGAACTGCACCACATTGTGCGCACCGGCGCAGTGCAGACTGTTTTTTTATACAGACATCCTAACTCAGGCATCCTCTCTCGTCCAGCCTACAGCGCAGTGATAGCAACAAATCTTTGGCACGTTCCCTGCTTGAAGAGGGAGTCCCTCAACCATTTTGGAGAATTTTATGACGCTGAAAGTTCAATCCGCCATCATCCTTTGCGGCATTTTCATGGGTGCCGCAACGGCGCAAACCAAAACTCCAGAGCCGGACTACACGCTGGCGTACAACGTGGGCGCAACCACCGACTACCGCTTCCGCGGCATGGCGCAAACGTCATTTAACCCGGCGTTACAAGCGGGGATTGATTTTGCGCACAAAAGCGGTTTCTATCTGGGTGCTTGGAGCTCAAATGTGAGCTGGATCAAAGACTATGCAGGTGCCAGCGATGGATCAATGGAAATAGATTTGTACACGGGCTACAAAGGAGCGATCAACAAGGATATGACCTACGACTTGGGAGTCATCACTTACCAGTACCCCGGCAACACCGCAGCGGTCAACGCCAACAGCACCGAAGTTTATGCTGCCCTGAGCTACGGTCTGGTTACGGCCAAGTACAGTCGCAGCGCTGGCAACTTCATTGCCAATCCAAAGAGTTCCGGCAGTGCTTACCTTGAAGTTGCTGCCAACTTTGACTTGGGTAGCGGTTTTACGCTCACGCCACACGTCGGTCGCCAGACGATCGTGAATGTGACGGTTCCATTCAGCCATGCCGGCGATTGCACGGATTATTCGCTGACGCTGGCCAAAGACTTTGGCAATGGCTTTTCAGCCACAGTCGCGGCCATGGGAACCAATGCCGAAAAAGGTTTTTACACCGACACGCGGGGCAAATTCTTGGGCAAAAGCGCGCTCGTGGCCGGCGTGAAATACAGCTTTTGATCACACCCTGCCATCCATTTATCAGGAAAATTCATGAAACTCATAACTGCCATCATCAAACCCTTCAAGCTCGACGAAGTGCGTGAAGCACTTTCAGCCATCGGCGTGCAGGGCATCACAGTCACCGAAGTCAAGGGATTTGGTCGCCAAAAAGGCCACACCGAACTTTACCGCGGTGCCGAATACGTGGTCGATTTCTTGCCCAAGGTAAAAATCGAAGCCGCCGTTTCAGATGAACTCGTTGAGCGCGTCATCGAAGCCATTGAGGCAGCGGCGCGCACCGGCAAGATCGGCGACGGCAAGATTTTTGTCTATGACATCGAACAAGTCATCCGCATCCGCACCGGGGAAACCGGCCCGGCTGCGCTGTAGGCGTTGCCAACCCCATTTAATGCGAGAACCATGATGAAGAAACTACTCTTGTCCCTGGGTTTGATTGTGTTGGCAGCGAGCAGCAGCGCTTGGGCACAAAGCCCGGCCGCCGTGACCGCCGCGCCAATGGCTGCCAGCGCTTCAGCGCCAACGTCAACCGTATCGGCACCTGTTACTTTGATGCAAGCAGCCCCCATTCCAGTTAGCAGCGCGAGTGCTGCACCGGCACCAGTTCCCAACAAAGGCGACACCGCCTGGATGATGCTCTCAACGCTGCTGGTGATTCTGATGACCATTCCGGGTCTGGCGCTTTTTTACGGCGGACTGGTTCGCTCCAAGAACATGCTCTCGGTGCTGATGCAGGTGCTGGTGACGTTTTCGATGATCGTCGTGCTGTGGTTCCTGTATGGCTACAGCCTGGCCTTCACCGAGGGTAACGCTTTCTTCGGCGGCCTCGACCGGCTGTTCATGAAAGGCATCTGGGACAACGCCGCCGGAACCTTTGCCAACGCCGCCACCTTCAGCAAAGGCGTGGTCATTCCTGAAATCGTTTTTGCCGCTTTTCAGGCCACGTTTGCGGCCATCACCTGCACCTTGATCGTCGGCGCTTTCGCCGAACGCATGAAGTTCTCTGCGGTGCTGATGTTCATGGCGCTGTGGTTCACCTTCAGCTACGCACCGGTGGCGCACATGGTGTGGTTCTGGATGGGGCCCGATGCCTACACCAGCAAGGCGGTGGTCGATGCGATGAACGCCAAGGCCGGTTACCTGTGGCAATCGGGGGCGCTTGACTTTGCCGGTGGCACCGTGGTGCACATCAACGCCGCGGTCGCCGGCCTGGTTGGTGCCTTCATGGTCGGCAAACGCATCGGTTACGGTCGCGAAGCGATGGCACCGCACAGCCTGACCTTGACCATGGTCGGTGCCTCCTTGCTGTGGGTCGGCTGGTTCGGCTTCAACGCCGGTTCGGCGCTGGAAGCCAATGGTTTTGCCGCGCTGGCGTTCATCAACACGTTTGGTGCCACCGCCTGCGCCGTGCTGGCCTGGTGCCTGGGCGAAGCGTTGATGCGCGGCAAGGCTTCCATCTTGGGCGCAGCCTCGGGTGCTGTCGCCGGTTTGGTGGCCATCACGCCGGCGGCCGGCAATGTGGGCGTGGGCGGCGCCTTGGTGATTGGTGCCGTGGCCGGTTTTGCCTGCCTGTGGGGTGTCAATGGTTTGAAGAAGCTGCTCGGTGCCGACGACTCACTTGACGTGTTTGGGGTGCATGGGGTGGGCGGCATCACCGGTGCTTTGCTGACCGGTGTCTTCAACTCGCCCGCGCTCGGCGGCCCGAGTTTTGTCGGCGACTGGGTGACTGCCACGGCGGTGACTTCTATTGACTATTCGATCGCCGCGCAAGTCTGGATTCAGGCCAAAGCAGTTCTGACAACCATTGTCTGGTCGGGCGTGGTCTCGGTCATTGCCTACAAGATTGTTGACCTGACCATCGGACTGCGCGTGAGCGAAGAAGACGAGCGTGAAGGGCTGGACATCACGTCGCACGGCGAGGCGGCTTATAGCTGAACCAACAAAGTCATTGAACCTGGCGGATCCAGCACGCAGCGGGGCAGGAGTACGCGCCGCCGTTCGTGTCCCCCGGCCTTCGGCTGTGGCATCGAACTGCGTTGTAGTCGGTGAAAAGAATCTATCCGTTTTCATTTTTGGCCCCACTCAATCCCCCCCCGCCCCCTTCCTGCCCCGCCGGGCGGAAAGGGG
>JAVHQY010000050.1:0-1040 GCA_036171375.1 Rhodoferax sp. | reverse complement strand
GGCTCGCTGCGCCGCATTGCGCATTACGACTACTGGAGCGACAAAGTGCGCCGCTCTATCGTTGTCGATGCCAAGTGTGACTTGCTGCTCTACGGCAACGCCGAGCGCGCCGTTGTCGAGATCGCGCACCGTCTGGCGGCGCGGGAACCGGTGGAGAAAATCACCGATGTGCGCGGCACGGCGTTCGTGCGCCACTCCAACGACGCATCGCGCCTGGGCTGGTTTGAGATTGATTCGACCGGCGTCGATGAGCCCGGTCGCGTCGAGTCGCACATCAGTCCTTATCTGACAACGAGCGAGCAGGCAGACCAGCGCGGCAGTGTTTGCACGAACGCTGAATTGGGGGCCGCTGAATTGGGGTCAGAGCCCAAATCGGTGATGCGATATTGGCCAGCTCGTCCGTCTCGCCCCGAATTGGGATCTGACCCCGATTCAGCTACGTTGCGTGTCAAAGCACCGCCGCGCGATCACACCGTGATCCGCCTGCCCAGTTACGAGCAGGTCAAGGCCGATGCCGTTTTGTACGCCCACGCCAGCCGCGTGCTGCACCTGGAAACCAACCCTGGCAACGCCCGCGCGCTGGTGCAGGCGCACGGCAGCGGTGCCACGGCGCGCGATGTCTGGATGAATCCACCACCGATTCCGCTGAGCACGGCCGAGATGGACTACGTCTTTGGTTTGCCCTACGCGCGCAGCCCGCACCCGAGCTACGCCGATGCCAACGGCAGTCATGAGCACGCCAGCAAAATCCCGGCCTGGGAGATGATCCGCTTCAGCGTCAACATCATGCGCGGCTGTTTCGGCGGCTGCACTTTTTGCTCGATCACCGAGCACGAGGGGCGCATCATCCAGAGCCGCTCGCAAGACTCCATCATCAAAGAGATCGAAGACATTCGCGACCATGTCAAGGGCTTCACCGGCACCATCTCCGACCTGGGCGGGCCGACTGCCAACATGTACCGGCTGGGCTGCAAAAGCCCGCAGATCGAAGCCGCCTGCCGCAAACCGAGTTGCGTCTATCCCGGCATCTGCCAGAACCT
>JAVHQY010000049.1:0-4952 GCA_036171375.1 Rhodoferax sp. | reverse complement strand
CTTGATTTCCTTGCGGTACCAGCCGCCCATTTGAGCGCCGGTGTTGCCCATCGGGAAGTTGACGACGTTGTAATTGGCATAGAACTCGCGCAGCAGGCTCAACCCATTGCCGTCATACATCCAGGCCGTCATCTGGCGGCTGTTCAAACCAAAGGGAATGGCGCAGTCGATCGAGAAAGTGGGATCCTTGCCATAGAAATAATACGGTGCCGTGTGGGCCAGTTCGACGGTGCCTTTTTGCACGCCATCGAGGACACCAAAAGGAGGCATCAATTCGCCAGCCGCATGCACGGTGACGGTGAATTTGCCGCCCGACATTTCGCCCACTTTTTTGGCAAAAACTTCGGCCGAACCAAAAATGGTGTCGAGCGATTTTGGAAAGCTCGATGCCAGGCGCCAGCGAATGGCAGCACCTTGCGCGTGCACCGCAGGCGCAGCGCCAGCGGCCAGCACACCGGCAATGCCGGCGTGCTTGATGAGAGAGCGACGATCCATTAAATTTTCTCCAGAAGTAGTAGAAAAAAACCGCGTGCCATCCGGCACAACGACGACTCGTAAACAGTCAGCGTGTATTGTAGGAATCTCTGTCCCGGGTCTCTTGAGGGTTTACCCTTGGGATGCTCTGCACAACTCCTCACGGCGGCTGCTAGCGCGGACTCGGGCGGTCTGCGGCGTTGCCTTTCTTGCCAATAGCACGTGCTATTGGCGGCAAAATGCGCCTTGCATCCCATCCCGATCCGCACTGCACCCACTCGCGTTGAGTTATGCAGAGCATCCCTTGCCGAAACTGGCGCAAACGGCTGTCAGGACGTTGATTTTGGCAGGGCTTGATCGAGCGCAAGAAACTGGGCAAAACGCCCGGCGATGGCGCGCTCAATGCCCGGCGCATCGAGTCCTTGTAGCGCCAGCAGTTGGTGCGCGTCACCATGCTCAATGAATTCATCGCGCAAACCAAGTTGCAACACCGGTTTAATCACTTGCGCCGCTTGCAGTGCTTCCAGCACGGCGCTGCCAGCGCCACCGGCAATGGCACCTTCTTCGAGCGTTACCAGGGCGGCGTGGCTGGCAGCGACCTGGAGCAACAAGTCCAGGTCCAGCGGTTTGGCCCAGCGCATGTTGACCACGGTGGCATTGATTTTTTCCGCCGCCGGTAGCGCGGCGTACAGCAGCGTGCCAAAAACCAGAATGGCAACGCCTTTGCCGCTGCGCCGGATTTCGCCGGTGCCAAACGGCAGTGTCTCCAGACCGCTTTGCACGGCAACACCCGCACCGGCACCGCGCGGATAGCGCACGGCCACTGGGTGATTCTGCGCAAACGCCGTGCTGAGCAACTGGCGGCATTCGTTTTCATCGGCCGGACACGCCACGCTGACGTTGGGAATGCAGCGCAGATAAGCAATGTCATAAGCCCCGGCGTGCGTGGCACCGTCGGCGCCGACCAGACCGGCGCGATCGAGCGCAAAAACCACCGGCAGGTTTTGAATCGCCACGTCGTGAATCAACTGGTCGTAGGCGCGCTGCAAGAAAGTGGAATAAATCGCCACCACCGGTTTGAGCCCTTCACACGCCAGTGCCGCGGCAAAAGTCACGGCGTGCTGCTCGGCAATGCCCACGTCAAAATACCGGTCCGGGAAACGCTGCTCAAACTCCACCAGGCCCGAGCCTTCACGCATCGCCGGCGTGATACCGACCAAGCGCGGGTCGTTTGCTGCCATGTCGCACAGCCAGCGGCCAAAGACCTGGGTGAAAGTGGTCGGCGCGGGCTGGCTGGGGCTGACCAAGCCAACGGCGGGGTCAAATTTGCCCGGGCCGTGGTAGGCAATCGGATCGACTTCGGCCGGGTGGTAACCGTGGCCTTTTTTCGTCACCACATGCAGCAGTTGCGGCCCTTTGAGATGCTTGATGTTTTCCAGTGTTGGCAGCAGCGAATCGAGGTCGTGGCCGTCGATCGGGCCGATGTAGTTGAAGCCAAATTTTTCAAACAACGTGGCCGGTGCCACCATGCCTTTGGCGCTTTCTTCGATGCGTTTGGCCAGCTCGAGCAAGGGCGGCGCGCCCTTCAGAACGGTTTTGCCCACGCTCTTGGCAGCCGCGTAAAACTGGCCGCTGAGCAGCTTGGCCAGGTGGCGGTTGAGCGCTCCCACCGGCGGGCTAATCGACATGTCGTTGTCGTTGAGGATCACCAGCAGATTGCACTCGCTCACCCCCGCGTTGTTGAGACCTTCAAACGCCATGCCGGCCGTCATCGCACCGTCACCGATGACGGCAATGCAGTGCCGCTCTTCGCCCTTGATTTTGGCCGCCAGCGCCAGCCCCAAAGCGGCCGAGATGGAGGTGCTCGAGTGCGCTGTGCCAAAGGCATCAAATTCACTTTCGCCGCGTTGCGGGAAACCGCTCAAACCGCCGAGTTGACGCAGCGTGGCCAGGCGCTCGCGCCGACCGGTGAGGATTTTGTGCGAGTACGTTTGGTGCCCGACATCCCACACCAGCCGGTCGTGCGGTGTGTTGAAAACGTAGTGCAGCGCCACGCTGAGTTCGACCGTGCCAAGGTTGGAGCTGAGGTGGCCGCCGGTTTTGGCAACACTCTCGATCAAGTAGGCGCGCAGTTCGCTCGCCAGCGTGCCAAGCTCGGCACGCGTGAGCAGGCGCAGATCGGCCGGGGAGTTGATGGTTTGCAGCAATGGGTACATTGGGTCAGCAAACCCGGTTCACCAGCGCGTCGGCCAGGCCTTGCAGCGCTTGCGTCTGCGGCAGTGCGCTGGCTTGCAGGCTGGCCAGCGCCTGCGTGCGCAGGCGCTGCGCGCAAGCCGCTGCCTGTTCCAGCCCCAGCAGCGAGACAAAAGTGGGCTTGCCCTGGGCGGCATCCTTGCCCGGGGTTTTGCCCAGCGTTTTTGAGTCCGCCGTCACGTCCAAAATATCGTCCACCACCTGAAACGCCAGCCCGATCGCCGCACCGTAGGCCGCCAGCCCAGCGCTGGCGCGATCGTCGCTGTGACCGCAGGCGGCACCCATCATCACGCTGGCTTGCAACAGGGCACCGGTCTTGAGTTTGTGCATCTGGCGCAGTTCGCGCTCGCTCAGTGCCAGCCCGACGCTGGCCAGGTCAATCGCCTGGCCACCCGCCATGCCAACGCTGCCGGCGGCGCGCGACAGCAAGCGGCACAGCCACGCCTGTAGCTGTGGGCGCACACCAGTGTCTGGCGTGAGCAATTCAAACGCCAGTGCCTGCAGCGCATCGCCTGCCAGCAGCGCACGCGCTTCGCCAAATTTCACGTGCACCGTCGGTTTGCCACGGCGCAGCACGTCGTTGTCCATGCACGGCAAATCATCGTGCACCAGGGAATAAGCGTGAATCAATTCCACCGCGCAGGCCGCGCGCAGTGCCGCTTCGTCGTTGTCGTGGGTATCGGTTGCCAGCGGTGTGAGACGCAAATTCTGTGTCGCTTCGGCGGCCGCCAGTACCAGCAGCGGTCGCAGCCGTTTGCCGCCGTCGAGCACGGCGTAGCGCATGGCCGCCACCAGATCAAGCGGTGCCTGGTGGCCGCCGGATGGTGCCGCACTGACCCAGCGGTCAAGCGCTTGCTCCACCCGGTCCAACTGCTGCTGGCTCCAGCGCCCGATCTCAAATGGCGCTGAATTCACTGCGGCTTCCATGTCTTGAGTACGCCCTGGTCGAGCACTTTGAACTGGTCTTCCACCGTTTGCAGCCGTGCGCGGCAGAATTCAAGCAGGCTGGCACCACGCTGGTATTGCGCCAGCAATTGCTCCAGCGGCAGCTCGCCCGACTCAAGCCGCGCCAGCAGTTGTTCGAGCTCGCTCAGCGCAGCTTCGTAGCTGGCCGGTTCGGTGGCAGTGGGTTTGGGGGCGGCAGCCATGGATTGGACTTGAGGGTTAGGGGCGGTTGCAAAGCCCGATTCTAGTGGTGCTGGCCACAGCCGCTTGCGCCGGAAATGCGCGGGTTGGGCGGCGATAATCGGGCCAACCGATTCAACCCGACAAAGTTTTCTCAATGCAAGCGCTGTGGATGGTCCTGGCTTCGTTTTTCTTTGCCAGCATGGGCGTTGGGGTCAAGGTCGCCTCCGCCAGTTTCAACACTTTTGAGCTGGTTTTTTACCGCGGTGTGGTCAGCGTGATTTTCATCGCCCTGGTGCTGCGCACCCGCGCCGTGTCACTGCGCACACCGGTGCCCATGATGCACGCCTGGCGCGCCATCATTGGCGTGTCTTCGCTGGGATCATGGTTTTATGCCATTGCCCATTTGCCGCTGGCCACTGCCATGACGCTCAACTACATGAGCGGAATCTGGGTGGCGGCTTTTGTGGTGGGTGGTGCCATGCTGTACGGCGCAGCTACTCGCCAGGGCCCGTTGCTGCTGACGGTGCTGGCGGGATTTGCCGGTGTCGTGCTGCTGCTGCGACCGACCATCGATCACGATCAACTGTTTGCCGGCCTGGTCGGTCTGCTCTCGGGTCTGGGCGCGGCGTTGGCTTATTTGCAGGTGGCGGCGCTGGCGCGTGCCGGTGAGCCGGAAGGTCGCACGGTGTTTTATTTTTCACTGGCTTCGGCGTTGGCCGGAGGCGTTGGCATTGTGTTCACCGGTCTGACCCCATGGCGGGTGGTGAGTTGGCAGGCCGCCGCCTGGCTGATCCCCATCGGCGTGCTGGCATCGCTGGGCCAGTGGTGCATGACGCGCGCCTACAGCCGCGGCTCAACTTTGCTGGTGGCCAATCTGCAATACTCGGGGATCGTTTTTGCAGCGCTCTACAGCCTGTTTTTGTTTGGCGATCAGATTCCGCTGCTGGGGTGGGCCGGCATGGCGCTGATCGTGGCCAGTGGCTTGCTGGCCACCGTGCTGCGCACCAGCATTCTGCCTGATACTCCAGCGGAAGAGCACTGAATTTGTACCGCATACCGAGGCGCCATCGGCTGTGGCATCGAACAGCGTTGCAGGG
>JAVHQY010000048.1:0-4965 GCA_036171375.1 Rhodoferax sp. | reverse complement strand
CAGGGGAGACAGGGGCAATCGTGCGCATGCGGTACTCCTTCAATGGTCGTCAACGATCTCTACGTCTTTGGGACCCTCGGGCGTCCACACGAAGCATACGCGCCACTGGTTGTTGACCCGAATGCTGTGCTGACCCTTTCGGTTTCCTCGCAAGGCTTCCAGTTGATTCCCAGGCGGGACGCTCAGATCCTCCA
The DNA here is from genome assembly GCA_036171375.1 of Rhodoferax sp. Lineage (GTDB taxonomy): Bacteria > Pseudomonadota > Gammaproteobacteria > Burkholderiales > Burkholderiaceae_C > Rhodoferax. Next base: position 4,771 of record JAVHQY010000048.1, on the reverse strand, counting down.
AAACTGACGACCAATCAAGCTGTTCCAGTTTTCGTAGCGCAGGGCGCTCCACATTGACCCATCGACGCACCCGCTGGCCGTGGAAAACGCTTCGCGTTTCCCACCGCGCACCCCTTTGCCCACAAGCTCCACAGACCGCTACTATCCAATCTATTCTCAAATTCCGAACATACAAGGGGCGTTATCCTTAAACCAGACTCAAGCGGTGCGTGCGGCGGCGACTCTGATCCCGGTCGGGCGCAAGCTATTCGTCAGTCGATCGATGCGCGCCAGCGCTCGTTCAAGTCGCTTTGCTGGCGGCGATCACGTTTGCTTGGGCGACCGTGCTCAATCGCCAGTGCGGGCTCAGGGCTTAGGCGATGACGTTCTGCGATCAGGGCTCTTTGCTGCAGGCTTTGGGCCGTTTCTTCATACAGGAGCTGGGCCACGATGGCAGGGCCACGTTGTTCGCTGATGCCTTTAAGTACCACGGTGCGGGGCACCTGGTCTTGCCTGAAAGTGACGACATCGCCAACTTTGACTTCTTTTGCCGGTTTGGCATCGAGCGTGTTGACCTGGACGCGCCCGCGCTCAAGCGCTTGCGCGGCGAGCGAGCGGGTCTTGAAAAAACGCGCCGCCCAAAGCCATTTGTCAATTCGAGTTTTTTCCATCTGGCAAAGACTGCTTCTGCTTACGCACTACCAGTGTGTTGCATCGACCGGTTGAACCTAGATTCCTCAGTTGAACACGCCCGAGTGGGCTGCAGGCGGCGCGTCTGGGTAGGCGCGACGACGCTGCAGGCTTACTGCCTGCGAGGAGGAGCAACGCCCCCAGGCGCGTTGCCAGCGGCTCAATCGGGTGCGTAGCGCTGTCACCCAAAAGGTGAAGTCGATCAACGCTGAAATAGCCAGCATTCATAAGCACTTAGTGAAGGAAATAAGCGGTCAACTGAGGAATCTAGGTTGAATTCAGGGGCGCGTGCTAGATCGCAATCCCCCCTTTACCGCACCGGCTTCCAGATATTGCGGCAGCCGGTCTCGCGAATCCACCACGAGGCGATGGCACCCAGCGCCGCCACCGCTCCCAGCAGCAGCAAACCAGAATGAAAATCTTGTGGCGTAAACAGGCGCGCGCCTTCGCTGGTGAGGCCGCCCTGCCAGCTCTGGTCCATCACCCAGCCAACCAGCGGCTGCAACACGGCACCGGCCAGAAAACCGGCCATGTTGGTCACGCTGGTGGACAGGCCCGAGAGCAGCGGTGCGTTGACTTCCTTGACGCAGGCCCAGGTTAAAGTGAAAGCGGCGGTGACCAGACCCATCAGGGCGAACAGGCCATAGCTTGCGCTCAGCGGCAAGGCCAGATTGGAGAGCAACACCAGCCAGAACAGCACATACAAATGGCTGGCCACGATCAGCACCGGCTTGCGTTTGCCCAGACGGTCAGACAGCGCCCCGATAGCCACACAGCCGAGTGCAAAACCGACGAAATACAGGCTCACGTGATTGGCTGCAACCGCGCGCGGCAAGCCTTTGGCCTGCATCAAAAACGGTGTCGCCCACAAGCCGGCAAAAGCAAAAAAACTGCCGCACACTCCAAAATTGACAAACACCGTGGGCCAGGTGGCGCGGTTGGCGAGCACGCTGCGCAGCCCGGCCAGAACCAGCGCGCGGTCAAACGTCGTTTTTGGCTCGGGCTTGCCCGCTGCCACCGCGCGCTCGCGCACCAGCACCCAGCAGGCAATGCCGAGCAGCACTGAAACACCCGCCAGCGCCACAAAGATGCCGCGCCAAGGGGTAATTTGTGCCAGCCAGGAAAGCGGCGCGCCAGCCAGCACCGAACCCAGATTGCCGATCAACATGGCCAGCCCCACCAGCGTGGCGAAACGTCGCTCTTCAAACGAGACGGCGATGATTTTCAACATCGCAATAAAGGTGACCGACACGCCCAACCCGATCAGGGTGCGCCCGACCAGCGCCAGCGCCAACCCCGGGGCCAGCCCAAACAACAGGCTGCCCGCACCACCGACCACGCCGCCCAGCAGCAAGATCCGGCGCGGTCCGAGCGTATCGACCAGGATGCCGGTGGGCACCTGCATCAGCGTATAAACGTAGAAATAAGTGGCCGCCAGCGCACCCAGCGACGACGCGGTGGTATTGAATGCGGCCGCCAGATCGGTGGCAATCCCGGCCGGCGCAAAGCGCTGAAAGAAAGACAGCACATAGGTGGCGATCACAATGGCCAAGGCCAAAGTGCGGCGGCGTAGCTGGCGGGGTTGTTCGAGCATGACGGTTTGAGTATCGGGCATAAAAGGGGCCAGGCCCCAATGGCAGTATCTGATATTATTCCTGGGCGGCCGCAAACCAGGTTCGCAGCGGCAAGCCGCCGGTGCCCAGCACCAAGGGCCGACACGTGGTGTTGAGCTTGCAGAATGCATCCAGGCCTTTGACATTGCCATGGTTAAACCCGCTTTTCACTTCAAAAGCGAACAACTCGCCCCGGTAGCGCAACACGTAATCCACTTCGTTGGTACCGTCGCGCCAGTAGTACATCTGCGGCTGCGTGCTGCTGTGGTCCAGATGCCGCGCCAGCAACTCGGCACCGACCGCGCTTTCAGTGATACGCCCCCAAAGCTCGGGCGTGGCACGCAAGCGCATCAAGTCAAAGCCTTCGAGCATGGCGTTCACCCCCATCAAGGCGGTGTTGAACACCTGCAGTTTGGGACTGGAACCACGCTGGCGCAGCGCTTGACCAGAATACTTTTGCAGCCCGCACACCATGCCTGCGCCTTCGAGCAGTTCCAGGTAATGTGCCAGCGTGGTGGTGTTGCCCGCATCCAGCAATTGCCCCAGCATTTTTTGATAGCTCAGCTCTTGTCCGCTGTAGCGGCAGGCCAGGTCAAACACCCGGCGCAATAACGCGGGCTTTTGCACCGGGCTCATCAACAGCACATCTTTGCTGATGGTGGTCTCGATCAGCGCGTCACGCACATACGCGGCCCAGCGCGCTGGTTCGCCCACCAGACTGGCGGCACCGGGGTAGCCGCCGAAATAGATGAATTCGTCCAGTGTGAAACCGAACGCGGCGTGCATTTCGGCAAACGTCCAGTGCCCCATGCGGGTCAGCTCAAAACGTCCGGCCATGCTCTCGGTCAACCCGCGCGCAATCAGCAAGGGCGCAGAGCCCAGCACCACCACCCGCACATCGCGAGCGCTATGCGTGTCCTCGTCCCACAGGCGTTTGACCTCTTGCGTCCAGTCCGGCAGCTTTTGCACTTCATCGAGCACCAGAATGCAGCTTCCGGCCTGAGTCGCCAGCGCACGCGCGGTCTCCCACTGCGCCTTCAGCCAAGTGCTGCCCACCAGCCCAGGGTTGTCGGCGCTGACGCTGTGCTGGGCCATGCCTGACAGCTTGGCCAAGGCCTGACGCACCAAGGTGGTTTTACCCACCTGGCGCGGCCCAGCAAGCACTTGCAAAAAACGCCGTGGCTCTTGCAGACGGGCGCAAAAGCCGGGCAATGCAGCACGTTCAATGGTCATGATTTATAAATTACTCAATAGTTTGACTAATTTTACTCAGTCAATTGAGTAATTTTTGGAAAAGGCGCGTTACCCTTGAACAAAAGCTCAAGCCGTGCGTGCAGCAGCGGCCAAATGCTGGCAAACTCAGCGCGATGAACTACTTGCTGATCAAATCCCAACCCAGCGAATGCTCGGTGCGCGATGCCGCGCCCCGCGTCCCTGCAGCCGTGCCACTGGCAGGCCATCACGCAAACATGACCGACATGCTGCCATGAGCAGACTGCAAGCGGATTTCAACGGTGCCCAGTCTGGCCTTCTGCTCAACGCCCGGGACACTGCCGCGCTGTTGCCGTATGGGGCATTGAGCCAGGAAATTGAAAGCCTGTTGTTGGATGACGACGTGCAGGTTCCAGCGCGACTGGTGCAAGCGCTGCCGGGCGGCGGCAGCCTGTTCGTGATGCCCGCGCTGGACCGGCGCATCGCCATCAGCAAGCTCATCACTTTTACCCCGGCCAACGCCGGCACCGGCCGCGCCACGATCCAGGGCGATGTGGTGGTGTTTGACATCGCCAGCGGGCAGCGCAAACTCATCCTGGACGGACCCACGGTCACGGCCCGGCGCACCGCCGCCGTCTCCCTGCTGGCAGCACGCAGCTTGGCACCGCAGCCGGACGGCGCGCTGTTGATCGTCGGTGCCGGTGCCCAGGGTCGCGCGCACTTGCAGGCGTTCGTGCAGGAGTTGGGCGTGCGCGAGGTGGTGATCGCCTCCAGAACTGCCGCCAGCGCCGACACCCTGGCCGATTTCGCCCGCACGCTGGGCGCTACTGCGCGCAGCGTCGCTGACCCGAACCAGGCGCTGGCCGATTGCCCGCTGGTCGTCACCTGCACTCCCGCCGCGGGCGTGGTGCTGGAGGCGCTGCCGCGCCGCGATGCTTTCATCGCTGCGGTCGGCGCTTTCACGCCCAAGATGGTCGAGTTGAGTGCGGCCATCTGTCAGGACATCGCCCGCCATGGCCGGGTGGTGCTCGATGCCGCCGCGGCCCGCCACGAAGCCGGTGACCTGCTGCAAGCGGGCGTAGCGCTGGATGATTTGCCGACACTGGGCGATGTGCTGCGCCAGCGAACACTGCGTTCGTCCGGCCCGGTGCTGTTCAAGAGCTGCGGTTGGGCTGGCTGGGACCTGGCGGCGGCGCGCACCGCGCTGCGGCAGCGGCGGTAAACCCAGATCCAGAAGTTGACCGCGGGGCGTTTTCACCAACGCCGCATGAACGTTG